>JABDPJ010000120.1 GCA_013042835.1 Lysobacterales bacterium
ATACAGCTCAATGCGATTGATCTTCACCGTGCAATCCTTGTGGATACTTTACTTCAGGACTTCAACACCTTCTCGAGCTTCACCTGGTCGACTGCAAACTTGCGAATACCCTCGGCCAGCTTTTCGGTTGCCATTGCGTCCTGGTTGTGGTCCCAGCGGAACCCTTCCTCGCTGGCTTCGACCCTGCCATCATCCGATGACACGGCACCGGGGGTGAGGATTCGCTCCAGTGCCTCGTCGCTATCCGCCAGTTCCTGCATCAGGCCAGGGCTGATGGTCAGCCGGTCGCAACCCGCCAACTGGCGCACCTGGTCAGCGTTGCGGAAGCTTGCGCCCATGACCACGGTATTGAAACCGTGCGTCTTGTAGTAGGCATAAATGCGCTGCACCGAACGCACCCCCGGGTCTTCGACAGGCGCATAGGATTCCACGCCGTCATACTGTTTGTACCAGTCAAAAATGCGCCCGACAAAGGGCGAAATCAAAAACACGCCGGCGTCGGCGCAGGCCTGGGCCTGGACGAAGCTGAACAGTAACGTCAGGTTGCAATTGATGCCTTCCCTCTCCAGTTCCTCGGCGGCCCGGATGCCTTCCCAGGTCGAAGCCAGCTTGATCAGGATACGGTCCCGGCCAATATTGTTCTGCTCGTACAGGCCGATCAGCTTTCTGGCCCTGGCCATGCTTGCCTGTTGATCGAATGAAAGCCTGGCATCCACTTCGGTTGAAACACGCCCGGGCACGATTTTCAATATTTCCTGGCCAATCAGGACGGCCAGTTGATCGGTCGCGTTGTCAAGCTGGGTGCGTGAGTCACCGCCCTGGTTTGCGGCGAAATCCCGGGCCTGCTGTAACAGGTGCTGGTAATGGGGCAGACCGACAGCTTTCAGAAGCAACGAGGGATTGGTCGTTGCATCCTCGGGCTGATAACGCCTGATGGATTCGATATCGCCGGTGTCGGCGACCAGGGTCGTGTACTGCTGCAGTCTCTCCAGCTGGTTCATAATCGGCATTCTCATCCTCGTGGTTTGCAATGGCCTTATTGTAGCAAGAGCGGAGCAAATTGAACCCCAATCCGGGCAGCCATTCCAACCCGGCCCGTGTTAAAATCCAGACCCGGTTTGACAACCAGCGCGACTCGACAGACGACACTCTAAGGAGAACCTTTAATGGCCATTCACCCAGGTGCGGGTAAACCCGTTGCGAAGAATAATCTCACCGATGTCGCTGAACTGATCAGTCTTTACTACGAATCCCGGCCGGACGTCGCCAACCCCGATGAAAAAGTCGCTTTTGGAACGTCCGGGCACCGCGGCACTGCGCTGAAAAAGAGCTTCAACGAGGACCATATCCTGGCGATTGCGCAGGCGATATGCGAATACCGCGCCGCGCAGGGAATCAACGGGCCGCTGTTCATGGGAAAAGACACGCATGCCCTCTCCACGCCCGCTGAAAAGACCGCGTTACAGGTTTTTGCCGCCAACGGCGTCACCGTGATGATCGATAAAGATGGCGGCTACACCCCTACCCCGGTGATCTCGCACGCGATTCTTGCCCATAACCGGGGCAAAACCGCGGGGCTTGCCGACGGCGTTGTGATTACCCCCTCGCACAACCCGCCTGACAACGGCGGCTTCAAATACAATCCGCCGAACGGCGGGCCGGCAGACTCCGACGCCACCGGCTGGATCGCAGACCGCGCGAATGAACTGCTGAAGAATGCAAACGGCGGCGTTCAAAAGGTCGATTATGCCAGTGCGATCACGGCCGCTACGACCTTGCGCCATGACTTTATCACCCCGTACGTGGATGACCTCTGCAATGTCATCGACATGGAAGCCATCCAGCGCGCCGGCCTCAGGATTTGCGCCGACGCAATGGGCGGGTCCGGCCTGCGTTACTGGCGTCCGATAGCGGAGAAATACGGGCTGGATATTACCACCCGCAACGATACGGTCGACTACACGTTCAGCTTTATGACCGTCGATGCCGACGGCAAGGTCCGCATGGACTGCTCCTCACCCTATGCTATGGCCAGCCTGGTCGCCCTGAAAGATGAATTCGACATCGCTTTTGGCAACGACCCTGACTATGACCGTCACGGCATCGTCACGGCTTCATCGGGCCTTCTGAACCCGAACCATTACCTGGCTGTCGCCATCAACTACCTGTTTGGCAGTCGCAAAGGTTGGCGGGCTGATGCCGCGATCGGTAAAACGCTGGTCAGTTCATCCATGATCGATCGCGTGGCGGCCGACCTGGGCCGTGACCTGCAGGAAGTCCCGGTTGGGTTCAAGTGGTTCGTCAACGGCCTCATCGACGGCTCCTTCGGCTTCGGTGGCGAGGAATCCGCCGGCGCCTCGTTCCTGCGCCGGGATGGCACGGTCTGGAGCACCGACAAGGATGGCATCATCCTGTGCCTGCTGGCCTGTGAAATTCTCGCGGTGACCGGCAAGGATCCGGGCGACCACTACCGGGACCTGGTCGCCAGGTTTGGTGACCCGGTTTACCAACGCATCGACGCCCCGGCAAACCGCGAGCAAAAGGCGAAGCTGGCTGCCCTCTCGCCCGAACAGGTGACTGCGAAGACCCTGGCGGGTGAAGCGATCACTGCCAGGCTGACACATGCCCCCGCCAACGGCGCGGCCATCGGCGGCCTCAAAGTGTGCACCGAGAACGGCTGGTTCGCCGCCAGGCCGTCCGGCACGGAAGATGTCTACAAGATTTACGCCGAGAGTTTCAGGGGTGAGGCACACCTCAAGCAGATCCAGGCCGAGGCCCGGGACATCGTCAACGCCGCGCTGGCATAGGCAGATGACCACAAAGAATGCAAAGGACTACATTTTGAACCGCAATACACTCATAAGCATGGTGACCTGCCTGGCGTTCACCACGGGGCTGGTCCGGGCCGACGCAGAGCCGGGGTATTACGCTACGGTCATCACGTCAACCCCCCAGGCACTGCGGGATTCATTGCACGCGATCATTGACGACCACACGCGTTATCCCTACACGTCATCGTCAACAGATACCTGGGACGTCCTGGAAATCGCCGACGAGGACCGGGACGTGCCGAATAACATCACCACTATCTACCGGAACGCCAGTTATTTGAAACGCAATGGCGGCAATGATTTTTACAACCGTGAGCATACCTGGCCCAAGTCCTACGGTTTTCCCGACAATGGAGCGAGCCTGAACTACCCATACACCGATATGCATCACCTGTTTTTGTCCGACAGTGATTACAACTTCGAACGTTCGAACAAACCCTACGACGATTGCGACGCAGGCTGCCAGCAACACGTAACCGTAAGCAACGACGGCAGGGGCGGCGCAGGTGGCGGCTACCCCGGGGACTCGAACTGGACCGATGGTGAATACACCTACGGCAGGTGGGAAACCTGGTCCGGCCGCCGTGGTGACGTGGCGCGTGCGATGATGTACATGGATGTCCGCTATGAAGGCGGACTGCATGGCATTACAGGCTTCGCCGAGCCCGACCTGATCCTGACCGATAACCGCGACCTGATGGACCAGTCGAATACGGGCAACAACGAGGCCATCGGCTACATGGGTTTGTTGTCGGTATTGCTGCAGTGGCATGCCGAAGACCCTGTCGATGCTATCGAAATGCAGCACCACGAGGCAGTGGCGTCATTCCAGGGCAACCGGAACCCGTTCATAGACCACCCCGAATGGGCAGCCTGCGTGTTTGAAGGTATTTGCCCTGTATTTCAAATGAACGCCGGGCTGAACGATGCCTGGTATAACGCCGAAACCTCTGGCCAGGGATTTTTCATCACCATATTTCCTGAGTTGAACGTGGTTTCAATGGCATGGTTTACCTATGACACCGAACTCCCGCCCGAAGGTGCGACAGCCAACCTCGGCGATCCCGGCCACCGTTGGTTGACAGCAGTGGGACCTATAGAGGGCAACCGCGCTACCATGAATATAGAGATCGCATCCGGCGGCCTGTTCGATACCGCGACCGAAATCACTCGCACGGATCCACCGGGGTCTTATGGCAGCATAGAACTGAGCTTTGACAATTGTAGCGCCGGCACCGTTGAATACGATATTCCGCCTATAAACCGGCAGGGGGTGATACCGATCAGGCGGGTCGCGGATGACAATGCGGTACTCTGCGAGGCGCTCGACGCCAACCGCTAGCCTGGTCGCGGGGCCGGATAAAGCAAATACCGGCTTCGATACCCTCGTCGGACCAGATGTTGATCCCCTCGCTTTTCAGGCGGATGATTTCCGGCCAAACGGCCGCAGCATCATCGTGTGAAAAGCAAACAAACATGCATGAGGGATGCTCTTTTCATGCGTTAAAGGGTTCGATCAATCAAGCCGTCCATTAATCCTGTCCGTGGTGTGCCTTCGATAAACGGTTCATCAATGGCAGCACAGCGATGGCGATCGCGGTGCAGACCAGGGCGGCAATGCCCAGCTTGTTGAAAAGGCTGGTATAGATCGGCAGCGACTCGAGCGGATCGGTAATATTGCGTGGCACACTGGCATAGGTTGCGACAACACCGCCGAGGTACTGCGAAACACCGGACGCCACGAAATACGCCCCCATCATGAAGCCGCCCATCCGTTCGGGCACATAACGCGCTATCATCGCCAACCCGAGGCCGCTGACCAGCAGTTCGCCCAACGAGATGGCCCCGTACCCCCACACCATCAACCACGAGGAAACCTTGCCCTGCTCATTGGCCAGGTGATCCGAGGCGCCGTAAATGAAAAAGCCGGCAGCCACCAGTACGAAGCCCAGGGAAAATTTGGCGGCAATGGAAATATCCTTGCCGGCCTTGCCCGCGTGCGTGTAAGCCCAGGCCAGGATCGGACTGAGAATGAAAATCCAGATCGGGTTAAAGGCCTGGAACTGCGCCGGCGACCAGTCCCACAGGTGCACACCGAACACGACAAAGGCCGGGTCGACATTGCGCAGTGCAAACAGCGCCAGAGAAGTCGACATCTGCTGGTAAAAAATGAAATAGAAGACCGTTTGCACCGTCAGCACCAGGGCTGCGATCAGGCCGGCGCGTTCATTGCGCTGGCCGGTGCTGATCAGGTAGGCGAAAATGCCGATCACGACTACGCCCGCGAGATAAACGAACGCCCGTGCAACACCCTGGTGCTCGAGGATGAAGGCGGACATGAATACGAATACGACGCTGCCTGCCAATACGGCGCCCAGTTTGCCCCAATGGAGCGGCTCTTCATCCGGCTCCGACCCGATATGGTCCATGGTGCGGCGCATCAACCAGTAGTTGATCAGGCCCAACAGCAGGCCGATCGCACAGACGGCAAAGGCGACGTGCCAGCCCAGTTCATTGCCATAATGTTCGTTGACATAGTCCTTTAACCACGGCGTCAGTAACTGCGAAATCATCGCGCCGAGGTTGACCGCCATGTAATAGATGGTGAACGCACTGTCTATCTTGGAATCATCGCCCTCGTAAATCTTGCGCACCAGGTTGCCGGCGTTGGCCTTGAACAGGCCGTTACCAACGACGATGACGCTCAGGGCAAAAAACAGGAACCAGTTACTTTGGCCCGGCACCACCATCAAGGAATAACCAAGGGTGAGGACAACGGCACCGAGCAACATCGTTCGCCGCGTGCCGAGAACCCTGTCGCCGACCCATCCGCCGATGGCTGGCGCGACATAGATCAGGGCCGCCGCCGCGCCCCACACCAGCGTGGCGCGTTCGTCCGGAAACCCAAGCCGCTGAACCATGTAGTAGACGATCAGCGCCTGCATTCCGTAAAAGCCGAAGCGCTCCCACATCTCGATAAGGAATATCGTTGTGAATGAACGGGTTTGCGATTGCGTGGTGGGAGTGGTTTCCATGTGGCCTCCAGATTATTGTTATCCAGTTTTCCTCGTGTTTTGCCAGCGTGCGCTCACATGGACAAAACACAACTCGGCTAAGCTTACCGCAACCACGGCAATAGGTCAGACAAAATTTGGCTAATACACCTGCCTCTTGACCGCCTCTGCTCTGCAGCAAAGTTTCAGCGCCTGGAATCTCTGCGTGAGCGCTTGAAATTGGCGTGGCCAGGCAGACTTCAATGACATCGAAAACCGCAGTCACGGGAACTTCTTCTACTCCTGGAGCCGACCGCCAACCAAACTTGGGAATGACTTCAGTCCTTCCCAATGGAAACATCTTTTAACATTTAAATGTTCTGATATGCCGTAGCATGTCGTCACGATAAATTTTTCAATACAGGGACCAGACATGAAATTAAGAACGTTGACCATGGCAATTGCCACAACATTGTTTACCATCGGTTGTGCCACACACGACGCACCCGTCACTGATAGCTCAGAAATTGACGCCCTCAGGGCAGAAGTTGCAAAACAGGAAGCCCAGAAGGCCGAATTGCGCGGTGAACTCGCCGCCATGGAACGGAGCCAAGAAGCTGCGAACAAGGCACTCGAGGCCAGCAAGAGTACTGGCACCAACTCTATGGCCGATCTGCCTCCGAACGCCCGGGCAGGCGAGTGTTACGCACGGGTATTCGAGCCACCGAGGTACACCACTGAGACTCGCAAAGTGCTGAGTCGGGCCGCCTCCGAGAAGCTTGAAATCGTTCCCGCGACCTACGAATCGGTGGAAGAGACGGTAATGACCAAGCCAGAAGGCGTAAGACTGGAAACAGTACCCGCAACCTACAAATGGGTCGAGAAAACCGTTGTTGTAGAGCCGGAGCGCACGGTGCTCAAAGAAGTGCCTGCAAAGTATGCAACCGAAACCGAACAGGTTCTGGTCAAAGAAGCCTACACAACATGGAAAAAAGGACGCGGGCCAATCGAACGACTCAATGAAGCCACCGGCGAAATCATGTGCCTGGTTGAAGTGCCGGCAGAATATAAGACGGTGACACGCACAGTGATGACCGCCGCACCGACGACTCGCGAAGAGGTTATTCCGGCCAAAACCAAGGTAGTTCGCACGCAGGTGATGACCGCGCCAGCCAAGACGGTTGAGATTAAAATCCCTGCTGAATATGAGACAGTCAAGATTCGTAAACTGGCCAGCAAAGCGCGTGAACAACGTATGGAAATTCCGGCGGAGTACCAGACCGTAGAGGAAACCAGGCTGCTGAAAGAGGGTAAGTTGCATTGGCAACCCATACTTTGCGAAACCAATGCGTCACCGAACCTGATCTCCAATGTTCAGCGGGCGCTCAACGAGGCAGGGTTCAATGCGGGTCCGGTGGACGGCGTCCTCGGACTGATGACCAGCAAGGCTATTGGTCATTTCCAGCGGGCCAATGGGCTTTCCAGCGGTCAGCTGACCATCGAAACACTGGAAAAACTCGGCGTGAAAATCTAAGCCGGTTTTTGAAGATGGTACATGCGGGGCCGGAGTGAAAACTCCGGCCCTTTTCATTTGTCCCTTTAATAATGTCACCATTGGTCATTTGCGGCAATGCCAAGCCCCAAGCCGACTTCAAGTAGTTTTCTAAAAGCCACGATAAAAGCCACGACAGGCATGTCCAGCCCTCAGGTATCATTGAAACTGGCGACGGTGTACAGTACCTGCCAGCGTCAAATACCACTTTACAGATTAAAATCAAGACCGGGATAAACC
>JABDPJ010000141.1 GCA_013042835.1 Lysobacterales bacterium
ATGATGTCAGCGGCGCGCATTCGGATCAGCTCAATGGCTTCCTTGGGCCCGAACGAGCTCTCATCAGCCATAACCGGTGTATGGATACGCTCAGTGACGTACTTCATACCTTCGATATCATCGCCCCGCACCGGTTGTTCCAGCAACTCGAGTCGCACACCGCTGTCTTCGAGCGCACGCAAGACGTAGACGGTTTGCTTGGGTGTCCAGCCCTGGTTGGCATCCAGGCGGATCAATGCACGCCCATTGACCGCAGCGTAAATAGCCTTGATACGTTCAATATCCAGTGCCGGGTCTTTGCCGACCTTGATCTTTAGCGTTTCAAAGCCCAGGTCGATCGCTGCCAGCGTGTCCTCGACCATCTTGTCGATATAGTCAACACTGATGGTGATGTCCGTGGTGATGACGTTGTCGCCGCCACCAAGCAGTTTGTACAGGGGGGCCCCGTAAAGTTGACCATAAAGGTCATATACCGCCATTTCCACGGCGGCCTTGGCGCTGAAATTCCTGACGATCGCGCCTTGTATGATCGTGACCAGGCCATTCAGGTCGGCAATATCCCTGCCGATCAGTGCTGGCGCCATGACCTTGCTGATGGCCTCGATAATGGAGCCGTGCGTATCGCCTGTAATCACGGCCGTAGCAGGTGCACTGCCGTAACCGGTGTGACCGGTATCCGTTTCAATGATGACAACGACGTCTTCGATTTCACTGACCGTGCGCATCGCGGTTTTGAATGGAGTTTTTAGCGGCACGTTAAGCATGCCGAAGCGGATACTTCGAATTTTCATTTTAGCTTGACCATTTTCTCATGTCACAGACGCTGTCGACTCTGTTCCAGGCACCGTTTGCCGGTTACCAACCCTTAAAGGAATTGAAAATGAAAAGATTTCAATGCCCGATTGAATAATTTATTCTAAAGATGTGGGCGGCACAGCACAACCAGTCATTTCCACTTGTAACAGTTCTGGTGGTTGACAGAAAAAACCATTCTCAGCGCTGCTCAACCTGGATGTCACTAGCGGTCGCCAACAGGTTTGCAAACTCCTCCGGGTAATATTTCTCCAGCAGGGCGTAAAGGGCCGCAGCGGTTTCACGGTTGAAATCCCCGCTGACGCGATGGGGCAGGAAATGCATTTGAAAAGCGCGAACGACGTTGCGTGACTGTTGGTCGTTTTCGCCACTGAGCTCGATTTTGTAACCGTAGGTATGCAGGGCCGTTTGCAGCGTCAGAACGGAGGGTGTTTCCTGCCGAAACTGCTCCCAGTAGCGGAACATGGTGTCGTCGTCATACCAGGCGCCAAACCCAAGACGATACATGCGTTGCCATGGAAACCGTGGCCCGGGATCAATTTTGCGCTGCGGTGCGATATCGGCGTGACCGACAAAGTGGGTTGGTTTGACCTCTTGGTGCCGCTCCGAGATGCCTTGCAAAAGTTTGAAAAGTATCTGCAGTTGTGATTCGGCAAAGTCGGGGAAGAAGCAAAGCCTTTCCGGCTCCTGGTCCACTTCTTCGGCAGACTGAATCTCCCCGGCTTCGCGGCAATAGGTCTGATTGACCAGCTCAATGCCAATCGAAATGTCATTGAGCGAGGTTTTACCGGCCCAGTAACTTGAACCCGCATGCCAGGCGCGACCTTCCTCTTTAACCAATGAGTAGAGTTTCAGGTTTTTGCTGTCGTAACTCGGGTCGCCGGGTTCGGGGATCAGGTAGTGCGAGCTGACAGGGTTACCGGAAGGCTCGGTCAGGACGTTGAATGAAGAGCCGAAATCCCCCGTTGTGTGGTGGATAACGACTACCCTTACCCGGGTATCCTGGTTGGCTGATTCGACATGAATTGAGTCCCGGCTGGCACAGCCACCGGCGGTTAACACCAGCAGTGCTATTGCGCCGTAAACCAGTAGTTTGAATTGCCACGCGCTACGGGGGAGTTTGAATTTAGCGGTCTTGAAAATAGTCATGCCTGTCCATCTCTTTTATTGGTTTCAGCCGCGGGCAAATTTCATCGGCGATTCCGACTTGCCAGAGCGTCTTTAGAAACGGAAAAAATAGCATAAAGGAATAAAAAATTCTTTACTTTCTCCCGGTTAGTGATAAGTTACGCTAAAAGCAATAACAAATTCTTAACTTAATCGTCCAACCGGGGATTACACAATGAATGATCAATCGGCATTGCAAAGACCACTTAGTAAACAACGGGGGCTGACATGGGTACTGGCTTTGGTTGCGATCGCAGCAGCCATGTTCAGTACGCCATTGTTGGCTCAACAAACCGGTGAGATTGTCGGGCGAGTCAGCAACGCCGCTGACAATTCAGCGCTCAGCGGTGTCACCATCGAAGCGACCAGCCCGGTGTTACCTGGCATGCGTAGCTCAACGACCTCGAACAATGGCGACTACAGGCTGCCATTGCTACCGCCTGGCACCTATACCATGAAATTCATGGTCAATGACACGACCACCTTGACCCGTGTCACTAACGTGCGCCTGGAACAGCGTTCGGTCGTCAACCTCGTCGTGGACCTGACTGCTGATGCATCCTACCTGGAAGAGGTCCTGGTGGTAGGCACCAGCACCATCGCGCCGGATACCGGCGGGGCATCGCTGGCCGGATCTATCGGCACGGATACCTTCGGGGCATTACCGGTCGGGCAGGAGTATCGCGACCTGATCAAACTGATCCCGGGCGTTCAATACACGCAGGATGAAATCCGTGGTCCCAGTGCCGGTGGCAGCGGGCAGGACAACACCTACCAGTTTGACGGCGTCGACGTTTCGTTACCGCAGTACGGCACGCTTTCAGCGGAACCGTCAACGCATGATATCGACCAGGTGTCAATCGTTCGCGGTGGCGCCAAGGCCATCGGTTTCAACCGTTCGGGTGGTTTCAAAGTCAACACGACCTCCAAGCGCGGCACCAATGAATTCCATGGCTCTGCGAGTTACCAGACAGAGCCTGCCGACTTGTCTGCTGACCGTAAAAATATCTCTGAAGATTTCCAGCAGGACAAGGACTGGATCGTTGCCAGCCTGGCCGGGCCCATCATGAAGGACAAGTTGTTTTTCTATGGTTCGTTTTACCGCCCGACCGTAAGCCGCAACAATCGCGACAACGTTTACGGCCCGGTACCCGATTACAAAAGCACTCGTGATGAATGGTTCGGTAAACTGACCTGGGCACCGACTGACAACCTGTTATTTGACGCCAGCTACCGTACCTCTGACCGCGAGGTGACAGGTGAGGGCGTTGGCGCGTTCGAGCATCCAGACGGCTCTTCGGGCTCAGATACCGAGCTGAACATCGCAATTGTTGAAGGCTCATGGATTATCAACGACAACAGCAACGCCTATTTCAAATACACCGATTATGAAAACAAGAGTACCAGCCGTCCGGATCTGATTCTAAGCGTGCAGCCAACCGTTGGCGGTATGCTCGATCTGAATAACCTGGACCGGATGGGTCATTTCCAGGTACCAACGCTGGCTCCGGGTGATCCCGTCCAGAATGCATGGGCGCAGCCACTGATCAACCAGTACGGCTATGGCGATCCAAATGGCGGTGGCCTGGTCGGTGCGGCTACCGATTTCAATACCCAGGACTTTTTCCGCACATCATGGGAATTCGGTTATGACCTGACGCTTGAAACCGGTTCTGTCACGCATGAACTGCACGCCGGTTATCACCAGGAAAAGACCAGCGAATACCTGGTCAGATCATCGAACGGTTGGGGTTTCATTGATCCGATCGGCGGTGTTGAAACCGCCAGTAACGGCGAGCCGATTTTCTTCTAGGCGCTGTTTTACCAGACCAGCCTCGGTGAGTATGGTGTTCCACCTATCGACACGGGTTCCAAGTCCCGCAATATCGAGATCAACGACACCATGTACTGGAACAACTGGAGTTTCAACCTTGGACTGTTGATCTCCGAAGACAAGCTGTATGGCCAGGGCCTCAAGAAGAATAATTCAAACCTGTCCGGTTTCGAACTGGCCCCGGGTAACCGTTACCTGATGAAGAAAATCGACTTTGATGAAATGCTCCAGCCGCGCCTGGGCGTAACCTGGGATGCGAAGGACAACGTTTCCGTCTTTGCCAACTATGCACGTTACTACCCGGCCGCCACGTCGCTGCCAAGGGCGGCAGCCTGGGACCGCAACCTGCATTCCCTGATCGAAGCTGATTTCGATGCCAACGGCAATATGATCGAGATCGAGCCCAGGGATTCCTCCTCGGGCAAGTTCTTCCAGGAGGGCATAGACCCACGGCACGTCGATGAATATCTCGTCGGTGTGAACTGGGGCGTCAATGACAACCTGACCACGCGGGCGCATTTCCGTTATCGTGGCGCGCGGGATTTCTGGGAAGATACCTGGAACTGGTCGCGTGAAAGTTACGCCTGTTCAACGAACCCCGACCTGGTCGGCTGCATGCCGGTTGGCTGGGCGCCGGAAGAACCTTATATCCCCGAGTTGAATGACTACCGTGACGAAGTCGGCGGCTCAAGCTATGTCATCGCGCAGCTTGACCGGTCCAAGACCGACTTCTACGAACTCAGTTTTGAAGCTGAATGGCAATATGAGAAGTTCTACCTGACGGCGTCTTACACCTGGAGTGAATACACCGGTAATTTCGATCAGGACAACACCAGTGGCGCCAACGATGCGAACCGCTTCATCGGCTCGTCCAACCTGGCAGATGGCCGTGGGCGCCAGCTGTGGGATTTCAAACAGGGTACGCTGCGCGGCGATCGCACCCACCAGCTTAAAGCTTATGGTTACTACGACTTTGACTGGAACGGCACCTTTGGTTTCTATGGCATGTTCCAGTCAGGACAGCCCTGGGAAACCTGGTACGGCAGGTATTATGGCTTCAGCAGCAGCACCATCCGGTATGTTGAGCCAGCCGGTTCGCGCAGGTCGGAAGGTCACTTCCAGCTGGATATGAACTATGTCCACAACTTCTACCTGGGCGGCGGCGACCGTTACACCATCCAGGTGCGGGCGGATATTTTCAACGTCTTCAACAAGCAGACGGGTTACAACATCAATCCGTACTTCGACCAGGCTGGCTATGGCGAACCGCGGAATTACTTCAACCCGCGTCGTATCCAGTTAATGGCCAAGTTCCTGTTCTGACCGGAGGCCGGTTCAGCAGCAATATATGATTGCTGTAAACGCTACAACGATCGGCCCGGAATTCCGGGCCGATCGCATTTTGGGGACCTGACTTCAGCGCATGAGTTTCTCCTTGAACATAAGTCTCACAGACGCCCTGGTCGTGGTGTTCTACCTGCTGGCGGTGCTGGCCTTCGGTTTGTGGGTCGGGCGGGGCCAACGGACTTCCGCGGATTATTTCCTCGGCGGGCGCTCGCTGCCGTGGGGTGTGTTGCTGCTATCGATCGTTGCGACTGAAACCAGCACGGTCACCTTTCTCAGTTTGCCCGGTATCCCGGCCGCCATTAACGGTAACCTGACCTTTCTGCAGATTGCCATCGGCTATATTGTCGGCCGTCTCCTGATCATTTACGTGTTGCTGCCGATCTATTTCCAGCGCCAGAACTTCACGGCCTACCAGGTGCTGGAAACTCGCTTTGGCACCTTGAGCCGGAGACTGACATCGGTTCTGTTTCTCTTCACGCGCAACCTCAGCGATGCGCTCCGGCTTTTCCTGACGGCATTGGTGTTGCAGATCGTGCTGGGGCTGGATTTGACCGTTTCAGTGATCCTGCTTGGTCTGATCACGGTGATTTACACGCTGGTCGGCGGTGCGAAGTCTGTTATCTGGAACGATGGCATCCAATTCGTGATCTATATGCTCGGCGCCGGGGCGGCATTCTCGATCATCATCGCCAGCATGCCGGGGGGCGTGGCGTCCATCATGGAATTTGCCAACCAAACGGACAAGTTCCGCTTATTCGACTTTGACCCCGGCCTGACCAAGCCAAGCATGACATTCTGGTCCGGACTCGTGGGCGGCGCGTTCCTCACAGCCGCAACGCATGGTACCGACCAGTTGATGGTGCAGCGCTACCTGTCTGCAAAAAACCAGCGGGATGCGGCGCTTAGCCTGGGCCTGAGCGGATTCGTCGTATTCCTGCAGTTTGCCGTGTTCCTGCTCATAGGCATAGCGCTGGCGGCGTTCTACACGCAACTGAATGAAGCCAATCCGTTGGCAAGTGGCAACGGCGACCGGCTGTTCGCCTTCTTTATTGTAAATTTCATGCCGGTAGGGCTGGCAGGCCTGACCCTGGCAGCGGTTTTTGCTGCGGCCATGTCGACGCTGTCAAGTTCACTTAATTCCTCGGCCACGGCCCTGATCAAAGATGTCTGGTTACCGTGGCGCAAACGCGAAGTATCGCAAGCGGTGCAGTTGCGTGCCGGCCGTATCGCGACTGCCTGTTTCGGGATATTGCAGGTTGCAATAGCTGTCGGCGTGGGTGTTGTGGGCACAACTGAGAGCACCGTATTCAATGTACTGAAGATAGC
>JABDPJ010000144.1 GCA_013042835.1 Lysobacterales bacterium
ATTGATCACGCTGAACGGGGTGTTCCGGTATCACCGGTGCTGGCCGCAATGATTGCCGAAAACTACGAGGCCCTGGTGACGTTTCCAGCTTCAGAGGAGATATACCTGACCGACGGTTTTCCCAAGCAGGTGGGCGAGACAATTGCCAATACCGACCTTGCCAACACCTTGCGCCTGGTTGCGCAGCAGGGGCGCGACGCCTTTTATACCGGCCCGGTGGCGGAAAGTATCGTTGCCGCAGTGCGCGCCGATGGCGGCATCATGACGCTCGAGGACATGGCGGGTTATGAAGTGAGCTTCCGCACACCGGTGCGGGGTAACTACCGTGGCTACGACATTATTTCTGCGCCTCCGCCCAGTTCAGGTGGCGCTCACATCGTCGAATTGCTGAACATTATGGAGAACTTTGACCTCGGGGCAATGGAGCTGAATTCCGCGGAGAGTATCCACCTGTGGGCCGAGGCAATGAAGCTGATGTACGCCGACCGGGCCGAGTATATGGGCGACTCCGACTTTGTAGATGTACCCGTGAAAGGATTGACGTCCAAGCAATACGCCAGCAGCCAGGTGGCCCGGATCGACCCTGACTCGGTCGCGGAATTCCAGTCGGCCGGTGATCCTTGGGGCGAGGAAAGCGGCAGCACCACGCATTTTTCTGTGGTGGACAAGGATGGCAACATGGTGGCCTACACCAAGACCATCAACCATTTCTTCGCTTCGGGCATCACCGCACCGGGGACCGGCGTGCTGATGAATGACCAGATGGATGATTTCGACAAGCGGCCGGGCCGGGCGAATTCGATTGCCGGGGGCAAAAAACCGCTGAGCAGTATGAGTCCAACCCTGCTGTTGAAGGATGGTCTGCCGTTCGCGGCCATTGGATCACCCGGGGGCAAGCGAATCATTACCACCATGGCCATGTTGATCAGCAACATGGTTGACCACGATATGGATATCCAGTCCGCCATCATGGCCCCCAGGATAAATAACTACGAAAAGGGGCCGCTAAAAATTGAATCGCGGATTGCACCCGATGTCCAGGCAGCCTTGCAGCAGAAGGGCCATAAGCTGGATGTAAAGAAGGCTTTTGACCTCTATTTCGGCGGTGCGCAGGGCGTGGTCATCGATCATGAAACCGGCCTGCTTTACGGCGGTGCAGACCCGCGTCGTGACGGCAAGGCGGTCGGTTACTAGGAATGAAGCCCATGAAATACCGTTTGCGGGAGCGGCAGACGTTCGATAAGCGGCTGCGCACCGCTATGCTGGCCCTGTTGATGCTCTTTCTGATACCGCTACCCGCCGGGGCGCAGGAGAGGTCAGAGCCGGAATGGCTGCCTGCCTTGCTGGAGCAGGAAAGTATAACCATCGTGGTCACCGATTCGGGCCTTGGTGGCCTTTCGGTAGTTGCTGATGCCGTCGAGAAATTCCGGCAGCAACGGGTTTTCAAGCAAGTGGACATTATCTTCTTCAATGCGCTTTTCAGGGACCAGGGTGGTTATAACAGCCTGCATCCCCGCGAGGAGAAAATCAGGGTTTTTAACAAGGCCCTTGGAAGCATGCGTGACAGGTATGATCCCGACATCATCCTGGTTGCCTGCAACACGCTTTCCGTGCTGGTTCCGGATACGGAATTTGCCCGCTCAGCGGCGGTTCCCGTGGTCGGTATTGTCGACAACGGTGTCGAGCAGATAGCGCAGTATTTGCGTGATCAGCCCGTGGCGAAAAACATCATTTTTGCGACGCAGACTACCGTCGATGAAGGCACCCACAAGAACCTGTTACTGGAACAGGGCATCGAAAACGAGCAGGTCGTCACCCAGGCCTGCCCACAATTGACCCAGTATATCGAACAGGGTTACGACAGCCCTTACACGGAAATGCTGATCGATGCTTACGTTGATGAGGCTCTGACCGGTATGGAACAGCACAGCGGGCCACTGACCGTGAGTTTCAACTGCACACATTTCGGCTATTCCCTGGCGTTCTGGGAGCAGGCTTTCGCCTCCCGTGGCGTCGAAGTGACGGCGTTTCTGGATCCGAACACGCAGATGACGGATTTTCTGTTACCGGCCGCTTTGCAAACTCGCTATCCGCAATCGGAAGTCACGGTCAAAGCCGTGTCCATGATCGATATTCCCCCGGTGAGCCAGGACTCGATTGGTCGTTACCTGCATGCGGTTTCTCCCGCAACGGAAGCTGCTTTGCGAAACTTCGAGTTGAATCCTGAACTGTTCGAATGGCGCGAACCGCTCTCCGGCGAAGCGAGATAAGACCCGACCTGTATGGCCTACGACCACGAAACCATTTGCCTCGCGGTCGGCATGCTGTTGGGCATGTTCTATTATCACAAAACCGGTTGGGCCTGCGGGGGCATCATCACACCTGGCGTTATCGCCATGTATATAAATGATCCCTTGAAAGTGTCGGTCTCGCTCGCGGCAGGGGTCGTGACCTGGGTTCTCCTCGACCTGCTGGTGCGCTTGACGAACATCTACGGGCGCCAGCGCCTCGCCGCCGCCATGTTGATTGCGTTAGCGTTGCGTTATCCGCTGGCGTCAGTATGGGGCGAAACATCCCTGTGGCTTGGCTGGGTCGTGCCGGGTTTGATAGGGGCTGATATACAGCGGCAGGGGTTCATGCCGACTCTCGCCGCGGTCATTTCCGTCAGTATCGTCACGGTCATGAGTGTCTACCTGTTCCAACTGGTGCTGCTTTGAACCGCTTGATCGAAAAGATACGGCTCCTTTCCGGCTACAGGCTGAGCGGGGAAGCGCCCCCGGGGCAAACGCAGTTCGCTGCAACAGCCAGCGGGAAATTGATATTGCTGGCGGCAGCCCTGGCGGCCATGTGGTACCTGGCAACCCCGGCGACATTGACAACCGGGGAGCGCGCCCTGTGGCAAAAAGTACGCTCTGCACAGTTGCATATGGCCAGCTGGCGCACGCAGGAGGGCACGGCGAGCGGGTCCGAAAGCGACCCCTGGGATTGCGGTTTGATCGGCGTCGAATGGAGCGGAATCACCACGACGCTGGGAGATCTCAGTTCGAAACGCACGGCGTGTAACCCGGCCTGGGCGGTTCAGTTCAGCCGCTGGTTCCGCCAGCTGGGGTTAAAAAAAGGCGATCGTGTCGCCATTTATTCCTCGGCGTCTTTTCCGGGTTTGCTGGTCAATGCCATCGCCGCCACCGAGGCGTTGCAGTTGGAACCCTTGCTGATCGTCTCTTTGGGCGCCTCCACCTGGGGCGCCAACCACCCGGGCAGCCCGTGGCCGGCATTGTCGGCCGAACTCAGGCGTGGCGGTTTCATGCTGACAAAGGCTGATTACTATACGCTGGGTGGAGGGGCTGAACTGGGACACGGCCTGTCTCCTGAAGGCTTTGATCTATTGAAAAAAGCCGCTGAGGACGCCGGCGTTGAGGTGCTGTCGGCCAACGGCCTGCAAGAGATGATCGCACTTAAAGCAGGTTTGCTACGCGACAACGGGGTGCAACTGCTCATCAACATCGGTGGCTCGCATGCTAATCTTGGCGATGTGGATTCGGTGTTGAAATTGACCCCCGGTTTGCTAGCTGCCGACGATCTCGATAACGCCGGCAACGGCGTAATCGGTGCGGCAATGGATATGAACATACGCGTCATTCACATGTTGAATGTCAAATCTGTCAGTCACTCGGTTGGTATCCCGTATGATTCACCGCCCCGGGAATCGGGTCCGGTCAGGGTGCATGCAGGATGGTCCGCGGCCGGTATTTTGCTGTTTTTCATCGTATTGTTCAGACATAAGCGATGGGCTCTGGCAACAAGCGAGTCGCAGGCCGGATCCCGGTAAATAAAGAAACAGGTACAGAATGAAAATCAGTTTCACCAAAACAGTTCGCCATTTTAAGGTCCAGAAAGCACTCCTCGGTGCCCTTATCCTGCTTGCGGCATTTTCTGCGGGGCCAGCCTGGCCCAGGGAAACCGTAAGCGGTTCGGGCCTGAAGCAGGCCATCATACGTTACGACTCCATCCACCATCCGGTAGCCGGGCGCTTCGGCATGGTGGTGTCACAAAACAGTATTGCCTCGCAAGTCGGGCGGGATGTGCTGGCCAGCGGCGGCAATGCCATCGACGCCGCCGTCGCCATGGGCTTTGCGCTGGCGGTAACCCTGCCGCGTGCGGGCAACCTGGGTGGCAGTGGATTTATGCTGGCGCATATGGCGGCCGAGGAGAAGACGGTCGCCTTCGATTACCGTTCGGTAGCGCCCATGTCCGCCTCGGTGGAAAAGTTCATGCGGGCAGATGGTGAGATGGATATGGACAAGCTCACCTTCGGGCCCATGGCGCCGGGCGTCCCAGGTACGGTCGCAGCGATGCACAAAGCCTGGCTGCGTTTTGGTTCAAAGCCATGGAAAGACCTGTTGAAGCCCGCTTACAAGCTGGCGCACGATGGCTTTGAGGTCGGGCATGATCTTGCCAATGTGCTGAACATGGCAGCGGCTATTTTGAAATTTTATTCGAGCGGTTCTGCATACCTGAAGCAGAATGGGCAGTTGTGGCAGGCCGGTGATTTGCTGGTGCAAAAGGACCTGGCCTGGTCGATTGGGCAGATCATGCAACACGGTGCCGATGCTTTTTACAAGGGCGAGTTGGCCGATGCCATCGTCAAGGCCTTTGCGCAGTCCGGCGGCATCATCAACCACAAGGACCTGGCTGCTTACGAGGTGAAAGAGCGTGCACCGGTCGCCACCGACTACCGTGGGAAACGGGTCGTTTCCATGCCGCCGGTCAGTGGTGGCGGCGTAACACTTTTACAGATGCTGAACATGCTGGAAAACTTTCCCCTGGCCGACATGGGAGCCGGCAGTGCACAAAGCCTGCATATACTGGCGGAAGTCATGAAGCGTGCTGCAGCCAACCGCAGGTCATTGCTGGGCGACCCGGATTTCGTCAAGGTGTTTGTCGACGGTTATACCAGCAAGGAACTGGCGAAAGTCATGGCAGCAAAAATCGACCTCAAGCGTGCAGCCGATGTGAAAACCATCGGGGCCGAGCCGGTCGAGCGGTATGAGAGTCGCAACACCACCCACTACTCTGTCATGGATAAAGACGGCAACGCCGTTTCAAACACCTATACACTCGGTTATTCCTTCGGTTCCGGGTACGTGGCTGACGGAACCGGAATTCTGTTCGACAACCAGATGCGCAATTTCAGTTACCGCGCGGATAACAACCACATGAACGCACTTGCGCCGGGTAAAAGGATGCTGTCCACGATGACGCCGACCATTGTGCTTGATGAGAACGGCAAGGTTTTGCTGGTGACTGGCACACCCGGTGGTGGCCGCATCATCAATGTGCTGTTGCAGGTATTGGTCAACGTGATCGATTTTGATATGAATATTGCAGAAGCCACACATCAGCCGCGTATCCACCAGGGGTGGAGAGCGCAGCCGCTTGGAATCGAGAAAGGCATGAGTCCCGAGACCATCCGGCTACTCAAAGAAATGGGCCACTTTGTTGATATGCAGCAGACCATGGGCAGCAGCCAGTCAATCATGTGGCGGAACGGTACCTTTTACGGTGCGGCAGACCCGCGGCGCCCCAATGCCCTCGCGCTGGGGTTGAATCGCAAACCTTGAGATATCAGCCTGGAAGATGGCCGGGCCACTCAGGAAATGTTTTTCCCGGGTTCGGTTGCTTTATTCTTCCGGAGCAATGCTCAGGCTGAGCCCATCGTGGACAGGCAGCAAGGGCAATTGACAACTCAATCTCGAGTTGGCTTGCAGGGAGTCGAATTCATCAAGCAGATCCTGTTCATCTGAATCCGCCTGCTGGAGTTTGTCCAGCCAGGCCTCATCAATGTAAACATGGCAGGTGCCGCAGGAACACAAGCCCCCGCAAATTGCCGCTACGCCCCACTCGTGCTGGCGCAGGGTTTCCATCAGGCTTTCGCCTTCACGGGCCTCGATTTCGTGGACCTGGCCGTCCAGGTCTTTGACAGAAATATTGATCAAAACAAGTCCTTTGTATCAGTGTTTAAATGGCGGAGCTGCAACATCAGCTTTTGATTGCAACGATATAGCGCAGGCTCCAGGCTAAATTGATTTTCCCGGGACCAGGCATGTAGCCAAGAATGTCTTCAGTACCGGCGAGGACAGCATCGGCTTCGGCAAGATCAATGCCGAACAGAAGTTTACAGAAAGTGCCAATATCGTTCCCGGTCTCGAATGCCCAGGGAAAATCGATGAGCTCATCGCTGTGAACCGCGAGGCCACAGGATGATATCTCTGCTGCCGTCGAATCATCCAGGAAGATGCCCTCATGGCCCATGCTGTTGTGCTGGTCTACAAATTCATTAAGAAACCGGTCAACCCGGGTACCTTTTTCAGCATCTGCTATTACCAAGCGCCCGCCAGGCTTCAGGATCCGCATGGCCTCACGAAAAAAGCGTGACTTGTCCTCAAGGTGGTGCGAACCGGCGAGATTAATGCAGACATCCACGCTGCTATTTTCAATCGCAATATTATCCAGTGGCGAATGAATGATTCGATCATGCTCGCCAAGCGGACAGTGCCCGGTGAAATCCGGCGCGGTTTCCACGGCAAGGTATCGCTTAATGTCAGTGGGCAGGTAGTCGCGAAGATAGCCACCACCCGACGGTGCATCACAAATCACGTCCGCGGCATTCAGGTCCGCATGTTCGACCACCAGTTGGAATTCTCGCTGACGCGCCGCAGGATATAACTCCATCGCCTTCTGGTATGCGTCGGCTCGCTTGCTGAATATCTGTTCGTAAGACTGAAACATCTGGCCCGGTTTGATGAGTGATTCGCGGAGGAGATTATATTTGTTTATGCGCGGCAATGGGGGTAAATTGCCTGAAAACTTTTAAACAACCTATACACGTCAGGGAGTGTCAGTATGCGAGCCTCATGCAGATGAATACCGGTAAGCCAGCGGGTGTCATTCTTACCGGCGGTCAATCACGTCGCATGGGCGTCAGGCGCAAGGCATTTATCGAGCTGGGCGGGCAGACACTGCTGACTCGCATCGTCAGTGTATTGAGACCTGCAGTGG
>JABDPJ010000145.1 GCA_013042835.1 Lysobacterales bacterium
GAGCGTATGTCATCGAGCTTGATGACATCACCCTCTTGCATGTCAGGCAGGCGGTTGTCTTTCTGCCGCTCACTTTCCGGTTTCGAAACCTCGTAGGCCGCGAGAAAACCGGGGAAGGTAACCACGGAGCCGTTGGCACGGAAGCTGGCGCCGGATCCACAATCGAATTCGACGGCCACGGTATCCATTTTTGCCGGTGTCATTTGGCTGGCCAGGGTGCGTTTCCAGATCAGCTCGTAGAGCCGGTACTGGTCGTCAGTCAATGATGCCTTGATCTTACCGGGCACCAGGCTGGCTGAGGTCGGGCGGATGGCCTCGTGCGCTTCCTGGGCGTTCTTTGACTTGGTTTTATAAAAATTCGGTTTTTCGGGTAAATAATCATTCCCGAACTGCTGCTTGATCTGTGCGCGGATATCGGCCAGTGCATCATTGGACAGCATGACCGAGTCGGTACGCATGTAGGTGATGAGGCCCTCTGTATTGCCATTGATTTCGATGCCCTCGTAAAGCGTTTGTGCCGTACGCATGGTCTTCTGTGCTGAAAACCTGAGCTTGCGCGAGGCGTCCTGCTGTAGCGTCGAGGTTATAAAAGGCGCCGCAGGCCGGCGCTTACGCTCCCTGCGCTTGATTCTGTCCGCTTTCAGCTGGCCATCGGCATGCGCTAGCAGCTGGTCGCGCACGGCAGTCGCGCGGCTTTCGTCCTGGATATCAAACTGCTTGAACCTTTCCCCTTCCAGGCGCACCAGGTTGGCCGTGAAAGCATGCCCGGTTTTTTGCAGGTCAGCTTCGATCGTCCAGTATTCCTGCGCTTTGAACGCCTCGATCTCACGCTCGCGCTCCACGATCATACGCAGCGCGGGGCTCTGGACACGACCGGCTGAAAGACCGGGCTTGATCTTCTTCCACAACAGGGGTGAAAGCGTGAAACCAACCAGGTGATCCAGAGCACGTCTCGCCTGCTGGGCGTTGACCAGGTCCATGGAAAGCTCGCGCGGATTGGCGACTGCGTCGAGGATTGCGTGCTTGGTGATTTCTGAAAACTCGACGCGGTAGAAAGGGATCTTACCGGCCAGTTTCTTATCTTTCAGGATCTCGTAGATGTGCCACGATATGGCTTCGCCTTCGCGGTCGAGGTCAGTTGCGAGATAAACCGCATCGGCCTTGCGTGCGGCCTTGACAATTTTGTCGACGTGTTTCTTGCTGCCTTCGCTCAGCTCATAGTGCATCGAGAAATTGTTGTCGATGTCTACCGCGCCGTCCTTGGAGGGCAGGTCACGCACATGGCCATAGGAAGCCAGTACCTCGAAATCTTTACCGAGATACCTGTTGATGGTTTTCGCCTTGGCTGGCGATTCCACGATAAGTAGGTTATTTGCCATATCTGATGTTCAAACAAGCACCACCTGTCTCGTGGACAGGCCGGTGTCAAATTGGTTGATTCCTCCAGTTGAGTCGTGGTTCAGCACGAAGTAAGCCGCCTCAATTGGCCGCGCTTTATACTATTAGTGCCGATACTCCTGCTCGGTGTCAAACATCAAATCTTCCATCCAGGCAAAATTGGCTTCCTGGCCGGGTTGATTGAACAACACCATCAAAACCACCCACTTCACGTCTTCCAGGATGATTTCATCGGTTTCAAGGGCCAGCACGCGGTCCAGCACCAGCTCGCGGCGTTGGGCGTCGAGGATACCGATATTCTCCAGGTACATGAGGAAATCCCTGCACTCGGTATCGAGCCTCGCGGTTTCTGCATCTACATAGACGCGGACGGGTCGGTGGTTGTCCTGGAACAGGTCTGGTTGGTGGCGCTGCTGGGCAAGGCCGTCAAGCCAGTTGAAGGCCTTTTCAATTTCCGTCGTCGTGAAGCCGGCCTGGTGAAGATTCTCTTCCAGTGAATCCCTGTCCGGCGCTTCCTCGGGTTCGTCGTAAAGGTAGTTTTCAAAAAGAAACATCAGCACGTCGAGTACATTTTCTTTCATTATCAAGCCTTAATAGGTTTGGCCGGTGGCTTGCTGCAACATCCACCCGCTTGTTTCTTATCCGTTGTGTTGGCAACAGCATGGAGGAGACAAGCCACAGCGTCAATGCACTTTTGTGCCAATTGTCATCCGAATACCAACCTGATTGGGAAAAGCATTTTTCCAAAAGGTTCCTCGCAGGTTGGGACTTTAGTGTTGTTGTTCAAGTTTCAGCCCGCGCGGGGTTGCAGCGAATATAACGCCCACCGCGCTGTTTTACCACCAAACCTTTGAGCTCCATCATCAAAAGCATGGATGAAATTTCCCGTGCACTCAGGCCCGTTTGTTCAATGATGGTATCAACAGGCTTGGGTTCATATCCCAAGACTTTCCATACGCGGGAATAGTCAGGGTCCTCCAGCAGACTCTCATTTTTCTCGGCGGTCGGTACCTGGTCGTCATCGGCAATCTCGAGCCGCTGGCGAAGTTCCATCTGCAACTCCGCGGCCAGCGGGCCCAGCTCCTGCATGATGTCGGCGGTGGTTTCCACCAGTCGCGCGCCCTCACGTATCAGCCGGTGGCAGCCCTTGGCCATGGGATTGTGCAGCGATCCGGGCAAAGCAAACACGTCCCGCCCCTGTTCGGCGGCCTTGCGCGCGGTTATCAGCGTGCCGCTGTTCAGGCCGGCCTCGATAACCAATACCGCCAGGCTCAAACCCGAAATGATTCTGTTACGCGAGGGGAAATGCCGGCGCAGAGGTGGAGAGCCCAATGGTAATTCGGAAATCATCGCGCCTTGTGAATGAATACGTTCGGCGACTGCTTGACTGCTCCGCGGGTATACCCGGTCAAGCCCGGTCCCATTGACCGCGATGGTTAACGCGCCGGCGTCAAGTGCCGCTATGTGGGCCGCGGTGTCAATTCCGCTGGCGAGGCCGCTGGTTATGGTCATACCCTGACGTGCCAGCGTGGCGGAGAAATCGTGCGCGTGTTCAAGCCCTCCACTGGTGGGGTTGCGGCTGCCGATGACAGCGATTTGCGGTTGCCACAGGCAGCCGGGATCACCTTCGATAAACAGCGCGGCAGGCGGGGTGTCGATGCGCCGTAACAGGACGGGATAAGCATCATCATCCCAGCACAGCAGGTGGCGGTTTGGCTCTGACAGCCAGCGAAGATCCGAGTCGATTTTGTCTTCGTCGGGCTTTGCAATCGCTTCAGCCGCCGCATCTGAAAAGCCGTTGCGGGTTAAATCACGGGATCCGGCCGATACGACACCGGCTACACTACCCAGTGCTTCGATGGCCCTGATAAGAGAAGCGCCCCCGACCGAGGGCGCATTCAGTATAACTAACCAATCACGCTGCTTCGTGGCAGCCCCCTTGTGTTGAACTAAACTGTCAAATTGTTTCGTCCGGATGTTTCAGTTTGTCGAATTGTCTAACCGGACGTTCCCCATTCATGATCATGGCGTAACTGACTTCATCAAAAACCCTGAAAACCAGGATGTGCGCGCTGTACTGATCCGGAAGAGTGACCTTGTCGTAGTTCAATGTCTTCTGGTCTTCCCAGCTACCGGTCGGGTACTTGACCTCGTCCTGTATACGCTTGCCCGGGCGGAAGGCTGAAAATACGTGGCCCCTTTCGACACCCTGGTTTCTACCGGCATTGATCGCAACGACCTGGTAGTGACCGGCGCCGTAGTTGGCTTGTGTCAGCGCGATTACTTCCATACCTTCAGGTACCGAATCCATCGCATGCGGCAACAACTGCGGGTCGTGGACATAGTCGTCGATGGGCAATATAAAATCACCAACCTTGGTTTCTGTGCGTCCGCCCTGGATCTCCAAAGTCGCGGGATCACCCAGTTTTACGATCCTACCCACTGCGATATCCCAGAACTCATAGCCCAGCACCGGTGGGTCTTTGCGGCGCCATGACAGGGTCGCATCCCATATGTCACCGGGATACTCATGCTCAAAGCGCAGATGTTCAGCGTATCTCTTATGCTTGCCAGCTCGCATGATGCCGTTATCATCATAGTAGATGTGGCGCATCCGGACGATGGCAAACTCCTCGCCCAGGCGTCCGTCAAGATCCCGGACATAGGTAAGATCTTTCCTACCCGCCAACTGTCGCTGACTCTCGTTAGCGACCACGTAGGGCAGGTCCGAAAAGCTTCCCGGTGCGAGCACCCTGGCATTGGTGACAAAATTCTTGATAGCGTCCCACTCGATGGGCGGAATCGCCTGGCGGGGCTCCCTGCGTATTCCGGGTGACATTCGTACGGTCGGTTTGCCGCCATTGACGACAAGCCGCGGTTTACCGTCGATATAGACCAGCGAAATGCGGTCACCGGGATAGATCAGGTGAGGGTTTTCAATTTGCGGATTGGCATGCCAGATAGCTGGCCATTGCCAGGGTTGCTCCAGAAACTTTCCGGAAATATCCCATAGCGTATCGCCCTTCACGACAACATATTCATCAGGGTGATCGGCGCGCACTGACACGTCCTGTGCCATCGCAGTGCCTGCCAACATCGCCACCAGGATAAGGTGAAAAATTTTCTTAATCACGGTCCTTTCCCCATATAGTAGGCATCCAGCCATCTTGACCGATGCGGTCATTATTCTTCACTGGCGAACTTAGTTCGTCATTAGCTATCATAATTCCTGCGGTGGAAAAGTTCACCTAAATTATTTATCAGGTAACTAAAGCATATGGCAAAACTCAATATTTTGGAATTTCCGGACCCGCGTCTGACCACGGTTGCAACCGACGTGGAAAACTTCGATGCAGACTTGAAAACACTGGTCGAAGACATGACAGAAACCATGTACGCGGCCAATGGGATCGGCCTTGCGGCGACCCAGGTCAATATCCACAAACGTCTGTTGGTACTGGATGTCAGCGAGAATCAGGACCAGCCCAGGGTCTATATAAACCCGCAAATCATGTCCCAATCCGGAGAGCAGAGTTGCGAGGAAGGCTGCCTGTCCGTGCCGGGTATATACGCGAGCGTAGAAAGGGCGGAAAATATCACTGTCACCGCCTGTGACGTTGACGGCAAGACCTTTGAAGAAGAGCTTGAAGGGTTGCATGCTGTATGTGTTCAGCACGAAATGGACCACCTCATCGGGCGTCTTTTTGTCGATTACCTGTCGCCACTGAAGAGAAATATTGTGAGAAAGAAGCTCCAAAAGCAAAGAAAAATAGCGGCCAAAGAAGCCGCAGAGCACCTGGTAATATAAATTGACTGACCAGAATCCGCCTTTGCGCGTCCTTTTTGCCGGAACACCCGAATTTGCCCTGCCTCCGTTGCAGGCGCTGATTGATTATGACTGTGAGATTGTCGCTGTATTGACCCAGCCCGACCGGCCTGCGGGTCGTGGCAAGCAGCTGCGCGCCAGTCCGGTCAAGCAGCTGGCGCTGGAGCACAAGTTGCAGGTGTTGCAGCCCGCAAGCCTGAAAGAAGCCGCCTGGCAGGAAAAGCTGGCGGCTTTGCGGCCTGATCTGATGGTCGTCGTCGCATATGGACTGATTTTGCCCGCCACCATTCTGACCATGCCTCGCTATGGCTGCTGGAATATTCATGCTTCGCTGCTACCGCGCTGGCGCGGTGCGGCGCCTATCCAGAGAGCGCTTGAGGCTGGTGATGAAGAAACCGGTGTCTGCATCATGGAAATTGAGCAGACGCTGGACACCGGCCCCGTTTACCATTCTGTCGCCACGCCGGTGGAAGCCCAGGATACGGCGGGATCCCTGCACGACCGCCTGGCCGCAATGGGAGCCAAGGCGCTGATGCACTGCATTGAACTGTTGCGAAACGACAAGCTGCCGCAGCCACAGACACAGGATCACGCACTGGCCACCTATGCGCACAAACTGAGCAAGGCGGAAGCCGAACTGGACTGGCAGCAGTCCGCCGCGGTGTTGCAACGCAGGATCAGGGCGTTTAACCCATGGCCGGTCGCATGGTCTGAGTTGGGTGGTATGCGCTTACGCGTCTGGCAGGCAGAAGTGGTTAATCCTGTCACTTCACTCGAGCCCGGCGAGGTGTTGGCTGAGCGTCGTTCCCTGGTTATCGGTACAGAAGATAAAGCTCTAAAAATCATTGAATTGCAAAAGGCGGGCGGCCAGAGAATGACGGCAGAGCAGTTTCTCAATGCCCATGATCCGCAGGCCTGGTGAACGGTTTGTCAAAGCCTAAAAAGAACTCACAGAACCCTCGGCTGGCTGCATTGAGGGTGCTTTCGGACGTGCTGGATTCCCAGCAAAGCCTCGCGGAAAGTAAGTCGCTGTCGCAGCTCCGGGACAGCCGGGACAGCGCTTTCGCCATGCACCTGGCCTATGGCGTTTTACGCTGGCTGAATGCCCTTGAGTGGTTGTCCGGCCGTTTATTGTCGAGGCCGGTCAAAAAGCGGGAACGCGAGGTAAAACGCCTGTTACTGCTGGGCCTGCAACAATTGTGGCATGACAATACCGCCAGCCATGCGGCTATCAATGAAACAGCCGAATGCGCCCGTCTGCTGGGCAAGCCCTGGGCCGTGGGATTGATCAATGCCGTGTTGAGGCGCTTTCAGCGCGAACATGATCAACTTTTGAGCGAGTTGCAGCAGACCGAGTACCGGTTTGCGCACCCGGAATGGCTGTTAAACGAAATTCGGGCGGATTGGCCCGATCACTGGAGTTCAGTGATTGATGCCAACAACCGGCAGGCGCCTTTATGGCTCAGAATCAACCGCCAGAGGGCGGATGAAACGGTTTTGCGCACTGATCTGAAAGCCGCGGGTTTCGAGATTGAAGACCACGCTTATGCCCGGGACTGCATCGGCATCAGCCCGGCAACCGCGGTTGGCAATATTCCGCATTTCGGCAAAGGCTGGCTGTCCGTGCAGGACCCGGCGGCGCAATTGGCCAGGGACCTGCTGAATCCGCAAAAAGGCGAGCGCATCCTTGATGCCTGTGCTGCACCCGGCGGCAAGACAGCCCACCTGCTGGAAAGCTGCCCCGGTATGGAATTGACTGCGCTCGACAGGCAGGCGCAGCGACTCGGGCAGATTCACCAGAACCTTGAGCGCCTGGGCCTGCAAGCGGAAACCCTCGTTGCTGATGCTTCGACGCCCGCTGAATGGTGGTCGGGGCGGAAGTTCCACAAGATTCTGTTGGATGCGCCCTGCAGCGCGACCGGTGTCATACGCAGGCACCCCGAGATCAAGTGGTTGCGTAGCAGCCGCCAGGTGGATGACGTCGTGCGGACACAGGCTGAACTACTCGAGGCCTTGTGGCCGTTGCTCGAGCCCGGCGGATTGCTTGTTTATGCGACGTGTTCAATCCTGAAGCGCGAAAACAGTGTTCAAATTCAGCATTTTGTGGAAAAGCATGCCGATGCCGAAACCGGGTTTCCAGACGTGGAATGGGGTACAGTTGAGCAATTCGGGCGACAGATCATGCCCGGGGAGGCCCGGATGGACGGATTTTTTTATGCGGTTTTACGCAAGCCTGATTAGCCTGGCGGTGCTGGTTGTGGCCGGCTGCGGCCGGCAGGATGCGCTTGACTACGGCTTTGTGATCAGGAATGTCCTGATAAGTCCTGCCTACCAGTCGCTGAATATCCGTTTGCAACAGAATCTGGAGCTGAGCCAGCAGGCGCGGGAGGCCCTTGAGCATGGCGTAACGCTGAGCATCAGGCTGGAAATGGAATTGCGCAATGATAACAACATGATTGTCGCCCGGCGGGATGTCAGGCACTTCTATCTGCGCTATCTTCCCCTGATAGAACGCTACCAACTGTCAGAGGAGGAAACCGGCGACTTGCAATCTTTCTCCCGTTTGCGACACTTGCTGGCGGTCATCGATGAATTAAACGTCCAGTTGTCCACAGGACCATTGCCAACGGGGAGTTATGAATTGCGTACCCGCATCCGCCTGGATGAGAGCCGTTTGCCAACACCCATGCAATTGCCGGCCTGGTTTTCACGCCAGTGGCAGCACGATTCGGAGTGGTCGGTATGGCCTTTCGAAATAAGCGCGTAAGGCGCCTGGTACTGCGGGTACTGCCCATCACCGTGGCACTGGTGGTGCTGCTGGTGTCGTTGATCCTGGTCAGCAATGTCCAACAGGACGCCAGCGGTCTGAACCAACCCTACGTGTGGGTGCTTGTGCTGACCGTTTTTGCATTGCTGGTGGTTACCGCGGCCATTTTCCACCGCGTTATTTCATTGACCAAGAAAGTCCGCGAACATGCGCCCGGCGCGATGCTGTCGGCGCGCTGGGTCAGGTACTTCCTGGTTTTGTCATTACCACCGGCGTTGATCGTCTACTTCTTTTCCGCCTATTTTCTGACCCAGACTGTGGATAGCTGGTTTGATGTCGGCGTTGAATCAGCATTGGCCGATTCGCTTGAACTGGGACAACAGTTCCTGGAAAACCGCACGCTGGAGGTCCGTAACCAGGTGCGCCGCCTGACGCGGGAGATCGATAACCCGGGCGATGACGCGGACGCCGTGCGTACGACCCTGCTCGCCAACGTCAGCGCCAGCGGGCCGCTGGAGCTGTCGGTCATGGAAGGTGATGGGCGGATGCTCGCCAGCGCCAACATCAACATGCTGGCCGATTTGCCGGAAAGGCCCGGTGATTATGCCCTGTTACAGGCGCTGGACCGTGGCGAATATGCGGTCGCGGAGCCCATGGCGGACGGTATTCTGAAAATACGCGTGATCCAGCGCCTGCCATTCAACGTACCGGGTGGCCAGGGTTACCTGCTACAGGCGATTTATCCGCTGCCGGAATCGATTACCACGCTGGCGAGTGAAATCGAGCGCGAATACCACCGCTATCAGAACCTCAGCTTCCTGCGCGAGCCCCTGAAACAGAGTTTCATCCTGATCCTCTCGCTGGTATTGCTGTTGACCGTGCTGCTGGCAATACTCGCTGCCCTGAACGTGTCTCGAAAGTTGGTATCGCCGATTTCGAAACTGGCGCAGGCCACCCGCGAAATCGCGGCCGGTGACCTGACCTATGCAATCCAGGCTGAGACACGGGACGAACTGGGTTTCCTGGTGCAGTCCTTCAATGAAATGACCGAGGCTTTGACCAGCGCCAGTACAGAGGCCGAACTGAGCAGGGCCCAGTTACAATCCCAGAGCGAATATCTCGAGACCGTGCTGGGCAGCCTGACTGCCGGCGTCCTCACCCTCGATAACGACCTGAACATTGTCACGGCCAATGTCGCTGCGGAAGAGGTCCTGGGAATGCCTGGCGGGTTCTTTGCCGGCCAGGCGTTGCCGGAACGTGCTGAATCGGCACCGGTGTTGGCGCCTTTGGCCGAGTTGATCGAATACCAGATGAAACGCGGGCCTGCCGAGTGGCAGCGCGAGATACGTCTGCAGGCGCATGGACAAACGAAGATCTTGCTGGTTCGCGGCTCCCGCCTGAGCGGGGAAGTCAGCCAGGCGGGCGGTGCTGTCATCGTGTTCGATGATGTCACGATGCTCAACCAGGCACAGCGCGAGGCCGCGTGGGCGGAGGTTGCGCGCCGCCTCGCCCACGAGGTAAAAAACCCGTTGACGCCGATTCGCCTGGCGGCGGAACGCTTGCGAATGAAATTGATGAGCCAGTTGGCGGAGCAGGACCGCAGCATCCTGGAGCGCGCCACCGGCACCATCGTTTCGCAGGTCGAGTCACTGCGCTCCCTGGTCGATGCCTTCGGTGACTATGCGCAGGGGCCGCAACTGGAACGCAAGCCAATCGTGTTTGATGAACTGATCAAGGATGTCGTCGCGCTCTACCAGCACGAAGACCAACGCGTACGCTTTCACCTGAAGCTGATTGCGGGACCGCCGGGTTTATCGGCGGATGGCGGGCAAATCCGGCAGTTGTTGCATAACCTCGTGGTCAACTCCAGCGAGGCGGTGGCAGAGGACAAGCAGGCAGAGGTGCATATTCGCACGCGGCTGATAACGCAGGCGGGCAAGAAATGGCTGGAGATGGAGGTCAGCGACCGCGGGCCCGGCTATCCGCAGGCAGTATTGGAAAAACCCTTTGAACCCTATGTCACCTTCAAGGCCCAGGGCAGCGGCCTGGGCCTGGCTATCTGCCGGAAAATTGTCAGCGAACACGACGGTCGCATTACCATTCATAATCCTGCCGCAGGTGGTGCTTGCACCACGATCATTCTTCCGGTCGGCTCACCTCAATAACATTTTGACTGCGACAACCAGCAGGAAAGCCGCAAAAAATCGTCTCGCCAGCAGTGGTGAACTGCGGTGCACGGCAGCTACGCCCAACGGAGCGCCGAGGACGCTGAACAGGGCCACGCCTGCCAGCGCCTGCAAATGAACGTAGCCGAGGGCGGGCGTTGAAGATTGGGTCTCACCCAGGAAAATGAACCCGGCCGTTCCCGCAATGGCAATGGGGTATCCGCAGGCCGCCGCGGTTGCGATGGCGTTTTGCACGCGCTGTCCGTGCCACAGCAGCCACGGCACAGTCAGGCTGCCACCGCCGATTCCAAGCAGGCTGGAGATGGTGCCAATGACCGCTCCGGTGGCGCTGACCGGTAATGGTCCGGGCAGCGGACGGTTGTGCGGTCGGGTCGACCCGCGCAGCATTTGTACGCCGACAATCAGCGCAAAGATCCCGAAAACGTTGCCCAGCGCCGTGTTGCCGATACGGTCAGCAATAAAGCTCCCAAGCAATGCGCCTGCCAGCAGGCCCGGAATCATTTGCCTGACCAGTTGCCAGAGAATGGCGCCGCGCCGGTGGTGCGCCAACAACGAACTCATCGACGTAAACAACATGGTGGCGAGAGAGGTGGCGACAGCCATCTGCACAGCCATGCCGGCGGTGGCCGGGTCGCGGCTGAACAGCCAGCTCAGCACGGGTACGAGCACCAGCCCGCCGCCAATGCCGAGGTATCCCGCCAGGAAACCTGCAACCAGTCCGGTCAGGGCATACTCAATCCAGATCATACTCACGGCCTTGATCCATGATGAGTTTTCTGTGATTGGGCTTGCCGTGCAGTCTGCGTTTGCATAAATTAGTACTGCCTATGAATCCTGTTAAGAAACTGTCCCTGGTCAGCATTGTGCAAACAAGCATAACCCAGGCTATCGGCAAGCGGCAGCTTGGATACTGTCTATGCGTGCTGCTGTCAGCGTGGTGCGGTCCTGTGTCTGCCGAGGGTAGCGCCCCGGATCCGGCACTGGAGCAGTTCAAGATTGCCTGGGATGCCGCGCGGCAGGGTGACCACGACACTTTTCGCCAAATCAAGGGCTCGCTGCAGGATTACATTCTTTTTCCCTACCTGCAGTACGAAGATTATCGTAACCGGCGGTCCAGCGTGCCGGTGGACGAGATGGTGGCATTCCTCACCAACCACCGCGACTGGGCTTTCGAACCTGGTCTGCGGATAGCCTGGCTCAGATCATTGGCCAGGAAAGGCCGGTGGGCTGACCTGCTGGCGAACTCCAGGGGCGTTACCGATACTGCTCTCAGGTGCCAGCGTGCCCGTGGGCGGATCATTTTGGGCAAAACTGATGGTTTGCTCAGCGAGGCCCAGAGTTTGTGGGCCGTCGGTAAATCCCAGCCGGATGAGTGTGACCCGGTTTTTGCCTGGCTGGTCAGCTCGGGCGGTGTCACCGAGAGCCTGGCTTGGGAACGTATTCGGCTGGCCATGGAGGCGAACAAGCGCAGCCTGGTCATGTACCTGGCGCGATATGTGCCGGAGGATCAGCGCCGTTGGCTGGAAAGCTGGAATCAATACCGACGGGCCGGTTATGCCCGGTTGGAGCAGGCGCGAAGATGGCCGGACAACGAAATTACGCGCATGATCCTGACAACCTCGTTGCAACGCCTGGCGCGCAAGGACGCCACCAGGGCCGCGGCCAAGTTTGCCAAACTGGAAGGACATTTCAGCTGGGAAGAGGCTACAAAAATAGCTGTGTTACGGGACATCGCGTTGTACTCGGCCGTAGCATTGGAAGACGATACGCCATTGCATATGTCACGGGTGCCGGCCGTGCACCGCGATTCACAGTTGCTGGAATGGTGGGCGCGGTTTCTGCTGAGCCGGCAGGACTGGCCTGCTTTGGCAGAAGTTATTGCCCAGATGCCTGGAGAGATCAGCAATGATGACCGTTGGCGCTATTGGCTGGCCCAGGCAGAATTGAGATCAGGCCAGGTGAAGCCGCCGTCTGAATTGCTGCAGGAACTGGCAGGCAAGGCCAACTACTACGGTTTCCTGGCCGCTGATGAAATGGGCCTTGACTACAACATCTGCCCCCTGCAACCGGATATCAAGGACGCCGAGATCGACCGCATCGCCGGCCTGGCCGGTTTTCAGCACGGGCTCGAACTGAGGCGGGCGGGTTTGCACAACTGGGCCATCCGGGAGTGGTCACTGGCCGCTGCCCGGCTGCCCGCCGCTGATTTGAAAATTGCTGCCGCATTGGCTCACCGGGAGGGCTGGTATGACCGGGCGATTTTTGCATTGGGCAACAGTGGTGACCTGCGGTTCTACGAGTGGCGCTTTCCGCTGGCGTGGGAAACGGAAATCAAACGCGAGGCCACGGCGAACGACCTGGACCCGGCCTGGGTCTATGGCACCATCCGCTCGGAGAGCGCAATGGTCGAAACGGCACAATCATCAGCCAACGCGATGGGTCTGATGCAGATCACTCCGGCGACCGGTAAACGGGTTGCCAGGAGACACGGCCTCGCCTGGCGGGGCAGCAGGCAATTGAAGACGGTGGCCGGCAACCTGCCCATCGGTACCGCGTATATGCGGGATTTGTTGCAGGATTATGATGACAACCCGGTGCTGGTGTCAGGCTCTTACAATGCCGGTCCCAATGCCGTATCGCGCTGGCTGGATTCACGGCCGGCCGGTGAAGCAGCAATCTGGGTGGAAACATTGCCGTATTTTGAGACGCGTGACTACATTCCGCGCGTTTTGGCCTTCACAACGTTGTACGATTGGCGACTGGATGGCACTGTAAAACGCATTTCAGGCAGAATGCCGCACATTGAATCCGGTAAGATAAGCGTAACGGGTTTCGCAGACGTGGTTTGCCGGAGCCAGCTTCAGACCGCAACGATGGGGAAGTGATATGAAAATTGTTTTGATCGGCGCAAGTGGTTTTCTCGGCAGGTTCATACTGCATGCACTTACGGTTGATCAACATCAATGCGTGGTATTGACCCGTGCAGGGGTGCGGCGCAGTACGCTCGATATGCTGCCGGGGGTCAAGTTGGTGCAGGCGGATGTTTACGATCCCGAGGTGCTGGCCGAACAGTTTGCCGGTGCAGGTGCTGTGTTCAGCATGGCCGGCATTCTCAATGAGAGCGGCGGGGGCGGCAAGGGCTTTCATAAGGTTCATGTCGAACTGGTAGAGGGGATTGTCGAGGCCTGTCGCAAGGCTGGCGTCAGCCGCCTGCTTCACCTGAGTGCCCTGAATGCGGGCCAGGGGCAGAGCTATTACCTGAAAAGCAAGGGCGAGGCCGAAGAGATCCTGCTGGCGGCGGATGACCTTGATGTAACCATTTTCCAGCCGTCGGTGATTTTCGGGCGGGACGACAGTTTCTTCAATCGTTTTGCGGCCATGCTGAGCATCGCACCCTTCATGCCATTGGCTTGCCCGGACGCGCGGCTTCAGCCTGTTTATGCCGGGGACGTGGCGGATGCGATGGCAGCATCGCTGGAAGACCCCATGACCTATGGCAAGCGCTATGAGCTGGCCGGCCCGAAAAGTTATAGCCTCAAGGAACTGGTCGAGTGGACAGCAAAAACTACCGGCAAGCGGCGCTTGATCATCGGGCTGCCGGGGCCTGCGTCGGCCATGATGGCCGCAACCATGAACCTGGTGCCGGGCAAACCCCTGTCCTGGGACAATTACCTGTCTCTTAAGACGGACAATGTCAGCGATCGTGATGACTTCAGCTATTTTGGCATTGAGCCACGATCAATTGACCTGGTGGTTCCTTACTACCTGACCGGGTCTTCCCGTCAACGCCGCCTGCAAGACATTCGGCGGCGGTAGCGCCGGAACTGCCTGCGTGTCAGCAACCCCCGGAACCTACCTGGTGGGCGGTGCAGTTCGTGACGCACTACTGGGTTTGCAGGCGGTCGAAAAAGACTGGGTCGTCGTAGGCAGCACGCCCGGCGAGATGCTCAAACAGGGTTACAAACAGGTCGGTGCATCATTTCCGGTTTTTTTGCATCCGCAAAGTGGCGAAGAGTATGCCCTGGCCCGCACTGAGAAGAAGCAGGGCCATGGTTATCACGGTTTCAAGGTTGATTTTCACCCCGGTGTAACGCTGGAAGAGGACCTGCTGAGGCGCGACCTGACCGTCAACGCCATGGCGCAGGATGAAAAAGGCCGCCTGTTCGATCCTTATGGCGGCCAGCGGGACCTTGAACTGAGGGTACTCAGGCATGTATCCGACGCGTTCGCAGAAGATCCCCTGAGGGTGCTGCGGGTGGCGCGTTTCGCGGCCCGCTTTGCCGGGCTCGGTTTTACTGTCCACGAGTCGACCCTGGCGATGATGCGGGATATCGTGGATTCCGGTGAACTCGGGTATCTCGCTCCCGAAAGAACCTGGCGTGAATTTGAGAGTGCCCTGTCAACCGGGAAGCCTTCCCGGTTCATCAGTGTCTTGCGCGATTGTGGTGCGCTTGCCGCACTGTTGCCGGAGGTTGACGTCCTGTTCGGTGTGCCACAACCGGAAGAATATCATCCCGAAATCGATACCGGCGTGCACGTCCTCATGGCCCTGGATGCTGCTGCCGGTCTGAGTAACGGCTCGGCCAACGTTGTTTTCGCGGTTTTGCTACACGACCTCGGTAAGGGCCTGACGGAAAAGCGGTATTGGCCATCGCACTTGCGCCACGAAGCCGCAGGTGTGCCGCTGGTAGATGCGGTCTGCAGCCGTTTGAAAGTGCCGAATGCGGTCCACGACCTGGCGCGCAAGGTTTGCGCGAATCACCTCACGTGCCATCGCATCCTCGAGGCGCGGCCGGTGACGGTCCTGCGCCTGCTGGAGCGTCTGGATGCCTTTCGCCAGCCGGGTTTGTTGCCGGACTATATCGCGGCTTGCAAATCCGATTACCTGGGCCGCAAAGGTCTGGAGGACAGGCCTTACCGCCAGGGTGAATACCTGCGGCTGGCTCATGGGGCAGCCGCAGCGATTCGGGCCAGGGATCTCGACCTGGAAGGTGTCAGCGGCCCGCAGGTCGGAGAGCACCTGCAGCGGGCGCGCATCGAAGCAATCGCCGCGCTGGCCGGGTAACGGCGGCACATTGCCTCACAGCCTATGGCTGAGGTCGGTGAGCGAAAAACCCCGCAGGTCTTCACCAACGGCTTCATCGAGACCCCGCCCCAGGGCCATCACCTGGAAACGTTCACCCATCTCCCCCGGCAGGGTCAGGCGGCGTACCTGGTTGTTCATTTTGAGTCGTTCTGATTCGGACAGGTGCTCGAAACCGGCGAGAATACTGCCCAGTCCACAGGCGAGTAAAAACATCGCCTGGTTGGTGTAACCGCAGACATCCAGGCCGCAAAGATCAGCAGCCTCGGCAAGCGCCGTGAAATCCACGGATGCGCTGATATCGGTCAAGCCGGGCCACTTGAACGGGTCGCTGTGGGCCCGGTGCCGATAGTGGCAGATCAGTGTTCCGTCGCGACGTTGCGGCAGGTAATAGTCACGCCGGGTGTAGCCGTAATCTATACACAGCGCCAGGCCCTTTTGCAGGCTGCCGGTAACGGCCTGTAACCAGCCGGGCAAATTGGTATTGAGTTCGGAGCAATAACCGGCGGCGGGCTTCTCCGGCAGGCCGGAGATGATGCCGTCGAGCTGTTGTTGCAGGGTTTGCGGGCAGGGCGCCTCGACCCACGCAAAACCGTCAGGACCGTAGGCCACCCGCATTTGCCTGGCCCCGTTTTCTGCGAGGCAGAACCGTTCTACCGTCAACGCGTCGAGGACTTCGTTGGCCAGGAAAATACCCTGCCAGTCCTTGTCGGGCGGCGTATCCAGCCAGCTGATTTTGTCCATCCATTGCGGCACTTGTTGCTGCAGGGTTTCTTTTTGCA
>JABDPJ010000147.1 GCA_013042835.1 Lysobacterales bacterium
GACCTGCGCCAGGCCGAGTGCCTCGTCACCGCCCAAGGCTTTGGCCAGACCTGTCTGAAAAGCCAGTGCTTCCTTCTTACCAGGCATGCGCTTGGCGTTCCAGTATTCCATGTTCCAGGTGACATCACAGGTTTTGCCGGAGTCTGGAACGGTACAAGTCTGGGTGACCGAGATGATGGTCTGTTGCGCCTTAATGCCGGCGAACTTCTGTTTCTCCCCGGTCTTTTTGACATCAAGCTCAGGTTCGGACCATTGACAGTCATCTTCGCTGACCGGCAAGGCGCCCTGTTCTTGCATACCTTCGACCTGCTCCATGCTTTTCTCCACCTGGGCACGCATCTGCTCGAAAGTCACCTCGGAATACTGCTTCTTTTCGGTTAACAGGTTAAGCATACGCTCTTCTTGCAGCAGCACGATGGTCGCCGTATTGAGGTTCTTGGCAAACTTCCTCATCAGGCTCGAGGTGGACTCCATGCGGTTTTCAGTGCGTCCACGCCCCTCGGATATAGCGGTGGTTACCGTGCCTTTTGAACCCATCATCGACAATGCGCCTGCAGCACTCACAGTAACGTTTTGTTGCATGGTGACATCGGCCACTGCCAAAGGCGTGCTGGCAGTACAAATGGCGAATGTCATAAAAATGGCAATGCGCAATAAACCCATAGCTTTCTCCATAACCAATAATGTGTTTCGAAAAGAATGTTATTTCTTTTTACTTTATACCAAAGGGGTGACAAATGCCGAGTCTTGTTTTTTCATTTAATTACTGTATATATATACAGTATGCAATCTATCCGGCAAACAAACCCGTATGCAGAGCTTGTCTGCACCAGCAATTTCACCTTTCTCACGGGTGCGTCACACCCACAGGAACTGGTCAGGCGCGCGGCGGAACTGGGTTATGAGGCGATTGCAATAACGGATGAGTGTTCACTGGCCGGTATCGTGCGCGCCCACGAGGAGGCACAGCGCTGCCAGCGTGACGGGCATGCCGTCAAACTCATATGCGGCAGTCTTTTCAGGCTGGAGAACGGTTCACGGCTGGTGCTGCTGGCCCGGGACAAAACGGCGTATGCGCAACTGTGCACCCTCATTACCCGTGGCAGGCGTAATGCCCCGAAAGGCTGTTATGAATTGCCGGACAGCTCATTCGAAAGCAAGCTGGACCACTGCCTGGCCCTGTGGTTACCGGCTGACCGGGGCAACCTGGCCACCGATGATGTACTGACTGCCCACTGGGTGGCCGCGCATTTTCCCGGGCGCAGCTGGCTGGCCGTCAACCTCAGGCTGGATAGTGATGACAGGACACGACTGGCGCAGCATATCGACACTGCCGCTGCGGCGGGCTTGCCGGTAACGGCCTGTGGCGATGTGCAGATGCATATCCGCTCACGGCGTATGCTGCACGACGTACTGGCCGCCGTGCGGCATGGCTGCAGCCTGGCAGAGCTGGGCTATCGCGCCCTGCCCTCCGGTGAACGGCACCTGCGTAAGCGGCATTACCTGGCAAAACTGTACCGCCGGGAACTGCTTGATGAATCCGTTCACATTGCCCGGCTCTGTGAGTTCGACCTGGGTGAGCTCCGCTATCGCTACCCGCGTGAAGTCGTACCGCAGGGCACTACCAGCGCGGCGCATTTACGCGACCTGACCGAGGCCGGTATCCGGCAACGCTGGCCATCTGGCATCGATAAAAAATTGCGGCAACAGATTGAGCGTGAACTGGAGCTGATCTCCGCAATGCACTACGAATCCTATTTCCTGACCGTGCACGACATTGTCCAGTTCGCACGCAGCCGGGACATCCTCTGCCAGGGCCGTGGTTCGGCAGCCAACTCAGCGGTCTGTTACTGCCTGGGCATTACCGAGGTGGACCCGGCGCGGATGAACATGCTGTTTGAGCGCTTCATCTCGCGCGAACGCGATGAACCGCCCGACATTGACGTCGATTTCGAGCACGAACGCCGCGAGGAGGTTATCCAGTACATTTACCGTAAATATGGCCGTGAAAGGGCAGCGCTGGCAGCCACGGTAATCAGCTACCGGCCACGCAGCGCCATCCGCGACGTTGGCAAGGCACTGGGCTTCAGCCCCGGCCAGGTCGACCAACTGGCGCGTAATATGTCGTGGTGGGATGACCCGGAACGTTTTTCCAGCCGCCTTGCCGAACAGGGATTCAGCACGGATAACCTGAAGGTCCGGCAACTGTTGTACCTGGTGCAAACCCTGGTTGGCTTCCCACGCCACCTGTCCCAGCACGTGGGCGGCTTTGTCATCTCGGAGAACACGCTGGCATCGCTGGTGCCGGTCGAAAATGCCTCGATGGCCGAACGCACCGTGATCCAGTGGGACAAGGATGACCTCGAGACCCTCGGCCTGCTTAAAGTTGACTGCCTGGCGCTGGGCATGCTGACCGCCATTCACCGCTGCCTGGACCTGGTAAATGATTTTCACGCCACCCGCATGGGTCTCGCGGACGTACCGGCAGAAGACCCTGAAACTTACACAATGATCCAGCAAGCCGATACTATTGGTGTCTTCCAGATCGAATCGCGCGCCCAGATGGCCATGCTGCCGCGTTTAAAGCCGGCCTGTTTTTATGACCTCGTCATCGAGGTCGCCATCGTCCGGCCCGGCCCCATACAGGGAAACATGGTCCACCCCTATCTGCAGCGCCGGCGCGGGCTGGAGGCGGTTGCCTATCCATCAGATGCCCTGCGCAAGGTTTTGCAGCGCACGCTGGGCGTACCGATCTTCCAGGAACAGGTGATGCAAATCGCCATGGTGGCAGCGGGTTTCAGCGGTTCAGAGGCGGATATGCTGCGCCGCTCAATGGCCGCATGGGCGCGCCGCGGCGGCATGGAGCACATGCGTACGCGATTGATCGACGGCATGTTGGAGCGGGGTTATCAACGCACCTTCGCGGAGCAGATCTTTGAACAGATCAGGGGTTTCGGGGAGTACGGGTTCCCGGAATCACACGCCGCGAGTTTCGCACTGCTGGTATACGTCTCCGCATGGCTGAAATGCCATCATCCCGCCGCTTTCAGCTGTGCCTTGCTGAATTCACAACCCATGGGCTTCTACCAGCCTGCACAACTGGTCCAGGACGCGCGCCGCCACGGCGTCACCGTGCTACCGGTCGATACCCGCTACAGCAACTGGGACTGCACGCTGGAGCGCACTGCGGAAAACACGCCGCGGTTACGGCTTGGCCTGCGCCTGGTCAAGGGACTGGGGCAAGCGGCCGCCGAACGCATTACCGGTGCCCGTGCGAACAATCCCTTTAGCTGTGTACAGGATCTTTGTACCCGCGCACGGCTGAACCAGCGGGAAATGGCCGCACTGGCCGAAGCCGCAGCGTTGCGGGGCGTTGCCGGGCACCGCCACCGCGCCCGCTGGGAGGTTGCAGCCATCGAAAGGCAACCGGCGGACCTGCTTGAAGGTGTCGCCCGGGCAGATGACGACACGGCCATCCGGCCGGCCTCGGAAAAAGATGACATGCGCGCGGATTATGCCGCTATCGGCCTGACACTGGGACGCCACCCTGTCGCTCTGCTGCGAAGCGTTCTGCGGCAGCGGCGGGTCCGGACAGCGCAACAGCTGTTGCAACTGGAACATGGCACACAGGCACGCGCCTGTGGCCTTATA
>JABDPJ010000162.1 GCA_013042835.1 Lysobacterales bacterium
GAACAAGCGGAAGACCTGAGTCACGGCAGGCATAAAATCCGTTTCAAAATTGAGCCCGGTTTACACTTGCGGGGTATTGAAACAGACCTCAAAAGTGCGTTTCAGAACCTGATCAGCAATGCAATCAACTATACACCATCAAAAGGCCAGGTCAGGGTCAGTTGGCAGGAAACTGACGAGGGCCTGGTGATGGCAGTGGCCGATTCGGGTATCGGTATCCCTTATCGGGACATTCCACGTATAACCGAACGTTTCTACCGGGTCGGCGACGACCGTAACCGCAAAACCGGTGGCACAGGCCTCGGCCTGGCCATTGTCAAGCATGTGCTGCACAGCCACGACGCCAGGCTTGACATCGAGAGCGTGCATGGCAAAGGCAGTAAATTTCGTTGCATTTTTCCCGCTGAACGTAAAGCCTGATTGGCATTACACGCGTTCTCGGCGCCTGAATTCAGGGCCTCTTCAAGTATCCCCTCCACATGTCATACAAATGTCATATTGGCCCTTTACCATGCCCGTAGCTGAAATACAGCCAGAAACTGAGTTGTTATATACACGTTCGGAGGAGAACACCCATGAAAAGCAAGATCGCAATCGTCTTGATGTCAGCAATGCTAGTCAATACATCTGCCGCACTCGCGCAGGCCAGGGTTGATGAAGACCTGGCGAGCTATGAAAAAACCAGTGGTGTCTCGGGTAATTTGTCCAGCGTCGGGTCAGACACGCTGGCCAACCTGATGACTCTGTGGGCGGAGTCGTTCAAGAGGACCTACCCCAACGTGAACGTTCAGATACAAGCTGCCGGTTCCTCGACCGCACCTCCAGGCTTGACGGAAAACACCTCCAACCTCGGCCCCATGAGCCGCTTGATGAAAGACAAGGAAGTAGAGGAATTTGAAAAGAAATTCGGTTATAAACCAACACCCATCGCTGTCGCCATCGACGCGTTAGCCGTATTCGTTCACAAGGACAACCCGGTTAAAGGCTTGACGATTCCGGAGATAGACGCCATTTTTTCTTCAACGCGCACCTGTGGCGCACCCGCTGATATCACCAAGTGGGGTGAGGCCGGACTGACGGATTCCTGGGCAGCGCGTGAAATTCAACTCTACGGCCGTAATTCAGTGTCGGGGACCTATGGCTATTTCAAGAGCAAGGCCCTGTGCAAGGGTGATTTCAGAAATACGGTCAATGAACAGCCGGGCTCTGCTTCGGTAGTACAGTCAGTCAGTGCTTCGGTTAACGGAATTGGCTACTCAGGCATCGGTTATACAACGTCTTCTGTCCGCGCCATCCCGCTGGCCCGCGAGAGCGGCAAACCGTTTGTTTCAGCCAACCCTGAAAACGCAATCGACGGCAGCTATCCGCTCTCACGCTTTTTGTATGTCTATGTGAATAAAGAGCCGGGGAAACCACTGCTGCCATTGACGGCGGAATTCATTAAGTTGGTACTGTCCAAAGAGGGTCAGGAAGTCGTAGTTAAAGATGGCTATATACCGTTACCAGCCAAAGTTGCGGAACGGGAACTTACGAAAATCCAGTAATCTGGAGCGATGCAATTTTAATAAACCTGAGACACTTGCCTGGAGCTTCACCTTTGGGTGAGTGTTTCATTTCAAGAGCTTTACACTCGGTCCGAGCAATCAACATCGTCGCTGACGAGATTTTTGCCGAACCTAATCAAGAGAACTGCAAATGTTTGCAGTGATTAGAAGCTGATAAAGGAGTCAGTCATGTTGACACTAAAGAAACCGCGAAATCGAATAGTCACTGTTTTATGCACGCTGCTGCTGCTTTCGCCAGTAGCTGTCCAGGCTGCATCTGATGAGGAGTTGTCCGAGATGCGCGCCCTTTTGATGGCGCTCAGCGAACGCCTGGACACGCTCGAGGCGGAAAACCGCGCACTTGCCGCTGCCAATGCTGAATTAAAGAAGGACAATGAAGAGACCGCTGTTAGCGTAGCCACGGTCAGTGAAAAAACTGAGGCGGTCGCGGCTGAAGTCAAAGAGCAGGCCGCGAAAAGCAGCTGGACGGACACGCTTCGCTGGAGCGGCGACTTCCGCTACCGATATGAAACGTTCGACATTGAAAACAGGCCGGACCGCAACCGCAATCGCATTCGCGCCCGGGCGGCACTCATCGCCGATGTTACGCCTAACGTTAAAGTCGGCCTCGGACTGGCTTCCGGTGGAGACGATCCGGTTTCCTCGAACCAGACACTTGGCGGTGGCGGGTCGACCAAGGACCTGAGGATCGACCTGGCCTATTTTGACTGGGACGGTCTCAAGGACACCAACGTGTATGGCGGTAAATTCAAAAACTATATCCATCGGTCGGGTAAAAACGCCCTGCTCTGGGATGGCGACTGGCGGCCTGAAGGCACCGGTATCAAGTGGAGCAATGGTAAGTTCTTCGCTAACGGGTTGGGCACATGGATTGAGAGTGATACCAACAGAGGCGAATCGTTTGCTTACTTGACCCAGTTGGGCGTCAAGCTGCCCATCGGCGATTCGATGAAGCTGACAACCGGTATTGGCTATCATAAATTCGATACTGCGGGAAGTGGTTCTTACTTTGGTGACGACGATGACTTTTTTGGCAACAGCTTTGACCCGGTCACCAATACCTACATCTATGATTACGAGGAACTGGAGTTTTTCGCCGACCTGGACTTCGAACTTTTCGGCCACCCGGCACAGGTGTTTGGCAACTATGTGCAAAACCAGGACGCGGATGAGCATGACACCGCTTATGCGTTTGGTTTCAAATACGGTTCAGCCAAGAACAAGGGTGAATGGCAATTTGGTTACGTTTACCAAAAGCTTGAGGCAGATGCTGTTTTCGGCCTGTTGACTGATTCTGATTTTGGTGGTGGCGGCACCGACTCAAAAGGCAGCATCATCAAAGGCAGTTACGCTTTCGTCAAAAATGTCAATGCCAACCTGACCTACTTTATCAATGATGTAGGACTGAAATCGGGTGATCCGATCGATTTCAAGCGCCTGCAGCTGGATTTGAGTTTCAAGTACTGATAATCGACTCAAAGGGTGTCTGAACAACACCCCGGCGATATTAAAAAGCGGGCCCGATCGGGCCCGTTTTTCTTTGACCGATTCGCCCTGCATGCCGCGGCAGAATTCGCCCGCAATCCCACCTGGTGATTGTCGCTATGAGTTATCAAAACCGATTCAATGCGCCTGGTGAAATGCCGGAAAATCCCGCGATCAGTTGAACCAGCCGGTCGATAAAGAGGAACTAACGCCCGGCACCTGCTGCCCGTATAATTACGCTGATGAAACCGGATTCCAAACTGGTGACCTATGCCGCGGTCGACCTGGGCAGCAACAGCTTTCATATGCTGGTGGCGCGACGCGAGCACGGTGAGTTGCGTGTCCTGGACCGTATTAAGGAAATGGTACGTCTCGGGGGTGGCCTGGATTGCAGGGGTAACCTTGACCCGGAGGTCCAGGAACGAGCGCTAACCTGCCTGTCCCGTTTCGGACAGCGCCTGCGCGGTATACCTCAGGAGAACATTCGCACAGTAGGTACGCAGACGTTTCGTAAGCTGAAACACGCGGATGAATTTTTGCAGGTATCGGAAGCCGCCCTTGGTTGTCCCATCGATATTATTGCCGGCCACGAGGAAGCGCGCCTCGTATACATTGGTGTCGCGCAATGGATAGCCGGTGAGCAACGCAAACAGCTGGTCATGGATATCGGCGGAGGCAGTACCGAACTGGTTATCGGTAAGGGCGTTGATCCCATCAAAATGGAAAGTATGCAGTTCGGCTGCGTTTCCGTTACGAACCGTTTTTTTGCCGACGGAAACATTAATGAGAATAAACTCGAAAACGCCCGGCTTGCCGTCGCTGCCGAGTTGCAGGATTTGCAATCCGTTTACCGCAATGCAGGCTGGCAGGTAGCGATCGGGTCCTCCGGAACGTTTCGCTCCGCCGCTGCCATTTGCGAGGCGCATGGCTGGTGTGCAAAAGGAATTACCGCAGATGCGCTGCAAAAACTCAGGCAAAAAGCACTCTCCTTCAAATCCATCGCGGAAATTGACATCGATGGTTTAAGTGAGCAGCGCAGGCCGGTGTTCGTCGGCGGCCTCGCTATTATGCTGGCCTGTTTCAAGGCCCTTGCTATCGAGGAGATGCTGGTTTCACCATTCGCGCTGAGAGAAGGCGTTCTGCAGGATTTGCTGGGCCGGCTCGAGCATCGTGATCCGAGAGACAAGGCTGTTAAAGCACTGATGACCCGGTTTGCAGTCGATCCTGCCCAGGTTGAGCGGGTTCGTAAAACCGCCCTGGCCATTTTTGACCAGGTATCCGGCGATCACGCACTCGGCCACGCTCACCGCAGCATGTTGTGCTGGGCCGCCGACTTGCATGAGATCGGCTTGAGCCTGTCCCATCCCAGCTACCAGGCTCATTCCGCCTACCTGGTGGAAGCATCGGACATGGCCGGGTTCTCGCGCCAGGAACAGATTTTTCTAGCGACATTGGTTGGATTACAGCGTCGCGAAATACCTGCGGGATTCGCCGACAGGTTACCCGCACGCATGCACAGGGCGCTTGCCATTACATTGTTATGTGTGCGTTTATCATGGATTTTTTGCAGAACCCGGGATGATGAAGCTATTCCTGCCATCGAGGTCACGCTGGATGGTTCACGGGTGCAAGTGGTATTGCCGGTGGATTGGAAAGACAACCACCCCTTGACGATTGCCGATCTCGATTTCGAGGAAAACGCCTTGCTAATAACCGGCCTGGTGCTGGACATTTCTTACTCCGGCTATGAATCCGGCTGACAGTTGGCGACCCACCGCCACGCATGCCCGGTTAAAAGCCCGTGCTCAACTGCTGCAGGCCATCCGTGCATTCTTTGCCAGCCGCCAAATCGTTGAAGTCGAAACGCCGGTACTATCAAAGGC
>JABDPJ010000176.1 GCA_013042835.1 Lysobacterales bacterium
GAACGACTCACGATTCAGCACCATCTGGCGGATCTCGGAAATCTTGACAAACGCTTTCTGCTCAGTGTCGTAAATACGACGGTTTGAATACTTCTTGAGTGTCTTCAATTCGCACCTCTAAATTTAAATTCAAATCCTGTCCCACAAATGTATTCAAATACATTGCATTGCATAAAATATATTTTGCGTCGCATAATTCAATAAATAATATAACTCATATAATGCATATATGTAAAGTTTATATTTAATATTTGCGTTTGCAAATTAATTGTTGACATTACGAATATCTGTGGTATCTTATCAATAGTTATTTTGCACTGCACAATCAATTCAACTTTAGAGAGGAGCAGAAAAATGTACGAACTGACACCTGAAAGCATCAAGCAGTTTTTCGAGAAGTCCGCTGAAGCCAACAAGGCCGCCTGGGAATCCCAGACTGCCTATTTCGAGAGCCTGATCAAACGTAACAGCGATTGTTTCAAAGGACTGGGGGAAGCCCAGGTGGCTGCTCTGAAAGAGATGGCCGAAGCCCAGACCTTTAACCAGGCATTCGAATCTCACCTGGCTTACGAAGAAAAGGTCCGTGAAGATCTCGCAGCTCTCCAGGATGAGAGCGTGAAAGCCTGGGAAGCCCTGCTTGGCGAACTGAAGGCAATCTACACGCCGGCTGAACCTGAGAAACTGGCCAAACCTGTGAAAACAGCCAAAGCCACCAAGGCGAAGAAAGCTGCCTGAACGGGAAGAAATTGATGGGCCCGCTCAGAGCAAGCGGGCTCATCAGATTTTCCTGGGGCGCTATGGCTTTCCGGTATACATTAAAGACCTTAAAAGTATTTGATTTGGAGTTTTGAATGCGTCAATTGAGCGGCCTCGATTCCTCTTTTCTTTTCACAGAGACAAGCAACGCCCCGATGCACGTTGGAAATGTCGGTATTTACGATCCTTCCACCGCGCCGGATGGAAAGGTCACCCTCGAAAGAATTATCAGCACCCTGAATGAGCGCGCCCACCTTGCGCCCGCCCTGAGAGAACGACTGGTAGAAGTACCCTTCAACGCCGACTTCCCGTACTGGGTCAAGGAAAAATCCTATGACCCCGAACTCCACATTCACCACATGGCATTGCCACAGCCCGGAGATTGGAAACAATTCTGTATCCAGGTCGCACGCATACATGCGCGCCCACTCGATCGATCCAGGCCCCTCTGGGAGCTTCATCTCATAGAGGGTCTCGACAATATAGACGGTATTCCACCGGGATGCTTTGCCCTCGTCTCCAAGACGCACCACGCGGCGGTCGATGGGGCTAGCAACGCCGACACGGGGCTGGCGCTGTGTGATCCGACGCCGGAAATCCGGAAAATGGATGCGGAAGAGGAGTGGGTGGCGGACCGACCGCCAACCGCAATCGAACTTTCCATGCTCGCACACGCCAACAACCTCACAAGACCGCAGCGATACCTTGAGTACCTGCAGGAATCGATCTCGAGCTTGCGAAAAGCCCAGGAGTTGCTTTCCGAAAGAGATCGAACAGCCTTCAACAAGATTCCCAGGACCCGCTTCAATAAAGTCGTTTCCAGGAACCGCGTTTTTGACGGCGTGTCATTCCGACTGGACGAAATCAAGCGTATCAAGCGACTTGCCGAAGGGACGGTCAATGATGTGGTTCTGGCCATCTGCGCCGGCGCCATGCGGCGCTACCTGATAGATAAGAATGAACTGCCCGAAGAAACCCTGGTCAGCATGTGCCCGATCAGCCTGCGAAACGCGGTAACAGGCAGTGAAAGCGCCAACCAGGTGTCCTCGATGGCAATTCCGCTACACACGACTATCGAATCACCAACAGAACGATTGACCGCGATCATCCGATCCACCACTGAGGCCAAGGAACTCAGCCGCGCCGTCAGTGCCAACACCCTGGTCGACGCCGCGAATTTCATTTCGACCCAACTTTTCGTTGCCGGTGCCAGGGCTGCCGCCGAGCAGGGCATGGCGAATTTTGTATCGCCTTTCGCGAACACCGTCATTACCAACGTACCGGGTTCCCCTGTGCCGTTCTACAACAACGGAGCCTTGTTTGTCAGAGGCTGGGGGCTTGGTCCGCCTGCCGACGGCAACGGCCTGTTCCATTCGGTGGGCAGCTATTGCGATGAACTCGTTATCAGCATCTGCAGCTGCCGCGACATGATGCCCGACCCGGAGTTTTATGCGGAATGCCTGAAACAGTCGATGTCTGAACTACTGGAAGCATTCGACCTGTCAGAACCCGGTGCACTGATTGAGGCGACGGCAAAACCCGCACCTGCCACTTCGAGCAAGCCAAAAAAAACCGTAAAAAAAACGGTCCGAAAAAAGATATCAACCAGGGTTTCCAAAAAGAAAACCGTTAGAAAAAAGACGGCAAGCAAAGTTACGAAAAAGAAAACTGCAAGGAAGAAAAAATCCACCAAAGCTGCTAAAAAGTAGAGGGTAAATCAAACCATGAACTATGTCCTCAAGGAAAATTTCAGAGCCCCCAGCCAGGCGCTATATCTGACCGAGCCCTACCGGGCCATGATCGACCTGAGTACCTTGTACCTGTCGGAACCCTGGTTGAATTCACCGAAGGGTGGCGATGGTCACCCAGTCATGGTCATCCCGGGCTTTACTTCCGGCGATCGTTCAACGGTTGTGCTGAGGAAATTTCTCTCCTCGCTCGGCTACCTGCCTTGTGGCTGGAAACAGGGTGTCAATTTCGGTATTCGTCATGAAGCATTTGAAGGCATGGCCCACTTACTGCAACAACTCAGTGAACAATACGAATGCCGTGTGAGCCTGGTGGGGCAAAGTCTTGGCGGAATATATGCCCGTGAGCTGGCAAAACTGATGCCAGAGAACGTCCGCCAGGTGATCAGCTTGGGAAGCCCATTCAATGATCCGGAAGGGAATTGCTCAAACGTGTCCGACTTGTACGAACTGCTTAATAATGAACACAAGAGTAAAACCGCACAATTTGAAGACGAGCAATGGCAAATTGCCGTTGCACCACCGGTGCCCACAACGTCCATCTACAGTAAATACGACGGAATATGTCACTGGCGCGCCTGCCTTCAGCATGGCGGTCATGAGAAAATCGAAAATATAGAAGTACTTGCCAGTCACACAGGCATGGGCGTCAGCGCCCAGGTTCTTTTCGTCATGGCTGATCGCCTGTCTCAGAGGCGGGACCAATGGAAGCCGTTCAACCTGGGGCGCTATTTCGGTATTTTCCCTCAAACCAATACTTAATCTGGATCAAGGAATTTAACAATGACCACTGATGTCGTAATACTAGAGCAGATAGGACACATTGCCCTCCTGACACTCAATCGCCCGTCCGCTCGTAATGCAGTAAATCCTGAAGTCGCGGTCCGACTGGCGGAAGCCTGGAGGCGAGTGCGTGATGATGACGAAATCCGGGTTGCTGTCATCACGGGAACGGGCCCCGCGTTCTGCTCCGGCATGGACCTGGGCGCTATGATTCCCCTGGTCACCGGAACCCGCAAACCAGAGGATGAATGGGATGCCGCCCTTGTGGCCGATCCCGCCGCGAGTTTAAAAGCTATCCTGAGAGATTTTGACACCACCAAACCGGTCATTGCTGCCATTAA
>JABDPJ010000180.1 GCA_013042835.1 Lysobacterales bacterium
ACCACGTACCCCGCAACACGCCCTTCACGCGCTATTACCTGGCACGTTTTCTGCAGTACCAGTTTCACCGCTCTCTTTGTCAGATCGCTGGCGACGAGAGACCCGTTCACCGTTGTTCCATTTATGCAAGCCGGGAAGCGGGCGAGCACTTGTTAACCTTGCTCGAATCCGGCCGCAGCAAACCCTGGCAGGACCAGTTGGAAACCCTGACAGGTCAGCGGGAAATCGACGCGACCGCCATGCTGGACTATTTTGCCCCGCTGAAAAACTGGCTGGACGAGCAAAATCAAGGCAGGCAGTGCGGTTGGTGACCCATCACGTTCAACAGTGGTCGCCACACACTAACTTTCAGAATACTAAAAACTCAAGTGGATGTGTGGGCAGTACGTTCAGAGACCGTAGCCAGCAGGGATGCTGGCTCCGAGCCTACATGGACGTACTCGTGGCGTGTCTCTGAATGTACTGCCCATACAGCCACGAGTCCGGAGAAGAACCGCCTGCCTGACAAACAATATTAGTGTTGGAAAAGGAAGAAAGAGTTAGACCATTTCCGCCAGCTTCTGCCCCACCCTGACAGCATCACCCGGACCCAGTTCTGCAAGCGGTTCAACCGTGTCCGGCGGCATCAACAAAATGACCGTCGAGCCCATATTGAAGCGACCCATTTCATCTCCCTTGGCTAGCGATATGTCCTGGCCGGCATAGTCAGTAACACTGATCTGCTTGTTTTTCGTCGGCGTGACTTCACCCGCCCAGACGGTTTCGGTGCTCGAAACCAGCATTGCACCCACCAGCACCATCACCAGTGGCCCCCTGTCTGTTTCGAAAACAGAAATGACTCGTTCATTACGTGCGAAAAGGCGTGGAACCTGCCGCACAGTGTAGGGCGCGACTGAAAACAGTCGTCCCGGGACGTGAATCATACGCAGCAGGTGACCGGTCAGGGGCATGTGTACGCGATGATAGTCTTTCGGCGACAGGTAGATGGTAGAGAAATAACCGTCCACCAGCTGCTTGCAAACAGGATCGTCGGCGAGTAAGTCCTGAAGTGAGTAATTTTTGCCCTTGGCCTGCAGAATCCGGTTTTCCTGCAAGCGGCCGGTTTCACTGATTCTGCCATCGCTGGGACAGATAAACGCTGACGGGTCCGGGTCGAACAGCCTGGCGCCGGGTTTTAACTCGCGTGTGAACCAGGCATTGAAGCTCGCATAATCCGCCGGGTCCGGTGAAAGTGCTTCGCTGACATTGATCCCGGCGATGCGGCTGATCCCGCCGATCAGGGCGTTCTTGACCCACTTGGTCTCACAGCGCATCACCGCATACACAATACGGGAGAGGAAATGCTGCGGCAGGATGTACTGGAAACCCGCCAATATGCGTTCGATGACTGATTTCATATTACAACCTGTTCGTATAAATGGACCGTAGGATTTTCATGACAGTCAACTATAATGCCTGTCACCAAGTATATTGCACCATGGTTTTACATAATCAATAGGACTTTTATGCAAACTGCCGAAAACTGGCTTGAGTATTGCGCCGGTGAAATGAAGCGTGCCGGCCTGTTTTTCGGTCACGGCACCGGGAATGAGCATGATGAAGCCGCCTGGATGCTGTTGCATGTTCTCGAAGCGCCGCTGGATGGCAGTTTTACACAGTGGGATGTGGTGCTGAACGCGGAGCAGCGCCGGGCCTTACGGAAATTGCTGGCGCGTCGGATCAACGAGCGTTGCCCGCTGGCGTACCTGACGGGTAAAGCCCGTTTTTGCGGCCTTGACTTCGTTGTCACGCCCGACGTCCTGGTGCCGAGGTCGCCGCTGGCCGAGCTCATCGTGCAACAATTTTCACCCTGGCTGAACCCGTCCGGTGAAGGGCGGGTGCTGGACATGTGCACCGGTGGCGCCTGTATCGCGATCGCAATGGCTGTGCATATGCCCGGATACAGCGTTGATGCTGTTGATATTTCGCCCGCGGCATTAAGCGTTGCTGCGCAGAATACAAAGCTTCATGGCGTACAGGATCGCGTCAGCTTGATCCAGTCTGATCTTTTCGATCAGCTCGGGCATACCAGCTACGACCTGATTGTCAGCAATCCACCTTACGTGGCAGCTGATGTATGGGCAGATTTACCCCCCGAATACAAAGCCGAGCCGTCCGCCGGACTGGTAAGTGGTGAAGATGGGCTGGATATTGTGCTGAAAATATTGGATGCTTCACCCACCTTCATGAAACAGCAGGGAATCCTGGTTGTTGAAGTGGGTGAAAGCGCCGGGGCACTGCTCGATGAATTGCCGCGGGTACCATTTTTATGGCTGGATTTTGAACGTGGCGGGGATGGAATATTTCTGCTGGAATACGAACAGTTAATCGCGTGCCGGGCCGATATCCGCACGGCCCTGGAGAAACGTAAACATGTCTGATAATACCTTCGGGCGCTTATTCAAAGTGACGACCTTTGGCGAAAGCCACGGTCCGGCCATAGGCTGTGTAATTGATGGCTGTCCACCGGGACTGGAAATTGACGCTGAAGAAATTCAATACGAGTTAAGGCGCCGCGCCACCGGCAAGAGCAGGCATACATCCCAGCGCAAGGAAAAGGACGAAGTACAAATCCTATCCGGTGTTTTTGAAGGCCTCTCCACCGGCATGCCAATTGCCCTTGTCATCGAGAACACCGACGCACGCTCAAAGGATTACACGGATATCGCGGAGACATTCCGCCCCGGTCATGCCGATTACACGTACTGGAAAAAGTATGGCTTTCGGGACTATCGTGGCGGCGGGCGTTCTTCCGCGCGCGAGACAACCATGCGGGTCGCAGCCGGCGCCATTGCAAAAAAATACCTCCTGCAGGAATTCGGTATCGAAGTCCGGGGCTGGCTGGCGCAGCTGGGCCCAATCCGTACCGACCGGGTGCTGGATATGGACGTCATTGATAACAATCCCTTTTTCAGCCCGGACCCGGCGGTTGTGGAGGAACTCGAGGCGCATATGGATGCGCTGAGGAAATCCGGTGATTCATGCGGTGCGCGAATATCGGCCATGGCGCGCAATGTTCCGGCCGGTCTCGGTGAGCCGGTTTACGGCAAGCTCGATGCCGACCTGGCTGCAGCCATGATGAGCATCAATGCCGCAAAAGCGGTGGAAATCGGTGCCGGTTTTCAATGCGTTGATCAGTTGGGAACGGACCATCGGGACGAGATTACACCCGAGGGTTTTTTGAGCAATCACGCGGGGGGTATTCTGGGTGGAATATCCAGTGGCCAGGACATTTTGCTGAGCGTGGCGTTCAAACCGACCTCCAGTTTGCGTATCCCGTGCCAAAGTGTGGATATCAACGGCAATGCCGTGGAAGTCGTGACCAAGGGCCGGCATGATCCCTGCGTGGGGATCAGGGCAGCACCCATCGTGGAAGCCATGCTGGCGCTGGTGTTGATGGATCACGTGCTCAGGCAACGGGCACAGAATGGATAGGTGACTGCCAGGTTGTGACGGCAGTTGAACAGAGGACACTTTTGAGATGAGCAATAAACTGAATATCGCCGTAGTCGGTGCAACCGGGGCCGTGGGTGAAGCCATGCTGTCCATCCTGGCAGAGTATGGATTTGCGGACGCCAATGTCCATGCCCTCGCCAGCGCCCAATCACTGGGAAAAACCGTGGCGTTTGGGTACCGCAGCCTGGCGGTGGAGGTACTGGATGATTTTGATTTTGCAGGCACCGATTTCGCGCTGTTTTCCGCCGGTGCCGGTATTAGCCTGGCGCATGCCCCGCGGGCAGCAAAAGCGGCCTGCACTGTCATTGACAATACGTCAGCTTTCCGCCTCGACGACAATATCCCGCTGGTAGTTCCTGAGATCAACGGGGACCTGCTGAAAGGTCTGCCAGCCGGCAGTATTATTGCCAACCCCAATTGCTCCACCATCCAGATGGTGGTCGCCATCGCGCCGATCCATGCGGCAGCGGGTATTGACCGTATCAATGTTGCAACCTACCAGTCGGTTTCCGGTGCCGGTAGTGAGGGCATGGAAGAACTGGCGCGTCAGACCATGGACCGCCTCAGCTTCAAGGACATCAAAACGTCTGTATTCGCCCAGCCGATTGCATTTAATGCAATCCCGATGATCGACAGCATGCAGGACAACGAATACACCCGCGAAGAGATGAAGCTGCATTGGGAGACCCGCAAGATAATGCGGGATGAAGCCATCGGCGTGAACGCGACCGCAGTCCGTGTGCCGGTGTTTTATGGCCACTCCGAGGCCGTGCACCTCGAAACCAGCCAGGACATAAGCATCGAGGCGGTCCGTGAAGCCATGCACAAGGCGCCTGGACTGCAACTGGTCGATGATCTCGATCCGCAGGCACAGGTGACTGCAGTGACCCATGCGGCCGGTAAGGACGATGTATTTGTCAGCCGGTTGCGACGCGATCTCACTCATCCGCGCGGGATCAGCATGTGGGTCGTCAGTGATAATGTCAGAAAGGGCGCTGCTCTGAACGCGGTTCAAATACTCAAAATGATGGTTACGGGCAAAATGCCGGTGGAAACCTGATGCCGGCAAAAGTACACTCTTGACCAGAGGGTAAAATATCCACCAGCCTGAACGTCAGGGAGTGACAGGGAAAACCATGTATAAACGAATTCATTGGCTAGCACTCGTTGTACTTATTCTATTCAGCCCGGCCGCATTGGCCCTGGGGCTGGGTGGTGCAGTTGTAAAGTCCTACCTGGACTGGCCCCTCGATGTCCGGGTGGAGCTGATTAGCCAGTCCAGCGAAGAACTGCAGAGCGTCACCGTCGGACTCGCATCGGCCGACGATTTTGAACTGCTCGGCCTGAGCCGTTCAGCCATCACCGTGCCATTGAACTTTGAACTCGTCACCGATGCCGCATCGCCCTATATTCAAATTACCAGCGACCTGAAGGTCAATGAACCGGTTGTCCAGGTGCTGGTCGAGGTTGTTTGGTCGGGTGGCAGGATGTTACGTGAATATACCCTGTTCCTGGATCCGCCGACCATCGACGCCCCGGCGCCGCCAGTGGCGGTTAAACCGGCCAGGAAACCGCCTGTCGTGGAGACGCCGCCAGCAAAAGTTGAGCCTGCGCCTCCGGCGATGGTCCAGCGAACCCCGCCGCCGGCAGACCCTGGCTCTGCCACCGCCGCTGAAGAGGTGGCTCCGGAAGTGGCAGCCGAAGCAGAGGAGGCCGCTGCTGAAATAGAAGACTTGATTGCCGGGGAGCCGGAGTCCCAAACTACGGATTCACAGGCAGAAGAGTCTGAAGCGGCCGGTGCTGAAGAGCCGGAGGCCGCACAGGAGTCCAGTCCCGCAGAGGAACGTCTTGCAGAAGAGGAAGTTTCTGCAGAGGAAGAGGCTTCTGCGGCAGAAGAAGTTTCTACAGAAGAAGAGATATCTTCAGAAGAAGAGGTCTACGGCCCGGTGGCGCGCGGCGAAACCTTATGGGGCATTGCGCGTGATTTCAGCAAGGGCAGCGGTTACACCATTAACCAGACCATGCTCGCGTTGCAACGCAAGAACCCTGAAGCTTTTATCGGGGAAAACATCAATGCCCTTAAACGCGGCGCTATCCTTCGCTTGCCGGCATTTAACGAAATAGCACAACTCAGTTCGCGGGATGCCATGCTGGAGGTGATGCGGCAGGAAGAGGAAATTCGTACCGGAGTTCGCTCCGTTGCACCGGATTATGCAACTCCCACCGTTGCCGACAGTGGAGATTTCCAGGAATCGGTGGTTGAAGAAACCGTCGCACCCGCACCGGAAGAGGACACCGGGCATCTTGAACTGATTCCGCCGGCCGAAGAAGATGTCGCGACAACTGTGCAATCCGGGCAGGAGACCGTCGAGCCCGAAAGTGGCGACATGCTTCGCCAGGAACTGGCGCGAACCGAAGAAGAGCTGCTGAACGCTCAGCAGGAGAATAGCTACCTGAATGAGCGCATCAAGGAGTTGGAGGCGGAAGCAGAGGCGCAGAAGACTCCAGCCGTCGCTGTCGAAGACGAGGGGCTTGCAGGGCTGGAAAGCAGCCTTGCCGAAAAACGTGCCGCTGATGAGCCCGCTGCACCCGTCGCCATTACGCCTGGTGGTGAAGAGCAGCCATGGTATGCCGGTAAAACCGCCCTTATTGGCGGCTTGGCGGTGGCGTTGATCGCTTTGATCATATGGGGATTGCGGCGCAGAGGCGCTGCGCAGTTCGATGCGCAGGTTGAAGCGGAGCAGCAGGCGCTCGCGGATGACCTGGAAGAAATTCAGCCCGCCACTGACCCCGATGATAGCGAGGGGGAAACCGTGGTGCAGGCAATACCCGAACCCGAACCCGAACCCGAACTCGAACCAGAGCCAGAGCCAGAATCAGAGCCAGTGCCCGAGCCCGAGCCCGAGCCTGAACTGGAAATCGAGTTTGAGCCCGAACCCGAGCCTGAACCGGAAATCGAATTTGAGCCGGAAATCGAGTTTGAGCCTGAATCAGAGCCAGAACCAGAACCAGAACCGGCAGAGGAAGATTTGCCGCCAACCCCGGGTATGGATGATGAAGAGACCGTGGTCCAGTTCGTGCCTGAGTCTGAAGCTGATGAAGAGCCTGCAGAGGATGAAGGGCCTGATGAGTCGCAGGATCCTGAGATCAAGCTGGACCTGGCGCGGGCATACCTGTCCCTCGGTGACAAGGAAGCGTCAAGGGCAATGCTTGAAGATGTCCTGAAGAACGGCAACGAAGAGCAGCGGGCGGAAGCGCGGCTCATGATGGAAGAGCTCTGAGGTATGTCAGCCGGTTCCGACATCGGTCGAAATATTTGAGCCGGACCGCTCGCAATCATTATCCCGAAACAGGTTTGAAGTCATGCGCTATGCAATGGGAATCGAATATGATGGCGCGGAGTTTTTCGGCTGGCAGCGGCAGAGTCACGCTTCCTCAGTGCAACAAAGTGTCGAGGACGCGCTGACCGCCGTTGCGAACCACCCCGTAACTGCAACCTGTGCCGGCCGCACGGATACCGGTGTCCACGCGCGTGGCCAGGTGGTGCATTTTGACAGTGCTTCCGAGCGCTCGGACCGGCAATGGATCCTGGGTATCAATTCAAATTTGCCGGCTGCCGTCCGGGCGTTGTGGATAAGGTCGGTTGATGACGGTTTTCACGCGCGTTTCGGCGCATTTTCAAGGACCTATCAGTACAGTATCCTGAATCGCTGGGTGCGCCCGGCCATTGGTTACGCCTACTATGGCTGGTGCCGGCAGGCGCTTGATGAATCGCTGATGCACGAGGCAGCTCAGGTCTTGTTGGGCAAGCACGATTTCAGTGCGTTTCGCTCGTCGGGTTGTTCGTCCCAACATGCCGTTCGTGAAGTGACAGACATCAGGGTAAGTCGTAAAAACGATGTGGTTAAGATCGATATCAGCGCCAATGCTTTTCTCTACCACATGGTGCGGAACATTGTCGGTAGCCTGATTCCTGTCGGTTTGGGCGAACAATCCGTGCAGTGGTTTGCGGATATTTTTAACGGCGGTGACCGTAAGCTTGCCGGTGTAACAGCGGATTCACAGGGTTTGTGTTTCATGAGCGTCCGTTATGATCCAAAATACAATTTACCGGAAGTTGCGGAAGCCTTTCCTTTTTCATGACAAAGACGAACATCAAAATTTGTGGCCTGACACGGGAGCAGGATGTCCGGGCCGTGGTCGAAGCCGGGGTCGAGGCCGTTGGATTTGTCTTCACTGATAGCCCGCGGCGCATTTCCATCAGCACGGCGATTCGCCTTATCGGCTGTGTTCCCGCGCATGTTTTACGTGTAGGCTTGTTCCTCGATCAGGGCAAGGAAGAAATCACCCGGGTTATCGAGGCCGTGCCGCTCGATGTCTTGCAGTTCCATGGCCGGGAAACCGGGCAGGAATGTGAGGGTTTTGGTTTGCCGTGGCTGAAAGCGGTGGCGATGGAGAACGCCTATTCAGCGGTGCAGGCGGAACGAGAGTATCCGGGGGCCATGGGTTTGCTGCTTGACAGTCACAAGGCGGGCCAGCGCGGTGGTAGCGGTAAAGTATTCGATTGGTCAATATCCCGGCCAGAAACGAAACCAATTTGGCTTGCCGGTGGTCTGAACGTTGGAAATGTTGGCCTTGCGATCAGGGCAGTCAGGCCGTTCGCTGTGGATGTGTCCAGTGGTGTCGAATCTGCACCGGGAATCAAGGATGCGTCCAGGGTGCGGGAGTTTGTCAGAGCGGTCAGGAAAGCAGAAAATTCAGTTGTGAAGGGTAATGAATGAAAATTGAGAATCAAATGGCGGTGCCGGACCAGCGTGGTTATTTCGGAGAGTTCGGAGGCCAATTCGTCTCCGAGACATTGATGCATGCACTCGATGAATTGCGTGAATCATACGGTCGCTGGCGCACCGACGATGAGTTTGTGCAACGAATGGATGAGGACCTGGCCAGCTACGTGGGCCGTCCGTCGCCGATCTATTATGCAAAGCGCTACTCGGAAGCTGCAGGTGGAGCAAAAATCTTCCTGAAAAGGGAAGACCTGAATCACACCGGCGCGCACAAGATCAACAACACCATGGGCCAGGGCTTGCTGGCGCATTACATGGGCAAACGGCGCGTGATCGCCGAAACCGGTGCCGGACAGCATGGCGTGGCCTCGGCGACGGTAGCCGCAAGGTTAAACCAGTCCTGCCGGGTGTATATGGGTGATGTGGATATTCAGCGCCAGGCTATCAACGTCTTCAGAATGCGCCTGTTGGGAGCAGAAGTGACCGGCGTCTCATCCGGTTCAGCGACGCTCAAGGATGCGCTGAATGAGGCGATGCGGGACTGGGTTACCAATGTTGATGATACTTTTTACATCATCGGAACCGTTGCAGGACCCCATCCCTACCCGGAGATGGTGCGGGATTTCAACGCCATCGTCGGGCGCGAGGCCCGCAGGCAGATGCTGCAATTGAATGACTGTTTGCCGGACGCGCTGGTAGCCTGCGTGGGTGGAGGTTCAAACGCCATCGGCCTGTTCCATCCCTTCCTGGAGGATAAAGAAGTGAGGATGTACGGCGTGGAGGCAGCCGGCCGGGGGCTTGCAACGGGTGAACATGCTGCGTCCCTGGTTGCTGGCCGGCCGGGTGTATTGCACGGTTGCCGGACATACCTGCTGGATGAAGATGCCGGTCAGATTCGCCATACGCACTCGGTGTCCGCCGGGCTTGATTATCCCGGCGTTGGCCCGGAACATTCCTGGCTGAAGGATATTGGCCGCGCGGATTACGTTGGCGTGACGGATACAGAAGCGTTGCAGGCGTTCCACCAGCTAACCCGGTTGGAGGGAATCATGCCGGCTCTTGAGAGCAGTCATGCCCTGGCGTACGGCTTCAAGCTGGCGTCCTCCATGCGTCCTGACCAACAGGTTCTGATCACCCTCTCCGGCAGGGGTGACAAGGA
>JABDPJ010000061.1 GCA_013042835.1 Lysobacterales bacterium
ATCTATGCGATCTATGAGCAATACCGGGATTCGAAAAAAGGCTCGGCAAACTACGGCAAAATGGATGAGGACGAAGCCATGCGGATCGTGATCGAGAGGGCCGGTCTTGACGGTAAGGTCGATTTGCAGAGCGCCACGCCCACCATGCACATGCATACCGCCACCCGGCGCCGGGAACGACCGCTGAACCTGGTGATTGTTCTCGAAGAAAGCCTGGGAGCCGAGTTTGTAGGCAGTCTCGGGGGCAAGGACCTGACTCCGAATTTCGATTCGCTGGCCGACGAGGGAATCTGGTTTGAGCGGCTCTATGCCACCGGCACGCGGTCGGTGCGCGGCCTGGAAGCAATTCTTTCCGGCTTCCCCCCAACCAACAAACGCAGCGTGGTCAAGCTGGCCGAAACGCAGAAAGACTTTTTCACCATTGCGAATGTTCTTGAAGAACAGAACTATAAAACCAGTTTTATTTACGGTGGCTCAGCCCATTTTGACAATATGCGGCGTTTCTTCATGAATAACGGTTTTCAGACGGTGATAGATCAGAAAGATTTTGACAATCCTGAATTCGTAGCCACCTGGGGGGTCTCCGATGAAGACTTGTTCAGGAAAGCCCACGAGTACTTGAGTGCGATGGGCGACCAGCCGTTTTTCAGCCTGGTTTTTTCATCCAGCAACCACAAACCATTCGAGATTCCGTCCGGCAAGGTCGCCACCCGGGAAGGACCCGACGCCCCGCGGGAGATGGCCGTCAACTATGCTGATTACGCGCTGGGCCGTTACCTGGAACTGGCGCGTGCGTCCAATTATTGGGACAACACGGTGTTCCTGGTGGTCTCGGACCACAACTCCCGCGTCAAGGGCGCCGAACTGATTCCGGTGGAACGCTTCCACGTTCCCGGTGCGATCCTGGGCGGCGGTATCGAGCCGCGACGCGTGCCGGGTATCACCAGCCAGGTTGACCTTTTGCCCACGGTATTGTCATTGATGGGAGTGGATGCCCGCATACCGGCTGTCGGCGCCGACATGACCCGGCCCGAGTACTACCAGGGTAGCGGGCGTGCACAGATGCAATACCACGACATTCAGGGCTGGATGGTGCCGGGCAGGGTAGTGATCATGCGCCGCAGCCTGCCAATGCAAACCTACCTCTACGAGCCGGGCCGCAGTCTCAGGCCGGACCCGGTGCCGGACGAGGCGCTGCAACACGAGGCCCTGGCGCACTCCATATGGCCGGTCATAATGATCAGGGAAAAAGCCTATCGTCCGGCAACCAGGTGACGGCAGCTGCAGGCGCCGCTGTCAGATGAAGCTATGAGTTGACCGCCCTTGGCATCACTCGAGCGGCTGGTTCACATCATAACCACTGTTGATCAGCAGCCGGTTTCGGCGCGCAATCTGCAGGTCGTTGTCAATCATCTCGGCGATCATTTCATCCAGCGTCACGCGGGTTTCCCAGCCCAGTTTCTGCTTGGCGTTGGCCGGGTCACCCAGCAGTGAATCCACTTCGGTGGGACGATAATACGTTGCGTTGACGGCCACCATGACATCACCCTTCTTGACAGCGATATCCTGCGCTGCAATTGCAGTGTCGATGTGATCCACCCGGCCCACCTCGTCCAGGCCCTCGCCTTCAAACCGCAAGGTAATGCCCAGGTGTTTTGCAGACTTGTGGATGAAATCGCGCACGGAGTGTTGCTTGCCGGTGGCGATGACAAAATCCTCCGGTGCATCCTGCTGCAGCATCAACCATTGCATCTCAACATAGTCGCGGGCATGGCCCCAGTCGCGGAGTGAATCCATATTACCCATGTAGAGGCAGTCTTCGAGCCCTTGCGAGATATTGCACAAACCGCGTGTAATTTTACGGGTCACGAAAGTTTCGCCCCGACGCGGTGATTCGTGGTTGAACAATATGCCGTTGCAGGCGTAGATGCCATAAGCTTCGCGGTAATTCACCGTGATCCAGTAGCCGTACAACTTTGCAACGCCGTAGGGTGAGCGCGGGTAAAAGGGCGTCGTTTCGGTTTGCGGGGTTTCGCGGACCTTGCCAAACAGCTCTGATGTGGATGCCTGGTAAATACGGGCTTTTTTCTCCATGCCCAGCAAACGGACCGCTTCCAGAATTCGCAACGTGCCGAGTCCGACCACATCAGCAGTATATTCCGGCTCTTCGAATGAGACCGCCACGTGACTTTGCGCACCGAGGTTGTAAATCTCGTCCGGCTGCACCTGCTGGATGATGCGGGTGATATTGGAGGTGTCGGTCAAGTCGCCGTAATGCAGGATAAAGCGCCGGTTCTCGACCGAAGGGGATTCGTAAATGTGATCGATACGCTCAGTGTTGAACGAGGAGGCCCGGCGTTTGATACCGTGAACTTCGTAATCTTTTTCAAGTAAGAACTCCGCCAGGTAAGATCCATCCTGACCGGTTACGCCTGTAATCAGTGCGACTTTCTTGCTCATTGCTGTTTCCTTGGCTGGCAAATGCTCTCGTAATGTTCAACGAACCACGCGTAGGTATTTTCGAGGCCTTCTTTGAGTTCATATTGCGGCTCCCATCCCAGGCTTCTCAACCTGGCGGTATCCAGGAGTTTTCGCGGGGCGCCATCCGGTCTATCGGTATCATAGTGGACATCGCCCTCATAGCCAGTCACTTCCCGCATGATGTCTACCAGCCCGGCGATAGGGTAATCCACGCCGGAACCAACGTTGATATGCGAGAGCTGCGGGGTGGTTATTGCCCGGTACCGGGACGGCGGTAAATTCATGATTTGAATGGACGCCCGCACCATGTCATCAACATGCAGGAATTCACGCAGGGAGCGGCCGCTTCCCCAGATGGAAATGCTGTTTGATCCTGTCAATTTAGCTTCGTGAAAACGCCGTATCAGGGCCGGGATCACGTGGCTGTTTTGCACGTGAAAATTATCGCCCGGACCATACAGGTTGCTAGGCATCACGCTGCGGTAGTCGGTACCGTACTGACGGTTGTAAGATTCACATAACTTGATACCGGCTATCTTGGCCACCGCGTAGGGCTCGTTGGTAGGCTCGAGCTTGCCACTCAGCAGAGCCGCCTCTTGCATGGGCTGATCGGCGTGTTTCGGATAAATACAGGAGCTGCCGAGAAAAAGCAGCTTTGGTATGCCATTCAGCCAGGCGTGGTGAATGACGTTGCATTCGATCGCCAGGTTTTCATAGATGAATTCGGCAGGGAAGGTGTCGTTCGCGTGAATGCCGCCAACCCTGGCCGCGGCCAGGTAAACTTCGTCCAGCGGTGTCTGCGAAAAAAAAGCCGCCACCTGCTGCTGGTTACAAAGGTCGAGGTCCCCCCGGCGGGCAGTGACGATGGTGTTATTGCTGTCCCTTCCAAGCTGTCTCAAGAGTGCGGAACCAACCATGCCCTCGTGGCCGGCAATGAATATGCGTTTGCTCATGGCTGCTTGCTCATCGGGTTCCTGTTGGCCGGAGTTGTTTCGCAACGCATAGTTTAACTGCAATTGCACGATGAATGCTGAATTGTACCGGAGGCCTTGCGAGCGTCGGTGAGCTGGCAGGCCGCCGAGCGTGCTTTTTCCGGAGCCGTTGACGCCGGTCAGCGCAATGGTCTCCCCGGCCTTGATTTCAAGGTTGATACCCCTCAACAGCGGCTGGCGCCAACACACCCGGAAAACGGAATTCAGCAGTTTTGGCGGCAAAGTTGTAGTATTGAATGTGTGTGGATTTTGCATACACTAAAGAAAAAGGACTTTTTCAGCACATAAGATCATGGATTGAACAAGACAATGCCCACATCTTTTCGCGTTTTGATCATTGATGATTCAAACAGGCATGCGCCGCTGATTGACGCGGAATTGCAGAAGGTCTGGTCAAAGTCCGACCTGGAGCAAGTTGATGGATTGGACAGCCTCACGTCTGCATTGGCAGCCGGGAAATGGGATTGCGTTCTTTGTGTTATAAACCTGCCCGGTAACAGTCCATTTAAGGCACTTAATTCAGTCAAGCAAACCTGCCCTGATTTGCCTTTTGTCCTCGTTTCCAGTGTTGATGATTTTGAAGCCGTGATCAGCTTGATGAAAAGTGGCGCGGATGGTTTTGTGCGAAGCGACAACCTTGCCCAGGTCGCTTCAGTCATCCAAAGAGCTCGTGGCGATATCGAAAACGCCAGGCAGCGGTCGGTTGCGGAGCAAAGGCTTAAGACGAGTGAGATGCGGCTGAGCCAGGCCCAGGCGATTGCCAGGCTGGGTCATTATTCCTATGACCTTGTCGCGGACCGTTGGACCAGCTCCGATCAACTTTCGCAAATATTTGGCATTGATGATAGCTACTGCAGGGACTTAAAAGGATGGTCGAACCTGCTCCATCCTGACGACGCTGGCGAAATGACCGACTATTTACAAAACCATGTCATCGCCGGGAAACAAAAATTTGACAGGGAGTACAGGGTAACCAGCATCGATACGGGTGAAGTCAAATGGGTGCATGGACTCGGAATCCTCAAGCTCGACGCCGACGATAAACCGATCGAGCTGTTTGGAACGATCCAGGATATTACCGAACGCAAACGCAACCAGATAGCCCTGCGTGAGAGCCAGAGCATATTCCGCGTTTTTACTGATCAGTCGATCGAAGGTATTGCGGTAGCCGATTTCGAAGGCAACTACGTTTTCGTTAACCCCGCCTTCTGCAAGATGATAGGCTGGAGCGAGGACGAACTCCTGCAGATGAGCGTCTTTGATGTGACCGCGAACAAGCGGGACAGAACCACTTTTGAAAACGCCAAGACAATCCATGAGGGCGAACCAACCGCTGTCAAGCTGGTGCGAAAAGACGGCAGCGAGTTCGTCGCTGAAATCACCGCCAAGCGTGTCACCATAAACGGTGAGCAGCGCATGTTGGGGACCCACAGGGATATCACCGAACGCAAACAGGCTGAAGAAGCTCTGCGCGCGAGTGAAAAGCAATGGCGTGTCCTGATCGATACGCTGCCTGACCTGGTCTGGCTGAAAGATCCGCAGGGCGCCTACCTGGCCTGTAATACAAGGTTCGAGCAATTTTACGGGTGCGATGAAGAACATATCGTCGGCAAGACGGATCATGATTTTATCGACAAGGGCCAGGCCGACGCTTTTAGTGAAAGTGACCAGCTGGCCATTTCCAGCAAACAGCAAACGGTCAGTGAGGAAGCCGTCATCTTTAACAGTGACGGACATGTCGAAGAACTCGAAATTGTCAAGGTACCCATGTACCGGCCTGATGGCGACTTGATCGGCGTATTGGGCGTTGCCCGCGATATTACCGAACGCAAGCAGCACGAGACAGTCACACTTCTGCAGGCCCGCCGTGCTGATGCGCTGCAAAAAATGTCATTCGTAGCTGAGAATCCGGATGAAACCAGCTTCATTAAAGCCGCTTTGGACGTCGTGGAGGACCTCACCTACAGCTGCATCTCCTTCGTGTATTTTTACGCTGATGAAAACCACGGAACCGTCTGGTCCGAGCGCACCCTGGATGACTTTTACGAGGTTTCCGGCGAGTTCAACGAACCAATAGGTGAGGCGGGCGTGTGCGCCAGCGTAATAGAACGGCGAGCGCCCGTGTTGATCAATAATTGTGCAGAGCAAACGCGCAAGCATGGATTGCCCGACGGGAAAGATGAGATCAGTCGTTTGATCTGCGTACCGGTGATTGAAAATGACCGTCTGATCATGGTGCTCGGAATTGGTAACAGGGACAGCGATTATACCAGCATCGAAGTCGAAACCGCTCAGTTGATAGCCAACGAAATGTGGTACAACGTGCAGCGTCGCCGGCTGGAGAAAAGGGCGCAGAGATTCAGCCGGGTACTTGAGCACAGCCTCAATGAAATTTTCATTTTCGATGGCGAATCTTTGCGTTTTGTGGACGTAAACACCGGCGCCCGGTCCAACCTTGGCTACTCAATGCGGGAACTGCAAAAAATGACGCCGGTAGATATCATGCCGTTCATCAGCGTCGAAAAATTTGCCCGGTTGCTGGAGCCGCTTCGCAGCGGCGCAGAGCAGGAGCTCGTGTTCAGCGCCGTTCATTGCCGCAAAGACGAGACAATGTATCCGGTTGAGGTTTATCTGCAGTTAATGGATGAAGAACCGCCTGTATTCGTTGCTTTCATTCGCGACATCGATGAACGCCTGCGTATTGAGGGCGAGCTGAGAAAACTGGCCCAGGCAGTGGAGCAAAGTACAGAGAGTATCGTCATCACCAACGTCAAGGCCGAGATCGAATATGTCAACCAGGCATTCGTGAATGCAACAGGTTACAGCCGGGAGGAGGTGATCGGCAGAAATCCGCGCATTTTGCACTCCGGCCGCACACCGCGGGAAACATTCCGGGCGCTATGGGCCAACCTGTCCAGGGGCCTGCCCTGGCAGGGTGAGTTTTACAACCAGGACAAATCCGGCCGGGAATTCATTGAGCGCTCCATCGTCACGCCTATCCGCAGCCCGGACGGCACCATCACGCACTTCGTGGCGGTCAAGGATGATGTCACCGAGAAGATACAACTGACCAGGGAACTGGAGGCACATCGCCACCACCTTGAAGAATTGGTGGAAGAGCGCACATCCCAGCTCGTCGAAGCCAGGGCAACCGCAGATGCAGCCAACCGGGCAAAGAGCGCCTTCCTGGCCAACATGAGCCATGAAATCCGCACCCCGATGAATGCCATTATCGGGTTAACCCACCTGCTGCAGCGCGAGCAACCCAGGCAAGACCAGGCCAAACGACTGCAAAAGATCGACACGTCTGCCGAACACCTGTTGTCGATCATTAATGACATTCTGGACCTGTCCAAGATCGAGGCCGGCAGGGTGACGCTGGAACGGTCGAATTTCCGGCTCAGCGAGATTTTTGATCATATCCGCTCTTTGTTCCGCGATCAGCTCAACCTGAGGGGTTTGGGCATTGACACCGAAATGGATGATTTGCCACCCTGGTTCGAAGGTGATGCAACGAGGTTACGCCAGGCCTTGTTCAATTACGTTGGCAATGCCATCAAGTTCACCGAGCAGGGGACAATCACTCTGCGTGCCAGAAAAGTGGCGGAAGATGAAGGTGAAGTACTGGTCCGTTTTGAAGTGCAGGACACCGGCATCGGAATCGAAGCCGAAGCGCTGCCTTTCCTGTTTCAAGCATTTGAGCAGGTCGATCCGTCGACCACGCGTGTACACGGCGGTACCGGCCTGGGCCTTGCAATCACACGGCACCTGGCGAGCATGATGGGGGGTGAAGTCGGGGTGGAGAGCGAGGCCGGCAAGGGCAGCCTTTTCTGGTTCACTGCCCGGCTTGGCGTCGGCCGGCCGCAGAAGTCGCTGGGTGACCAGGGCAGAGTTTCGGACGCCGAACACATGCTCAGGCAGGAATACGCCGGCTCACGCATATTGCTGGTGGAAGACAATGCCGTCAACCGTGAAGTGGCCGAGGCCTTGTTGACCAGTGCCGACCTGGCGGTGGATTGCGCAGAGAATGGCCGGATGGCCGTAGAAATGGCAAGGGAAAACACCTATGCGCTGATCCTGATGGACGTGCAGATGCCGGAGATCGATGGTCTTGAAGCAACTCGTCTGATCCACGCCACTGGTGATTCCCGCGCGGCAAATTCCAAAACGCCGGTGCTGGCGATGACGGCCAACGTGTTCCAGGAGGACCGCGTCGCTTGTGAGCGGGCCGGTATGCAAGGTTTCGTCGCCAAGCCGGTAGAACCGGACGCACTGTTCTCAACGGTGATCAAGTGGCTGAGAAAACCGGGTGATCCTGTAGGCAGGGCGTCTGAAGTGAAAGCCCCGAAAGAGGCTGCAGCGGCTGCGCAATCCCGTCAGAACGAAGACCAGCAAGGCCCGGTCGATCCGCAGGCGCTGGCCCTGGTTTTTGAAAACGACCAGGAATCACAGAGGGATATTCTGCAGAAATTCATGAATCAGGCCGACAGCATCCTCGTTGAAGTCGAGGCGGCACACGGTCGGCGTGACTGCGAACAGATCAGGTTCCAGTCACACAAGCTAAAGTCATCGGCACGTACCGTCGGCGCCGGTCACCTGGCGGATTTGAGTTTAGCGCTGGAGCTCGCAGCGGGCGAATCAGACTGGAACGGGATCGACGACCAGGTGGCGGGTATGCGCCCCGCCATTGAGGCGATAAGGGACTACGTGAAGCGATTCTGATGATTGCTATTCAGTGTTTTCGGCGGTGCTAAAGCGCCGGAATATTCGCAACATCAGTTTGCGGAGTTCCTCAAGAATCAAAATGGAACTGGCCACCGCCGTGGCCAGCGCCCAGTCGGCCAGCGATAGGGCTTCGACACTAAAAATCCCCTGTGCGGGTGCCCATTGCACCGCCACTACCTGCAGTGTCACGACGCCGGCCAGGGCCAGCCACAACATACGATTACGGAAGAAATTGGCATTGAAAGTGCTGCGTCTTGCCACGCGGGCATTGAACGCATTGAATACCTGGAACAAAACAAACGTCGTGAACGCCATGCTCTGTGCGTGTAATTGCGAGCTGGTTTGCAGTCCCCACCAAAATACACCCAAAGTGCCGACCATCATGGTCATACCGTAGGTAGCCAATTTACCCAGCAGGCGCAGTTTGAGAATCTGGTCGGTGGTTTTGCGTGGCTTGTGGGACATGATATCCGGCTGTGCGGGATCCACCCCGAGCGCCATGGCGGGAGGCCCGTCCATGATGATATTCACCCACAACAGCTGCACGGGGGTGAAAGGCAGCGGTAACCCCATGAACGGTGACAGCAATACGGTCAGGATCGCACCGATATTCGTGGATAACTGGAAGCGTACAAATTTGACGATGTTGTCGTAAATGGTACGGCCTTCTTTTACGGCCTTGACAATGGTGGCGAAATTGTCGTCCGTCAGTACCATGGTGGCCGCATCCCTGGCCACGTCGGTGCCTGACTGCCCCATCGCGACACCGATATCCGCGGTCTTGAGTGCCGGCGCGTCATTGACCCCGTCGCCGGTCATGGCAGTGACATGACCACGAGATTTGAGTGCGCAAACGATCCTTACCTTTTGTTCGGGAGTGGCGCGGGTGAACACGCCAATGTCGGTAATTGCCTGCGATAACTGCTCATCACTCATGGCGTCCAGTTCAGCGCTGGTCACGACGTTACCGGTGATGCCCAGTTCGCGGGCGATGGCCGCCGCTGTTTTTTTCTGGTCGCCGGTAATCATCTTGATTGAAATTCCGGCCTGGTGACACAGCTCAATGGCTTTACGCGCCTCGGGTCTGGGCGGATCCATCAGGCCTATCAGGCCAGTGAACACGAGATCTTTTACATGTTCAAACAGGTTGCCGCTGGGGTCGAAGTCCCGCACCGGTACGTGTGTCCAGGCAACGGCGAGCACGCGCAGGCCGGTTTCCGCCATTTTTTCGTTGGCTTGCTTGAAAAGCTGGCACTGGTAATCATCCAGCGTCAGGTCGCCGTTCTCGTCATAGACCATCGCAGAATTTTTAGCGATGACTTCCGGTGCGCCCTTGACCATGACCCGCACACGATCGCCCACGAGGTGAAACGTTGCATGGTATTTGTGTTCGGCATCAAAAGGTATTTCGGCAATGCGCGGATAGCGCATTTTCAGTGCTACAGGGTCAACCCCGCCCTTGGCCGCGACTGCCAGCAACGCACCGTCCATCGGGTCGCCGGCCATTTTGCCAGTGCGCAACTGGGCATCGTTGCACAATGCAACTGGCAGCAGCAGGGGTTCAAGATCGGGCAAGTGGTCGTCTTCGCCGCTTATTCTACCCCGCGTTTCGTACCCTTCGCCGCTGACTTGTAAGTGCTTGCCGCTGGTGTACAGCTGGCGGGCGGTGAGTTGATTAACGGTCAGGGTGCCGGTTTTATCGGTGCAAATAACCGAGGTGCAGCCCAGTGTTTCGACTGCTGCCAGCCGCTTGACGATGGCCTGGTTGCGCGCCATTCGCTGCAAGCCAATCGCCAACGTAACCGTAACCACGGCAGGCAGCCCTTCCGGTATTGCCGCCACGGCCAGGGCGATCGCTGTCAGGACCATCTGAATCCACGGCTCGCCGCGCAGCAGGCCGGCTATCAGCATAACCATGACAACGATCACTGCAATCAGCGCCAACCGCCTGCCAAGGTGGTCGAGCTGAACCTGCAATGGCGTCGGCGATTCTTCCGCGGTCCCGAGCATGTTTGCCAGCAAACCCAGTTCGGTATTCATGCCGGTAGCCGTGACGACCATTTCCGCGCGGCCCCGGGTTACGGTCGTGTTCATGTAGAAAAGGTTGGCGCGCTCCGCCAGTGGAATCTCCGGACCTTCGAGCAGTTTGGCGTGTTTACCGACGGTGCGTGACTCGCCGGTCAGCGAGGACTCATCCACTTCGAAACTGAATGCCTCAATGACGCGTCCATCAGCGGGTACGCGGTCTCCCGGGTCGAGTAAAACGATATCTCCCGGCACCAGTGAATCCGCCGACAGGGACATCTTGACACCATCGCGGCGGACTTCGGCAGTCGGAGCGAGCATTCTTTTCAGCGCGACGAGAGACTGTTTCGCACGGTGCTCCTGGGAAAACCCCAGCACGGCGTTAATCAGCACCACTACCAGGATGACTGCGGCATCCACCAGGTCGCCGATGGCGGCTGCCAGCAGCGCCGCACCGATCAATACCAGGATCAGCACACCCTTGAATTGATCGAGTAACAACAACCACCGGCTCCTCGGAGGCGGTTCTTCAAGGCGGTTGGGGCCGTACTTCGCCAATCTTTCAGCAGCCTCAGCGGAGCTCAGACCGATAGCGGGATTAACGCCTAGCCGTTCGGTAGCCTCGCTCGCACTGACAAGGTGCCATTCGGAGGCTTGTTCTTTGTTTTGCGTCATTCGTTACAATTGTAAGACATCTGAAATCATTCGAACACTTCGGTGATTGGCGCCCCCTGATGCCTTTGATGTTTCTTTGGCCTATGATGGGCATCCCTGCGGCCGGTCGAGGATTTAAAAGCGATGTTTACTGCCTCCTGCCATTGTGGCGCCATCAATATCGAGATGGATGAAAAGCCGGAGTCGCTAACCCGTTGCACCTGTTCAATCTGTCACCGGCTTGGCGCCCAATGGGCCTATTACACGCGCCGGCAAGTCCGTGTTTCCGGACTGGCCCGCTCAGGGTCGGCCTATCTTTGGGGCGATAAGAGTATCGAGTTTTACCATTGCAAAAACTGCGGATGTGCGACACATTACGAGAGCGTTGAAAAAAACAACGACAGCAGGATAGCGGTCAATACGCGCATGATACGCCCTGAAGACATTGCCGGTATTCGGCTGCGAACATTCGATGGAGCGGATACCTGGGAGTTTCTGGAATAAACACCCACCCGGGGCGCAATTTAATATCAGGGGCCTGTGCTGAACCCCGACTGGTTGTCACACAGAACGATGACGCGGAGTAGCCACCAACAAACCGGTTGAGCCGGTTGTTGGCGCGGTGATCAAGATATTTGCATTTTTACAGAATCAAGGACCAGGGTTAATGATAGAAATCACGGGTAAATCCCATGTTGCGGGCCACTGGCTGGAGCCTGGCGGCGCAGCATTCCGGTCGTTCAATCCCTACACCGGGGAATCCATGTACGGCTTCGCCTCGTGTGGCGAAGGTGAGATTGAAGCGGCTGTCGATGCCGCAAACCGGGCGTTCCAGGTTTATCGTAACTTCGGCGGCGAAGCAATCGGGCTGTTTTTGAACACCATCGCCGATGAGATCGAAGCCCTCGGCGATCAACTGCTGGAAGTCTGTGATTCTGAGACCGGGCTCGGATCAGTGCGCCTGACCGGTGAGCGCGGCCGCACCTGTGGTCAGCTGAGGGCCTTTGCGGACCTGGTTATCAAAAGTGAGTGGGTGCAGGCCAGTATCGATACCGCTATCCCCGATCGCGCACCCGTGCCAAAACCGGACCTGCGCCGCATGCTTAAAGGGGTTGGCCCGGTGGCCGTGTTTGGCGCGTCCAACTTCCCGTTCGCCTTCAGCACCACGGGCGGTGATACGGCATCCGCCCTGGCCGCGGGCAACCCGGTGATCGTCAAGGGCCACCCCGCTCATCCCGCGACCTCGGAGTTGGTTGCCCATGCCATTGCAAGCGCTGTAAGCAAATGCAGCATGCCTGAAGGTGTTTTCTCGCTGTTGCAGGGTGTTGGCAATGATCTTGGGGCAAACCTGGTCAGGCACCCGCTGCTGCAAGCCGTGGGATTTACGGGCTCAGAGGCCGGCGGCCGCGCCCTGATGGATATCGCCTCAGCACGCCCGCGGCCCATCCCCGTCTATGCGGAAATGGGCAGTATCAACCCGTTGTTTGTCGGGCCGAAAACGCTGGAATCGCAAGCTAAGAGCATTGCCGAAGGGTTGAGTGGATCAGTTTGCATGGGTACCGGCCAGTTTTGCACATCGCCGGGATTAGCGGTATCAATTGCCAGCGCGGCGTTCGAAACAGCGCTGAAAGCCAGCTTGTCCAAAGCGCCCCGTGGTTATTTGCTCAACCCCGGGATTGCCGCTTCTTTGCGAAATGGCCTGCAGCGTCTGAGCGCTCATCCCGGGCTTGAGTGGTTGAACGAAGCCGCATTTGAAGACGGCAGCATGAAACCACCCAATGCGGTCTTCAAAACCAGCGCGCGTACTTTCCTAGCTGATGAAAGCCTGTCAGAAGAGGTTTTTGGTCCCGTGACCATTTACGTGGTCTGTGACAATGAAGCACAAATCCTCGAGGTCGCAGAGCAGCTGGACGGCAACCTGACCGCCAGCGTTCACGCCGACGATGACCCGCAGTTGGCGGCGGATTTATACAGTGTCCTGGAGCAGAAAGTGGGCCGTGTCATCTACAACGGTTATCCGACCGGGGTTGAAGTTTGTCCTTCACAACAGCACGGAGGGCCTTATCCCGCATCATCCCTGTCCACATTCACAAGTGTTGGCGCGGACGCCATTGTCCGCTTTGCGCGTTTTGTCGCCTACCAGGATACCCCTGATAAGTTGCTTCCGGATGCATTGAAAAACGCCAATCCCCTGGGGATTTATCGCCTTGTAAACGGTGAGCTGACCAAAGCCGGCATCCAGACACTTCGAACTTGAGACTTAATCAAAGCCATCTGCCATTTATCGTCTGGCTGGCCTGTTTTTACACAGGCTGGATAATCCTGGTCATTGCGGGTGACCATTTGCAGACGGTCCTGACCCACTGGCCCATGGCCATCGCCATGGCGGCGGGTTCCTACGTGGCCGGCTCAACACCGATGGGCGGCGGCACGGTCGGCTTTCCGGTACTGGTATTGTTAATGGATCTGCCGGCCACGCTGGGCCGGGACTTCAGTTTTGCAATCCAGGCAGTGGGAATGACCAGCGCCAGCATCTATATCCTTTGCAGCCGCACAGAACTCGAATGGCCCATGTTGCGGGCCGCGCTACCCGGCGTGCTTCTCGGCACACCCCTGGGCATCCTGTTTGTTGCACCACTGGCGACCGACCTTTTCATCAAGCTGCTGTTTGCGGCCATGTGGTGCAGTTTTGGTCTGTTACACCTGCGCCGCATCAACGAGATTTCGAGTTATGTCGGCATGACTCCGCATGACGCGTCGTTCGACTACAAAGTCGGTTTTATCGTCGGCCTGTTCGGCTCGCTCACAATCGCCAGTATCACCGGTGTGGGCATCGACATGATGATTTACATGGTGCTGGTCCTCTGGTGCCATGCCGATCTCAAGATTGCCATACCCACGTCGGTCGTCCTGATGGCCTTCACATCGCTGGTGGGGATCGCGGCCAAATTGTTGTTCGGCACGGTCGAGCCCGGCACCTTCGAGAACTGGCTGGCGGCAGCGCCGGTCGTTGCTATCGGCGCACCTTTCGGCGCCATCGTGGTCAGCAAGGTCGGCCGGCGCCCAACCCTGATACTGGTCTCGGTTTTGTGTGTGCTGCAGTTCTTCTGGACGCTGGTTCACGAAAAACAGTCCCTGACCGCCTGGAACCTCTCTGCGACCTTGCTGGGCCTGGTGCTGTTCCTGTTGGTATTCCAGGAAATGTACCGCCATGGTTATCGATTGGCACGGCGTAAACAAAATCCACCAGCGGGTTCCTGACCAATGGCCGGCGCAACCAGCATGAAGACTCTTTCACGGCCGTCGGTCGCACGGGTTATCAGCCTGACGACAATAGCCATGATCGCCTTCGCCGGTAACTCATTGCTGTGCCGGCAGGCCCTGAAACATACCGCTATCGATCCTGCGAGTTTTACGGCGATTCGATTGCTCTCCGGTGCGTTGATGTTGTGGCTGGTGGTCCGGGTCAAGCAGGGTGAACCTGCCGGAAAGGGTAACTGGCTATCGGCAATGGCGCTGTTTGCCTATGCCGCGGGGTTTTCCTTCGCCTATGTGAGTCTGCCCGCGGCGAGTGGCGCGCTCATCTTGTTCGGTGCGGTGCAGGCGACCATGATTGGTTATGGCGTCTGGCGGGGTGAGCGCCTCAAGGCGGCACAGACGTTTGGTTTGATACTGGCGATCAGTGGGCTCGTGGGTCTGTTGTTGCCGGGCCTCTCCGCGCCGCCCCTGGCGGGGTCCCTGCTGATGATGGCCGCTGGTATCGCATGGGGTGTTTACTCTTTACGTGGCGCCGGAGGCGGTGACCCGACGCGGGTCACTGCCGGGAATTTTATGCGGGCTGTCCCTGTCACTGTCGTTCTGAGTTTGCTGATGTTAAGCCGGGCATCCATTGACCTGGCGGGATTCTGGCTGGCCGTTGCTTCGGGCGCACTGGCGTCGGGCCTGGGTTATGCCATCTGGTACACGGCATTGCCCGCCCTGAAAAACACCAGCGCGGCTACCGTTCAGCTCAGCGTTCCTGTCATCGCGGCGGTCGGTGGCATCCTGTTTCTGGATGAACGGGTAACCTTACGGTTGTTCATGGCTTCCGTTGCTATACTGGGCGGTATCGCGCTGGTGATATGGCAGAGACGTCCGGCGAAATAATTTTCAGCAGGTTTCTGTCCGCCGGCCAAACACCATCTCAAATGAGGATTGACCATGACTGAACACCAGGTAACCGGCAGTTGTCTTTGCAGAAGCGTGAGTTATGCCATCAAGGGGAACATCGGTGTGTTTCAATATTGCCATTGTTCACGCTGCAGAAAAGTGACTGGCAGCGCGCACGCGGCCAACCTGTTCGTGGCGCCGGAGGATTTTATGTGGTTGAGAGGCGAGGAATACGTCAGTCGCTACGACCCGGAGGAAACCAGGTACTTTGCCACCTGTTTCTGCAAAAAATGTGGCTCGTTCCTGCCGTGGCTCTCAAAAAGCGGCAAGGTGATCATCGTACCCGCCGGCACCCTGGATGGTGATCCGCAGATC
>JABDPJ010000186.1 GCA_013042835.1 Lysobacterales bacterium
CCACAGGTGCATTGCCGCTGGTACTCGGCGGAGACCACTCGATCAGCCACCCGGTTTTGCGCGCAGTGTACCGTTTCCATGGGCCTGTGAATATCTTGCATTTTGACGCACACCCGGACTTGTATGACGAGTTCGAGGGCAACCCTGATTCGCATGCAAGCCCGTTTGCAAGGATCATGGAAAATGGCATTGCCCGGCGTTTGGTACAGATAGGAATACGTACCCTCAATGCCGAGCTGCGTGAGCAGGTGAAACGCTTCGGCGTCGAAACGCATGAGATGAGGAACACGGATTGCCACGCAATTAACGTGGAATTTGATGGGCCTGTGTATATCAGTTGCGATATTGACGCGCTTGATCCCGCTTTTGCACCGGGTGTTTCACACCATGAACCGGGCGGACTCTCAGTCCGGGATATCCTGGGTGTCATTCACAGCTTGTCTGGCCAGGTTATCGGTGCCGACATTGTAGAGTTCAATCCATCCAGGGATATCAACGGAATGACTGCCATGGTGGCTGCCAAGTTATTGAAAGAAATCGCCGGCAAGATGTTGACCAGCTGACAAAGTTGTACCCGCGTTGCAGTCCACAAACAAGCGGGTGTATCCCCGCACCAAATCCCAAGGCGCTTTTATTGAGGGTGCCTTTGCATGTATGCTTTAACCCTGAACATTATGATTTTTTAATCTGGTTCATTTTACCGGTATTTCACAGCTCTGATTTTCAGTCAGGCGGGGGTAATCGAAATTAACTGCATAGAATGCAAACTGAAGTCGAAGCCCTTCCAGATGCTCACTGATGAGCAACTGCAGAAGGTCAATGACCATCGAACGGAATTGTCTTTCAAAAAAGGCGAACTGCTGAACAAGCAGGGCATGTTCATGTCGCACATCATTTACATCAGAAAAGGGTTTGTGAAACTGTACATAGAAAATGATGATGAACTGACCACGCTCAGCATTGCCAAGCCCGGGACTTTCCTGGGTGTGCAGGCACTGTACGGTCAACCCGTATCACCATTCTCGGCTGAGGCATTGACGGATACCGAGGTTTGTCTGAAAGATATTGGTGTCTTCAGGGAAATGGTATTGGTCAACCCGCAATTTGCCAGCGGTGTCATTGAAGTGTTGAATGACGCCCTGACCCAGGCCTACAAAAGGATGTTTTCCCTGACCACCAAGCAGATGGATGGCCGTTTTTCAGAACTGCTTCTGTATCTGAGTGATGTGTTGTATGAGTCCAACCCCTTCACGCTGACAATTTCCCGTAAGGAAATTGCGGGCCTGATTTCCACGACCCCCGAGAGTGTTTCGCGCCTGATCGGTGAATTCAGGGAGCGGGGTTTAATCAGAAACAAGGGTCATGTTTTCGAATTGCTCGACAAGGACCAACTCAAAGACATCTGCAAGTGCGAAACGCTGTCCATATATTGAACTGAGCATTGTCTAGACCTTCTGAACTGGCGTAGGGGTGCATCCGCCAACTTTAAGGCCGCCCCGGCTGCAAGCATCTCGACCGTGGCCCATTGAATGCCCGTGGTTACTCCCGGCAATCAGGTGATGAAAATTGTCGCGGGTTGCTCCAGTTTCTCTTTCAATGCCTGGATCATCATGGCCGCATCATAGCCATCCACGAAACGGTGGTCGAACGAGGACGACAGGTTCATCATCCTGCGCACAACGACTTGTCCATCGATCACCACCGGGCGTTGCACGGCGTTGTTCACGCCAATGATGGCCACTTCGGGCAGGTTGATCACCGGTGTGGAAGCGATGCCACCATATTTACCCAGGCTGGTGATGGTGATGGTGGAACCCATGAGTTCCTCCCGCTTCGCCGTATTCTCGCGAGCCGCTATCGAAACGCGGCGAATTTCACCTGCCAGGTCTTCCAGCGAGCGGGCTTCGCTGTTCCTGACTACCGGTACCTTCAGTCCGTCCGGGGTCTGGGTTGCGATGCCAAGGTGCACTGGCCGATGCTGGCTCAGGATGTTTCTTTCACTGTCATAGAGGGCGTTGCACTGCGGGAAATGCGGCAGCACGCGGGTCAATGCCAGGCCGATGAACGGCAGCAGTGTCAGCTTATCCTCAGTGGCTGCTTTTTTGCTGTTCAAATGCTGGCGCAGGGACTCCAGTGCAGTAATGTCGACTTCCTCGACATACGCGAAGTGTGGGATTTCGCGGTTGGCCTGCGACATTCTTTCAGCAATTTTACGGCGCAAGCCGATCACCTTGATTTCAGTGATGTCCGAGGCAGCCTCATGTTCCGCTTGCGGGCCTTCGGGTGCAGCCGGGTCCCTGGACAGGTGTGCTGTCAGGTCACTCCTGAGAATTCTTCCCCGTGGTCCGCTGCCTGCAACGCGTGTCAGGTCAATTCCGGTTTCCCGTGCCAGGCGGCGCACGGATGGTGAAGTCAACACCTTGCCGGACGGGGGCTTCGCGGCTTCCGGTGTGACATCATTTGCGGCGTTGGCCAGAGTGGCACTTTCACCCAGAACCGGGGGCGCCGCAACTTCTTCGTTATCAGCCTGTTGTTCATCAACTGTCTCAAAAACAATCATGGGTGAGCCGACCGCGATCGTATCACCCACATCTCCGGCCAGGCTGACGACACGGCCGCTCACCGGGGCGGAAAGCTCGACGGCCGCTTTGTCAGTCAGCATTGCGCCGATGGGATCTTCTTCCTTGACCTGATCCCCGACTTTTACCATCCACTCGGCTATTTCTGCCTCGACCAGGCCTTCTCCCAGGTCAGGCAAATTGAATACGTATTCGCTCATACTGCCTCCATAATGCTTCGAATTCCCGCCAGAATTCGGTCCTGACCCGGGAAATAGTCCCATTCAAAGGCGTGTGGATACGGGGTTTCCCAGCCCGCGACACGCTCGATAGGCGCTTCGAGGTGCCAGAAGCACTCTTCCTGTATCGTGGCGGACAGTTCTGCACCGTAGCCACTGAACCTGGAAGCCTCATGTGCGATCAGGCAGCGCCCGGTTTTCTTGACCGATCTTGTCAGCGTTTCTACATCCAGTGGCACCAGCGTGCGCACATCGATGATATCTGCTTTGACACCGGCATTGCGTACCGCTGCCTGCGCTACATGGACCATGGTGCCGTAGGTGATGATGCTCAGTTCATCGCCTTCCTCCACAACGGCCGCCTCACCGAGTGGAATCGAATAGTATCCGTCCGGCACTTCACCGGCCGGATGCTTGGACCACGGTGTTGCCGGCTTGTTGGGGTCGCCGTCAAATGGCCCGTTGTAAATGCGCTTTGGCTCAAAAAAGATGACGGGATCATTGGACTCGATCGCACTGATCAACAGGCCCTTGGCATCGTAAGGGCTCGATGGCATGACTGTTTTGACCCCGGAGAGATGGGTAAACAGCGCCTCAGGGCTTTGCGAGTGTGTTTGACCGCCGCGGATGCCGCCACCGCAGGGTGCGCGGATCGTTACCGGTGAGAAATACTCACCTCCGCTTCTGTAGCGCAAGCGCGCCAGTTCGGAAATAATCTGATCGAGGCCCGGATAAATATAGTCTGCAAACTGGATTTCGGCCACGGGCCGCAGTCCGTTCACACCGATACCAATGGCGGAGCCGATAATGCCGCCCTCGGCGATAGGGGCATCGATTACGCGGTGTTCCCCGTACTTGGCCTGCAGGCCATCGGTGCAGCGGAATACGCCGCCAAAATATCCGACATCCTCACCGAGGATAATGACGGTCGGGTCTTTTTCCATCACCACGTCGAGCGCCGAGTTGATGGCCTGGATCATATTCATCTGGCTCATGATAAGGTGCCCTTCAGTGCAATGAGTTCTTCGCACTGGTCTTTGAGTTGTTGGGGGACCTCCTCGTAGACATCGTCAAACATGATGCTGACATCCAGCATCGGCCCTTCGGTCATCGTGCCGTAGCTGATGGCCTCCTTCCACGCCGCCATGACGGTTTCTTTCAACTGTTCCTTAAGCGCTTCGTGTTGTTCATCCGACCAGTGCCCCTCGTTGACGAGGTGCTTTTTGAGTCGTTCCACCGGGTCTCCAAGGGGGAATGCCTGCCATTCGTCTTTGGGCCGGTACCGGGTCGGGTCGTCGCTGGTTGAATGCGCGCCGCCGCGGTAAGTGACGTGCTCGATCAGCGTGGGTCCGCCACCCTCGCGTGCACGTTTCGCAGCCCATTGCGTGACCGCATATACCGCCAGCAAGTCATTGCCATCGACACGTATTCCCGGTATGCCGAGGCCCTGGCCACGGGCAGCAAACGGCCTTCTTTCGCCGCCGGCGAAACCCTGGAAAGTGGAAATGGCCCACTGGTTGTTCACCACGTTAAGAATGACCGGGGCCTGGTACACGGCCGCAAAGGTCAGTGCGTAGTGAAAGTCCGCCTCGGCGGTGCTGCCATCTCCCACCCATGATGCGGCGATATGGTCCTCGCCCTTGATGGCTGAGGCCATGGCCCAGCCGACGGCATGAGGGTATTGTGTTGCGAGGTTGCCGGAAACGGAAAACAGGTTGCCTTTACGGTTGTGGTACATCACCGGCATCTGCCGGCCCTTGCACATGTCGCGGGTGTTCGAGAGGCACTGGCACATCAGGTCTACAAGGCTGGTGTTTCTCAGTATGAAAAGACCCTGGTTGCGATAGGCGGGAAACAGCATGTCGCCAGCTTCGAGGGCCATGCCCTGTCCGATTGAGACCGCTTCCTCGCCCAGCGACTGCATATAAAAGGAAATCTTCCCCTGCCGCTGTGCGCGCTGCAAGCGGTTGTCGTACTCGCGGGTCAAAAGCATCAGGCGCAGAGCTTCGACCTTCTGTTCAGGTGACAGGTCGGGTATCCAGTCTCCCTGTGCGATCCCGTCGTCATCCATGACACGAACGAGATTTTGCGCCAGGTATTCGGCTTCACTGGCGGTAGCGGAGGTCGCGGGACGGGAGACCGCGCCGGCCTCTGACAAGGAAAGATAACTGAAATCAGGTGCTTCCCCGGGGCGGGCAGAAGGGCGGGGGATATGCAGTCGTGATTTCGAAGTCATAGTGTTCAATTCCTCGTGTTTTGTTGAGATACCAATGGCTTCTCAGGTGCCGGCGTTTACTATTCTCTCCGCCATGGCGTCCGCGACCACATTGGTCAATTGCTGCTGTTTTTCTGCAGTGATAAATACTTCTTCCAGTCGTCCGGGAATCAAGGCAATCTGTTCACGCACATCGGCTGCGGTTTTATTGCCCATGTATTCCAGCGAGACACTGATAATGCCGCCCGCGTTGATCACGTAATCCGGTGCATAAAGTATGTCCCGGTCGGCCAGGCGTTGCCCATCCTCCTCGGTGGCCAGTTGATTGTTGGCAGCGCCGCCAATAACTTTTGCCTTGATTCGCGGAATGCTGTCTGCATTAAGGATAGCACCCAATGCATTGGGTGACAGCACGTCCACATCTTCAAAAAGAATTTGTTCCGGGGCTACCACCCTGGCGCCGAAGTCGGCCCGCGTGCGGTCAAGATGGACCGGGTTGACATCACTTATGGTCAACTCGGCACCGGCTTCATGTAATTGCCGGCACAGGTCGTAGCCCACTTTTCCAACGCCCTGAACAGCAATGCGCAGGTTCTTCAGCGAGTTGGCGCCCAGCCTGTGTTTGGCTGCGGCTTCGAGACCCAGGAAAACACCGTCCGCAGTCCACGGTGAAGGGTCACCACCCGCAGAGCCTTCATTGGGCGGCAGGCCGGCGACAAAATCCGTTACCTGCTTGATCGTGCGCATATTGCCCATGGTCATCCCGACATCTTCCGCCGTAACATAACGACCACCCAGTGATTCAACACAACGACCGAAAGCCAGGAACATTTCTTCTGACGGGGTGTGGCCGGGGTCGGCCAGGATAACGGCCTTGCCACCACCGAGGGGTAAGCCTGCCATGGCGTTCTTGTAAGTCATGCCGCGGGCCAGGCGCAGGGCATCTGTCGTTGCTTCGGCCTCGTTGTCGTACTGCCATCTCCTGGCGCCGCCGGCGGCGGGTCCCAGCGCTGTTGAGTGGATGGCGATAATCGCCCTCAACCCGGTTTTGGCATCGTGGAAGTGATGGATGGACTCGTGTCCGCGGTTTTCAGCATTTTCGAAAAATGTCATCGGAGCTCTCACTTTCCTGTTTTGGGTATGAATTTTGCTAAGTTAAATATAGCAATTCTTGATGGAAAAAGTATTGCAAAGGTACTCAACAATGTCGATTATGCGAATACAATATCCAAGAATTTTTTCATAAGGGAATAAATCATGCAAAAAATAAAGCTGGACAACCTGGATCGTAAAATTCTGCGCTTGCTGCAATCAGATGCGAGTCTTTCGGCCGCGGCGATCGGTGAGCGGATCGGATTGTCACAGTCACCTTGCTGGCGGCGAATACAACGGTTCAAGGATGCTGGCCTGGTGAAGGAGCAGGGCATGGTATTCGATCGAAAAAAGCTGGGTTTTGACACCATGGTTTTCGCACATGTCAAGCTGACCGCCCACGGCCGCAGCAAGGTGGCCGAGTTCAGCGAAACCATCCGCCAGTTTCCCGAGGTCATGGAGTGTCACCTGCTGCTCGGCCAGGTGGACTTTCTTTTGCGTATTGTGACACCGGACCTCGAGGCCTACGAGCGTTTCTTCTTTGAACGTCTGTCGCAGTTGCCGGACGTTCAGGAAGTGACTTCGAGCATCGCGCTCACCGAAGTCAAGCAGACTACGGAGTTGCCCATTTAGCCCGGGGTAAAGCCAAATTGCTTGACAATCTGCAAGCGCCAATATAACTTGCTTGTTACAAACAAGTAAGTTTTCAAATGATGAAACCCCGGCCAAAAGCGGACATCCCGGCGACGCGCTCAACCCAGGCGGAACGCACTGCGCTGGCGGAGGAAAAAATGGTCAACGCGACCATTGAGTTGCTCAACTCTAAAGGCCTGGCGGGCACTACGCTGATTGCCATCGGTGAACGCGCTGGTTACAGCCGGGGGCTCGCGAGCCATCATTTTGGTTCCAAGGCCGGCCTGTATCGCACTGTTCTCAAACATATCACGGCGGTCTGGACCAAGGAGTTGCAGACCAACCTTGCCGGTCAGAGTGGCCTGCGTGCGATACTCGCAGCATTGAACGCCCACCGGGACCATATGCTGCATTTTCCGGAACACGCGCGGGCCATGAACATACTGTGGGCGGAATCGTTCAATCCGGCTTCCGAATTCAAGCCCAATGTCGTTGAATTTCACCGTTTGCAGCGCGAGACGGCCGCGGCCTGGGTGGTTGCCGGACAGGACTCAGGTGATATCAGGAAAGACGTCAATCCGCAGAGCTTTGCTGAACAGTTTTACGCCTCACTGCTGGGACTCAATTACCAGTGGCTGGTGAATCCGGACATCGATTTGAGCGCATCCATTAATGCGCTCAAGCACAACATTGTTGCCTTGCTCAAGGCACCCGAACCTTTGCAAAAGGAAATGAAATGACAGACGCATATATCTACGACCATGTCAGGTCGCCCCGCGGCCGGGGCAAACAGGATGGTTCCCTGCATGCGGTCACACCGATCGCACTGACGACGCAGGTGCTGCAAGCATTGCGTGACCGCAATCAACTCGATACCTCGCTCCTCGATGATGTAATCATGGGTTGCGTCGCGCCGGTGGGTGAGCAGGGGGCGGATATCGCCCGCGTGGCGGCATTGAATGCAGATTACGCGGAATCCGTGCCCGGCAAACAACTGAACCGTTTTTGCGCCTCCGGCCTGGAAGCTATTAATACGGCCGCTGCCCAGGTGATGTCGGGTCAGTCGGACCTGGCTGTTGGCGGCGGTGTCGAATGCATGTCGCGGGTACCGATGATGTCCGACGGGGGAGCCTGGGCGACGGATCCGCAAGTGGCCTACAAAACCTATTTTGTGCCCCAGGGTATCAGTGCCGACCTGATTGCGACCAAGTACGGTATTTCCAGGCAAGACCTGGACACCTATTCTGCGGAAAGCCAGAAACGGGCAGCGCATGCCTGGGCCCAGGGCTGGTTCAGGGATTCTATCGTGCCGGTCAGAGACCACCTTGGGAGGGTCGTGCTTGACCACGATGAGCATATGCGTCCGGATGCCACGGTAGAGAGTCTTGCCGGCTTGAAGCCAGCATTCGTGATCCCGGGGGAGCAGGGCGGTTTTGATGCGGTGATTCTGCAGAAGTATCCCGAGATTGAGGCGGTCAAACATTTACATACGGCGGGTAACTCCAGCGGGATCGTCGACGGCGCTGCAGCCGTCCTCATCGGTCACGCCGAAGCCGGTGAACAGATGGGATTGAAACCGCGTGCCCGCATACGGTCTTTTGCCTCTGTCGGCAGTGAGCCCAGCATCATGCTGACCGGTCCGGCCCCCGCCACCAGGAAAGTCCTGCAACGCGCCGGAATGGCCACTGCAGATATCGACCTGTTTGAGCTGAACGAAGCCTTCGCGGCGGTGGTGTTGCATTACATGGAGCAACTGGACGTTCCGCACGACAAGATCAACGTCAACGGCGGCGCCATCGCCATGGGTCACCCGCTGGGTGCGACCGGGGCCATGATCCTGGGTACCGTACTGGATGAACTCGAACGCCGTGACCTGTCGACAGCACTGGTATCCCTGTGTATCGGCGGCGGTATGGGTACGGCAACCATTATTGAGCGGGTCTGATCACCAGGCTGACCGACGAACAACAGATGATGGATTCAAAGAAATGAACAACACGATTCGATATACCGTCGACAATGACGGAATTGCGACCCTGATGATTGATTTACCGGGGAAAAGTATGAATGTCCTGTGCGACGCGATGATCGCGGACCTGTCCGAATGCATCGACAAGGTCGCAGCGGATGAGGGCGTTAAAGGGGCCATCCTGGCCTCTGCCAAGAAAGCCTTCGTGGCGGGCGCCGATCTGACCGAACTGGTCACGGCCTATGACCGTGGCGTGACGCCGGAGGAGGGCTATGAGTGGAGCCGCGCCTTGTCGGGGGTCCTGCGCAAGATGGAGACCTGCGGAAAACCGTTTGCAGTCGCCATCAACGGCCTGGCGCTGGGCGGCGGCCTTGAGCTCTGCCTGGCATGCCACTACCGGGTCATGACTGACCACCCCAGGGCAGTACTCGGCTTGCCGGAGGTCAGTATCGGCTTGCTGCCGGGCGCAGGCGGCACCCAGCGTCTGCCGCGCCTTGTCGGCACAGAAAAGTCCCTACCGGTGATTTTGCAGGGTAAAAAACTGCAGCCGCAAAAAGCCCTCGAGCTCGGCGTCGTGCATGAAATCGCACCGGCGGGTGAGTTGCTGGACCGGGCCAGGGCCTGGTTGATGACGACCCCCGATCCGGTAGCGCCCTGGGACGTCAAGGGCTTCCGGATGCCTGGCGGCGCGGGTGCGAATTCACCCAAGAATGCACAGCAATTCATGGTCGGCACCTCGCTGGTGGCCGGTATGACACAACACAATTACCCGGCGCCGATCGGCGCTCTCTCGGCAGTTTATGAGGGATGCATCACGCCTTTCGATACCGGGCTCGACATCGAATCCCAGTATTTCGGGCAGCTGGTATCCGGTGTTGTGGCGCGCAACATGATGCGCAGCCTGTTCGTTAACAAGGGCGCTGCTGACAAGCTCGCGCGTCGTCCCGGGGATGTTGAAAAATCCGCGGTAACCAAGCTGGGCATCCTCGGCGCCGGTATGATGGGCGCAGGTATTGCCTATGTCTCCGCGAGGGCTGGAATGCAGGTTGTTTTACTCGACACCGACCTGGCAGGCGCTGAACGCGGTAAGGCCTATTCCGAAGGACTTTTGGGAAAGGCCATCAAGCGCGGTTATTCGACCCAGGAAAAAGCCGACGCCCTGTTGAGCAGAATCCACCCGACAACCGATTACGCGGACCTTGAAGGTTGCGAGCTGGTGATCGAGGCGGTGTTCGAGAACCGCGAAATCAAGGCCGGGGTTACAGCCAAAACCGAAGCGGTCATACCCGAGACCGCCATTTTTGCCAGCAATACCTCGACCCTGCCGATTACCGGCCTGGCCGAAGCCTCCAGGCGGCCGGAGCGTTTTATCGGCCTGCATTTCTTTTCGCCGGTCGACAAAATGCCACTGGTTGAGCTGATCAAGGGCGAAAAAAGCTCCGACGAAGCGGTGGCGCGTGGCCTGGATTACATTCAGCAGATTCGCAAAACACCGGTCGTGGTCAACGACAGTCCTGGTTTCTATACCAGCCGTTGTTTCAGTACCTCGACCAACGAAGGCATGACCATGCTGGCCGAAGGCATCAAGCCGGCGTTGATCGAGAACGCGGCGAAGATGGCCGGACTGCCGGTTGGACCGCTGGCGGTAATGGATGAGGTTACGCTGGAACTCGGTTACAAGATCACCATGCAGACCGCCAGTGATTTTGGTGACGATTATAAATTTGATTCCGGTTTCCCGGTAATACGCAAATTCGTTGAGGAACTGGACAGGAAAGGCAAGCGCTACGGCAAGGGTTTCTACGAATACCCCGAGGGAGGGAAGAAATACCTGTGGCCCGGCCTGGCGGAGCTATACCCCCCGAAGGACGAGCAGCCACCGGTGCAGGAGGTTATCGACCGGCTACTGTATCGCCAGGCGCTCGAGACCGCCCGCTGTTTCGAAGAAGGGGTGCTGGACCATCCGGCCGACGCCGACATCGGTTCCATATTCGGCTGGGGCTTCCCGCCATGGACCGGTGGCACGCTGTCGTTTATTGATACGGTTGGAATCAAGCACTTTGTTGCGCAATGCGACCGTATGGCTGAAGTCTATGGATCGAGGTTCGAGGTGTCGGATTGGCTGCGCCGACGCGCCGGGAAAGGAGAAGGGTTTCACCAGGTATGACTCAGCTTGAATCGAGCTGACAGAGCACTTTTAACTCTGACATTGTCAGTAGCAACACAGGCCGTTAATCCGCCGGGTAAGCGGCCTGTTTTTATCCGGGCAGCAGCAAATTTTGCCCCCGGGTCTGGACAAGCCCGCGTAAACACTGCATAAATAAACACTCATCTGCGGGAGTAGCACCCATGCGTCGCAAAATCGACAAAATCCTCGTTGCCAACCGTGGCGAAATTGCCATACGAATTCTGCGCGCCGCATCCGAACTGGGTATTCGCACCATCAGCGTGTTTACCCACGAGGACCGCTTCTCGCCGCACCGCTACAAGGCGGACGAGGCTTACCAGGTCGGTGAGGATGACGAACCGCTCAAGCCGTATCTGGATATCGACGCGATAATCGAGGTTGCCAGGCTGAATAACGTCGATGCGATCCATCCCGGTTACGGATTTTTGTCTGAAAATGTTGAATTCGCCCGCCGCTGCCGACAGGAGGGCATTATCTTTGTCGGACCTACGCCCGAAGCCATGGCAATGCTGGGTGACAAGGTTCAGGCAAAGGCCAATGCGATAGCGGCAGGCATCCCGGTTATCGAAGACAGCCGCGAGCCGTTGCTGACGGTTGAAGTGGCCCGGGCAGAGGCCGCGCGCATTGGTTATCCATTGATGCTGAAGGCAACGGCCGGTGGCGGCGGCCGGGGCATGCGCGTGATACGCAGTGAAGACGAACTCGAAACCGCTTACGCCGAGGCGCGCGGTGAGGCTGCCAAGGCATTTGGCGATGACACGGTGTTCCTCGAAAAATTCATCGAGGCCCCCAAGCATATCGAGGTGCAAATCCTGGGTGATAACGAGGGTAACCTGGTTCACCTGTTCGAGCGTGACTGTTCGATACAACGGCGTTTTCAGAAAGTGGTGGAAGTGGCGCCCAGTTTCGCCCTCAAAACGGAAACCCGGCAGAAGCTGTACGAGCATGCACTGGCCATCACGCGGCACGTCGACTACAGCAATGCCGGGACGGTTGAATTCCTCCTTGACAAGGATGAAAACATCTATTTTATCGAGGTCAATCCGCGAATCCAGGTGGAGCATACCGTCACTGAGATGGTCACCGGCATTGACATCGTTCGCAGCCAGATTGAAATCGCCCGTGGTTGCCTGTTGGGTGACCCGGAATTGCGCATTCACTCACAGGAGGACATCGAGTGCCGTGGGTACGCCATCCAGTGCCGCATCACCACGGAGGACCCGGAGAATGGATTTCAGCCGGATTACGGCACCCTGATTGCCTATCGCAGTGCGGCCGGCTTCGGCATCCGGCTGGACGTGGGTGCGGCTTATACCGGCGCCAGTGTGTCACCGTTTTTCGATTCAATGCTGGTCAAGGTGACGTCCTGGGGCCGGACCCTGCCTGGTGCGGTGTCCCGCGGCCATCGTGCCTTACGTGAATTCCGTATTCGCGGTGTCAAGACCAATATCGGCTTCCTGCAGAATGTCCTGCATCACCCGACCTTTGTCTCCGGCAAGGCCACCGTGGCTTTCATTGACAACCACCCCGAATTATTCGAGATCAGGCAACGCTTTGACCGTGCGACCAAGACCTTGCGTTACATCGCGAACCTGACGGTTAACGGCAACCCGGATGTCAGTGGCGTCGAAACAAACCGGAGTTTTCGCAAGCCTCACATTCCGCACGTTGAACGCCTGGCGGAATATCCGAAGGGCAGCAAAAACCTGCTCGACGAAATGGGTCCGGAAGCTTTTTGCAGCTGGGTCAGGCAGCAGAAACCCGTTATGTACACCGATACGACGTTGCGCGATGCACACCAGTCCCTGCTCGCAACCCGCGTGCGCACGCACGATATGCTGGCAGTTGCCGAAGGCTTCGCCAAGGCCAATCCGCACTTGTTTTCCCTGGAGATGTGGGGCGGTGCGACCTTTGACGTCGCTTTGAGATTCTTACGCGAATGCCCGTGGCAGCGCTTGCAGCAGTTGCGCGCTGCCGTGCCCAACATCTTGCTGCAGATGCTGTTTCGCGGATCAAACGCGGTGGGCTACAAGGCCTATCCGGACAACGTGATTGGGGAATTTATCGAAAAGTCGTGGGAAAACGGTATCGACGTGTTCCGTATCTTCGATTCGTTGAACTGGATCGAAGGAATGAAACGGTCGATACAGATCGTGCGGGAGAGGACCGGCGGTATTGCCGAGGCAACGATCTGTTATACCGGTGATGTGCTGAACACCGATTCGTCCAACCGCTACAGCCTGCAGTATTACCTCGACATGGCGCGGCGTCTCGAAGACGAGGGCGCGCATATGCTGGCCCTGAAGGACATGGCCGGCCTGTTAAAGCCCTACGCCGCGGAAAAACTCATCCCGGCGTTACGGGCGGCGGTTGACATCCCCATTCACCTGCACACGCACGATACCTCGTCCATGCAGAGTGCCACGCTTCTCAAGGCGATTGAGGCCGATGTCGATGTTGTCGATGTCTGCCTGAGCTCAATGTCAGGCCTGACATCCCAGGTCAATATGAACTCATTGATTGCAGTCATGCAGGGCCATAAGCGGGAACAGGCTTTTGATTTGGCGGCGTTGAATGAATATGCCAATTACTGGGAAGCGGTGCGTGAATACTATTACCCCTTTGAGTCGGGGCTCAAGGCCGGTACGGCCGAGGTTTACGACCACGAAATCCCCGGCGGCCAGTATTCCAACCTACGCCCGCAGGCGATCGCGCTCGGGTTAGAACACCGTTTTGAGCAGATCAAGAAAAACTACGCGGCGGTCAATCACATGTTTGGTGACATCGTCAAGGTAACACCTTCATCGAAGGTGGTCGGCGACATGGCCATGTTCATGACTGCCAACGGGCTGAGTGTCGGGGACGTCATGGCCCAGGGAGAGACCCTGGCCTTTCCCGATTCAGTTGTCGACCTGTTCTCGGGCAAGCTCGGCCAGGTCGAGGGCGGCTTCCCGCCGGAAATATCCGCCAAGGTTCTGAAAGGCAGGAAACCCCTGGCGGGACCGCCTGGTGCGGCGCTCGAACCGGTCGATTTCGAGGTTGAATTTGCCGCTTTCAAGGCCCGCTTCGATGACAGCGTGACCGAACTCGATTTTCTATCCTACCTGATGTACCCAGAGGTTTTTCGCGGCTATTTCGAACACCAGCAGGAGTTCGGCGAAGTCCATTACCTGCCAACCAGGGCTTTCTTCTATGGCCTTAAACAGGGCGAGGAAATACTGGTCAAGCTGCAGCGCGGCAAGACCATCGTCATCCGCTATATCTATCGTTCGCATACTGACGAGAACGGCTATTGCCGGGTTACGTTTGACCTCAACGGGCAGGCGCGCAGCGTGCAGGTGCGTGATGAAACGGTCGTGCCCAAGACCGCTGCAAATCGCAAAGCGGTGGAACGCAATGAAATCGGTTCACCCCTGATGGGCCGCCTGGCTTCCGTCTCGGTTGAGCCGGGTGACGTGGTCAACAAGGATACACCGGTGTTTGTGATCGAAGCCATGAAGATGGAAACCACTATTACGGCGCCTTATGACAGCACCGTCAAGGCTGTGCATTTGCAAGCCGGGGAACTGGTGGGCCAGGACGACCTGGTTATCGAACTCGAGTGATGTCGGTAGAGCCGGTGGTGACGGTGCCGGCTCAGGGTTCAACTGGTTTAACTTGCACCTGGTTCAATCTTAAGGTTTGGTGCCGGCGCGCAAAATGCCCAGCGCTTGCTGTGCTTCACGGATGCCAAGCTCGAAAGTCATGCATTACCCGCAAGTCAAGGCCGGCTGCGGTCATCGCTCGGCGCTGAATTCCGGCGGATCAGCCGGTGATCAGAAGCACTCATTCGATCCTAAACCAAAAGGGCGGTCAAATGGAACTCAAGCTGTCATAATGCCACCGCGATGGATGATCAATTCTGGAAAAGCAGGCCGTTGGACCAAATGACCGATGCAGAGTGGGAATCG
>JABDPJ010000197.1 GCA_013042835.1 Lysobacterales bacterium
CACATCCAGACCGTCTTAACGGGGCCGGCCTCACAGGACATCCTGTCCTGGGCGGCCTGAAATGGGCATCCCGCCCATTTCTCCCCTGACGGTCAGCCTGTTCGGCGCTACGAGGTCACCCGAACAGGCAAACCATCGGGTGCCGGCAGGCAGCACTGGACTGGACCGTCCAGACAGGTCCCTTGAATCAGCCGAGCAACAGTTTGCAGAAGAACACAGCGGCCAATGCACCTACCGCATCGGCGGTCAGACCGGCCGCGAGCGCGTGGCGGCTGCGGGTGATGCCGACTGAGCCAAAATAGACAGCCAGCACATAGAAGGTGGTCTCGGAAGAGCCGAACATCGTCGCACCGATTTTGGCGTACATCGACTCGGCACCGTATTCATTGACCAGATCGGTCAGGAGGCCCAGGGAGCCGCTTCCGGACAAAGGCCTCATCAGGGCCAGCGGCAGGTTCTCGGGCGGAAAACCAATAAGGTTAAGCACGGGCGCCAACAGATTCAGCAACAGGTCTAACGCACCGGAGGCCCGAAACATACCAACGGCAACAAGGATTGCCACCAGGTAGGGAATGATCCTGACCGCGATGGTGAAGCCGTCTTTCGCACCTTCGACAAACACCTCGTAAACCTTGACCTTCTTGACACTGAGTGCGTAAAGCGGAATGCCCACCAGTAATAGCGGAATAATATACTTCGCCGCCGCGTTCATGCCGCCGACCATAAACTCGATCATGACGCGTCCTCCACTGAGAACCGCTTCATCTTTTCGAGTATCTTGACCATGACGATGGCGGCAATTGTCGACGCCAGCGTGGCCAGGATGGTGGTGAGGAAAATCTGGCTGGCCGTTGCGCCCATCAGAGCGACCACGGTCGCGGGAACGATAAGTTGCACGCTGGACGTATTGATGGCCAGGAACATGACCATGGAGTTGGTCGCGGTATCTTTCTTCGGATTCAGTTCCTGCAATTCCTCCATGGCCTTGAGACCCAGGGGCGTTGCCGCGTTGCCAAGGCCCAGCATGTTGGCTGCCATGTTCAGGACGATCGAACCTATTGCGGGATGATCCTCGGGCACATCCGGGAACAGGCGCACGGTAATGGGGTTCAACCCCCTGGCGATTATCCGTATCAATCCCGACGCCTCGGCAATTTTCATGATACCCAGCCACAGCGCCATAATGCCGATCAGTCCAATGGATATTTCAACGGCTACCTTGGCCATGTTAATGGCGGCTTCAGTGACAGCTTCAATATTGCCGGTAAATATGCCGGCAATGACGCTGATGGCCATCATTCCAAACCAGATGTAGTTAAGCATTTTTTGTCCTCATGCCCCCGAACTGCCCGCCCGTCAACTGACCGGTGACTCCGGGATTAAGATGAAGGATTCGTCGTCGCCGGAATGAACCTCGATTTCATGCGCAATCGGCAACGTCGCCTGGTAGTCGCCGTGACCACAGGGGAAATTACTGATGATGGGGATGTCCAGGTCGCCGCAAACATCCAGCACGATTTCATCCGTGGTCTTGCCAAAGGGTGTCTTGCTATCACCCATTTCCAGCATCTCGCCAATCACGAGCCCCCGTATGTGATCCAGGCTGCCACTGCGTTTGTGGTGTAGCATCATGCGCTCGAAGGCATACAGTTTTTCATCGATATCTTCCAGCAACAGGATCGAACCGCTGGTATCAATCTGGTCGGCGGTACCCAGTCGCTCTATAACCAGCGTCAGGTTGCCGCCCCACAATGGACCTTTCGCAATCCCGGGTTTGAGACTACGGGCCGGGCAGCCTGGTGCTGAAGCAACCCTGATTTTTTTTTCACCGGATAAAACCGCCTGGAAGGTATCCAGGTTGTATTGCATTGTCTGTTTCCCAAAAGTGCTCAGCATCGGCCCGTGAAAACTGATCAGCCCTGAGCGTTGCGCAAAGGAATTCAAAAAGCCCGTGATATCGCTGTAACCGACGAAAATTTTCGGGTTGTCGCGAATGACGCCGTAATCCAGTAACGGTAAAACGCGGTTACCCCCATAGCCTCCCCGCGCACAGATAATGGCTTCGACCGACGGCTCCGTGAACATGGCCATGATGTCTTGGGCACGCTCTTGAGGTGTGCCGGCGAATTGGCCCTGTTCCAGTGCGGCACTGTTGCCCAGCAACAATTCGTAGCCCAGCTCCTGGAAAACTTTCACAGCCCGCTGCATGCGTTCAGATTCCAGCCAATAGGCCGGATTGACGATCCCGATCCTGGCGCCTGCCCTCAGTCTGCGTGGTTTGATCAGCTCTGTCATGCGGAAAATTCTCTTATTGTTCCGGTATGGAATAACCGATTGCAGTGATTATGCTACACCTTTAGAATAATTTATTCCTCTCACTTCCAGGCGCTTCAGTTCATGTTAAGACTTCACCATGAATCGCTTTCTCCGGCAATTCCAAGCCTGCCGGTCATGCTGGCTGTTGCGCCGTGGCGACAGTATCTCACACGGTCACACGGTTGATGCGAATCGCACGCTTCATTTTATGCGCTTTGTTTTTCTACGTCTGCAACGCGGACGGTTTTCAACGCGCGGATAACAGGCAAACCGCTGCCTGGTCCACTGATGTCATCGGGATCACTGAAATGCATTTGTCAGAAAACTACTGGATAGAACGAATTGAAAATGCCGGGCAGGTTCTGAAAAGCCAGCAGGAGATCGCAGCCTTCAACGAACAGTTGTTTGCCACTGATCCACACATGGTGAAACTGGCTGAGTTTCCGGAAACCCTGGCCCGTGAGCAGGTCACCGGGCAGATCCTGGCAATCAGCAAACCGCATAAAGCCGATCTTTTCGACCCTGCCGGACAACGACTTGGGGCAGAAGGTTATGCCGGCTACGCGGCAAACCTTGGATGGGAGAATATCCCCGCTTCAACGCAGGTCCGCTTCGCGCTGACCGTGGAGCGCACCGATATGCGCACCTGGCCAACGGATGACCGCTGGTACCGTGAGCAGGAAGAGCAAAAGCAGAACCTGGACCGGTTCCAGGAGAACGGCTTGTTCCCGGGTGACGCGCTGGCTGTCCTGCATACCAGTGCAGACGGAGAGTGGTCTTTCGTGCAGTCTTACAACTATGCGGCCTGGGTAAGAAACGCCTTTATTGCGACCGGTGAACGTGACCTGGTTCTAAACTACAAATTGGCCAAAAACTTTCTCGCCGTCACCGGCGACAAGGTATGGACTGCATTCAACACCGGGGTCCCTGCCCTGTCGGAACTTCAACTCGATATGGGCATCCGCGTTCCGCTGGCGGATGTCAATCGCCTGAATAACGACCTGTATGGCCAGAACCCGTACACGAGCCATGCAGTCCAGTTGCCGGTACGAGACCCGCAAGGCAAACTGGCAATCAAACCCGCGTTAATTCCCCGCAACGAGGACGTCAGGCGCGGCTACCTGCCCTTCACCCGCGAGAACATCATTCGCCAGGCATTCAAATTCCTCGGTGAACGTTACGGTTGGGGACACTCGAACAATGCTCGTGACTGTACGGGTTTCGTGATGGAAGTCTACAAGTCTTTCGGCATCCTTATGCCCCGCAATACAGGGCAACAGGGCTCGGGCGACTTTGGAGAAAACACGCGCTTCACCGCTGAAAGCACCCGTGAAGAAAAATTGAAGGCGCTTGAGAGCATGGATATCGGCGACCTGATCTACGTACCCGGCCACGTGCTGATGTACATCGGCGACGTCGATGGCCGGCCCTACGTGATCCACGATGTATCGATATTCCGGTACACCGATGAAGACGGTGAGTACTATGAAGGCACGCTTAACAGCGTCTCGGTAACACCGCTACTGCCGTTGCATGGAACGAGGGAATCGACCTACGTCGAGCTGATGTACAACATCAAGAGAATCAGGTAACACGCGCCTCCTGATTTTCAGGCCCTGGCTGCCTGGCAACCGCTATCGATGCACCAGCGGAACGCGTCCCGTCAAACCGGCCAGTATCTCGTAGCTGATTGTCCCGGCGGCGGCGGCGATCTCATTCACCGGGAGGTTTTCACCCCAAAGCTCCACCGGATCACCAATTTCAACTCCCGGCGTGTCGGTAAGGTCAACACCGATCGCATCCATCGATACCCTGCCGGTCAACGGTACCCGCTGGCCGTTTACCAGCACCGGCGTGCCGCTCGGGGCGTGGCGGGGATAGCCGTCACCGTAACCGATGGCGACGGTGCCGATTTTTGAGGGCCGCTCCGCCGTCCAGTCAAGGCCGTAACCGACGCCCTCACCAGGCGCCACATCTCTGACCGCGATGATTTCTGACTGCATGGTCATGGCAGCTTGCAAACCATCAGCAGAATCGCCAGGCGTAGCTGTCGGGCTACTGCCATACAGCATGATGCCCGGCCTGTTCCAGGCGGCATGGCTTTGCGGCCAGTGCAATATGCCCGCCGAATTGGCGATACTGAGCGGCACTTCCAACGAATTGCCAAAGCGCCTGATAATCTGCACCTGCTGGTCTGTAAACGGCCTATCCAACTCGTCCGCGCAAGCCAGGTGGGTGCATAGAACCGGCTGCCCCCGGACATTGGCTGATGAATCCAGGCGCCGGTAAATATCATCCATGTCGACAACGGCGACGCCAAGACGATGCATGCCGGTATCCAGCTTGATCCAGACGTTAACGGGTGTTTGAAGCTTTAGCGACAACAGGGTTTCCACCTGCTGCGACTGATGCAGCATCAGCCAGAAGTTCTCAGCGGCGGCCAGTTCGAACTCCGCCGGCTCTTTGACACCCTGCATGACAAGAACCGGTGCCTGGATACCGGCCTGCCGCAATTCGACGGCCTCGTCAATCAAGGCAACGGCGAAGGCCGGGGCGATGGATTCCAGCCTGCGCGCAACCGCCACCATGCCATGCCCGTATGCATTGGCCTTGATAACGGCCATGCTCTGTGATCCGGGCGCCCTGCGACACGCCAGGCGGTAGTTTTCGGCAATCGCATCAAGCCTTACCGTTGCGCAGGTTGGACGCATCAGCCGCAATGCCCCGTCACCATCGCTGAATCAGAGTTCTTCATCATCATTCCACCCGCTCGAAATCCAGATCCTCGAAATCATAGTCACCGCGATCAAGTTTCGACATCGTCATTCCGCTGACCTCGCCATCCTCATTCGTTTCGAATTGGATATAGGCATCAGCCTCCAGGGAACGGTCAATCCAGCGGATGATGAATTGCCGGCCCTCGTAGTGCGTCAGGGGGCCGAGCAGCTTGGGGGACTTTTCCGCTGCAAACATCAAGCGGCGATCCTCCAGCCGGATAATGACATCGCCGAACCACGGATCCCGGTAACGGCCGGCTAACAACGACAGATCCGGCATGCGACAAGGCGTGCACGGCTGCTCGGATTCAGTGGCTTTTTCAAGCTCCTGCCGTTGCTTTTCGGCTTCCCGCTCCAGCGCGATTTCGTCGATCTCCATTTGCACCCAATCCACCTGCTCAACCGGCATAAACGACCGCACGATGCTGTTCATGACCGAACGGCGCGCCGCGGAACCGGCGCCGTTGCTCAGGTACACCACGCCCAATTCCAGTTCTGGAATCAAAACGACATACGATCTCATTCCAGCCAGCGTACCGGTATGCGAGACCTCCAAAAAGCCATGCACATCGGTCAGCCGCCAACCCAGTCCATAGGCGCTGAAATGGGTACGATTTAACTCGTAAGCCCGTTCACTGACCCCCCTCAGCGTGCGTGGCTTCCACATTTCCCGGCCCTGCCGGGCGCTGTAAAGCTCGACACCGTCCGGCGTGGTGCCATTGTTCAACTGTGTTCGCACCCAGGTCAGCATGTCGCCCAGGCTGCAGATAACCCCACCCGCTGCAGCAGATATCGGCGGTTGCCGTGGTATACGGCCCCGCTCGATCACGGACAGACGGCCCTCGATCACGCCGTGCGGAGTCGCGATATTGCGCATCGCTTTCGCTGGAATCCTGTCAGCAAAGCAGTGTTTCATCCCGGCCGGGCGCATGATATTGCTTTCCAGGTACTCACCCCAGGATTTGCCGCTGACTCTTGGAATGATCTCGCCGGCAACAATGTACAGCAGGTTGTCATAAGCATAACCGCTGCGAAAACCACTGACTGGCTCGAAATACCGCAGCGCATGGATGACATCCGCCTGCGTGAAAGAATTGGGTTCCGGCCAAAGCAACATGTCACCCTTGAATGGCGCCAGGCCGCTGCGATGGGTGAGCAGATCGGTCACGGTGAAGCCCGCGGTTACCCATGGATCATGCATACGGAACTCGGGGATATAGTCGATGACCAGACCGTCCCAGGCAATTTTCCCTTCATCGACCAGGGTGGCCAGCGCCGCCGCTGTAAAGGCCTTGCTGTTCGATGCAATTTTGAACAGGGTGTCCGTGTCAATAAGGGCTTTTTTGCCGACTTCACGCAAACCGAAGCCCTTTGCAAACACCACCTGACCATCCTTGACGATACCAATGGCCATTCCCGGCACTGCAAATTCCGACATCGCCCGCCCGGCCAGTTCACCGATTGCGGCATCACCTATCCCGTCACGCTGCAATGCCGGGGCCAGCGGACTTGACAGCAGGCAAACCAGGAAGGCCGCCAGAGCCGTGATACGCGACATACCGCATTGCTTTTTCAGACGTTTAAACACGGACAGGCCCGCTAGGCTGGCAGACAGATGTTTCATGTGTGTATCCTGGAAAAATTTATCAACATGCGTAAGGAGTTTACAGGTAGATGAGGCCCACAATGGTGTACAAAACTATGGTAATCCCGCCGGCCAGCAGCGCATAGGGCAACTGGGTCCTGACATGCTCCAGCAGGTCGCAACCCGAGGCGATGGAAGATACGGCGGTAGTATCGGAAATCGGCGAACAGTGATCACCGAAAATACCGCCACCAAGGATAGCCGCCAGCACCAGTGACGGCGGCAGCCCCAACGCCTGGATCAGGGGCACGCCGATAGGGATCAAAATGGCAAAAGTTCCCCACGACGTGCCGGTGGAAAAGGAAATCAATGCGCCAGCGACAAACATCATCGGCACGATCAGGAATACCGGCAGGTATTCGCCCACCAGGCCTGCAATGAACACCCCGGTTCCCAGTTCCTTCAGGCTGGCGCCCAGCGCCAGTGAAAACAACACGATGGTAACCAGGGGCAATAATTCACCCATCCCTTCAAAGCCGATTTTCACCAGCTTGACATGGGTGAAACCACCACTGTGCAGCATCATCACGTAAGCGACCAGGCTTGCCAGGGTGACAGAGTAAAGCACCGATTTTGAGCCGCTGCCATTGGCCATGACGCCACCACCCGTCCAGAGCATGAAACCGACCATACCGGCTACCATGACGAAAAGCGGCACGAACATGAATGAAGGATGCGTGGCGTCCACGGGCAGGTCCTCGGCGCTGTCCTCATGCTTCAGACTGGCGCTGGTCGCCAGCGGACCGAAATACCTGCCGCTCCAGGCTGTAAAGAACACGATCACCAGCGTCACGAGCGCATAAAAATTCAGCGGCAGCGTGCCCCACAATATCTGTGCCGCGGGCCTTTCCAGTTCATAGGTCCCCAGCAAGGCCAGGATATAGGCGCCCCAGGCGTTTAACAGGATCAGGATGCAAATCGGTGCGGATGTGCTGTCGATAAAATACGCCAGCTTCGCCCGGCTCATGCCGAAGCGGTCAAACAATCCGCGTGACAGGATGCCCGCGGTCAGCACGCTGAGGTTGGATTCCACGAACACTGCTACACCCACGCCACTGGTCAGTAGCGCCGTCTGCCGCTGGTTGCGGGCGATTCCGCGGTTGATGACGGAATTGACCATGGCCGTGACCCCGCCCGACTGGCGAATGTATGCCAGCAGTGCACCGATCATCAGGCTGAAAACCAGTATGCGGGCATTGTCCCGGTCTTCCAGCACGGCAACGATTCTCTCCAGCGTGGCAAGCCCGCCCAATGGCACGCCTGATACCAATGATGTTTGCTGCAGCAGTTCCGCGGTAAAAATGGAAAGGAACAGCGCCAGGATTACCTCCCGCTTCCACAAAACGACGGCGATGGCGACAATCGGAGGTAATACGGACAGCCATTGGGAGGTCATGAATTACGGTAATCCTTGGTGCATTCGGGTGTTGTTTTTACCGGCAACCCGCCGAACATCGACGTCGCACGGTGAGGTTTTTAGTAATTATATATTCCTGCGAAACACGTCTATAATCATATATTATTTTTCCGGTCGCAGGCGAGATTAACAGCATGGCATTTTTCGATTACCGTGAAGGCCGACTTCACGCTGAAGGCGTGTCGATAAACCATATTGCTGAACAGGTCCAGACACCGCTCTACTGCTATTCAAAAGCCGCTTTGCGACACAACTACCTTGCCTATGCCGGGCATTTCAATGCCGAAAACACGCTGATCTGCTATGCCGTCAAGGCCAATTCCAACCAGGCTGTTTTGCGCACGCTGGGCCAGTTGGGCGCGGGCGCCGACGTGGTGTCTGAAGGTGAGTTGAGGCGAGTCCTGCTGGCTGGCATACCGGCCGAAAGAATCGTGTATTCCGGCGTGGCCAAGACCGGCCGGGAGATGCGTTTTGCACTGGAACAGGACATTTTCCAGTTCAATGTCGAATCGGAGCCGGAACTGGAGTTGTTGAACGAAGTTGCCCTGTCCATGGGCAAACGGGCGCCGGTCGCGTTCCGGATAAACCCGGATATCGATGCCAGGACCCATGCAAAGATTTCCACCGGCAAGGCCAGCAACAAGTTCGGCATTCCCTGGACCAGGGCGCACCAGGCTTACGCGCGGGCCGCAGAGCTTTCCGGCATCCGCATCCAGGGTATTGATATTCACATAGGTTCTCAATTGACCCAGCTGGAACCGTTTGAGCAGGCGTTCATATGCGTCGCCGAACTGACGGCTGAGCTGCGGCAGCTTGGTCACGAGATATCCGTCATTGATATCGGTGGCGGCCTGGGAATCGACTACGGAGATGGCGCAGCACCGCCACCGGTACTGGCTGACTATGCCGCATTGGCCAAGCGAATACTCGGGCCGCTCGGTTGCAGGATCCTGGTCGAACCGGGCCGTTCAGTTGCCGGCAATACCGGCGTGCTGGTCTCACGCGTCATATACATAAAGGAAGGCGAACTGGATCGTTTTCTGATCATTGACGCGGGCATGAATGACCTGCTGCGGCCCAGTTTATATGACGCCTATCACGAAATCGTACCCGTCACACAGAACGCCGGAGAGCCGCTGCACTACCAGGTCGTCGGTCCCATTTGCGAGACCGGCGATACGTTTTCGCGCGACAGGATCCTGCCGTCCCTGCAGGCGGGTGAACTGGTGGCGATCAACAATGCCGGTGCATACGGCGCCGTGATGGCGTCCTCCTACAACACAAGGCCGCTGGTACCCGAGGTGCTGGTTGACGGGGAGCAGTTCACCGTTGTGCGGCCCCGGCCGGATTACGCGACCTTAATTGATATGGACACGCCGGACGGACCCGGGTGACAACTGTATATCCGGTGTACCGGCCGAACGTGGCTGGCCGGAGTCCTAGATTGCTTCCACGGCCTTGCGACTGAGCGCGAGCAACTCCCTGGCATGCCTGTCCCGTTTCAGCATCCAACTGAACAGAACATCCACCACGTGCTGTTGCGAGGCACTGGAAATGATCTGCGGCACCTGGAAGCTCCCCTCGTGATTGACGCAAAACAGGCGTATGTCCGCCAGCGAACGGACCGGGTTGGCATTGTAATTGGTCAGGGAAATAACCGTCGTGCCGGCCTTCTTGGCCTGTCGGGTAATCTGCACCATTTTTGGCGATTGGCCGGCGTATGAGATGACAAAAACCGCATCCCCCGGACCCAGGGTGGCAATACTGGATAGCTGGATATAGGTGTCCACTTCCGCGATCACCGATTTACCGATCTGTATCAGGTTACTGGCGAAATTTCTCGCCACCAGCGAACCGGCGCCCAGCGCAACAATCTGTATCCTGCCACTTTTCTCCAGGACTTTGACCGCGGCGAGCAGGCGCTCCTCGTCATTCAGTTCCATGGTAGTCAGCAAGGCTTCGTTCTTGTCATTGTAAAGCGATTGGGGAACGGACCCGGTCCCCGTTTCGGTCGCCTGACCGGTTTCATTGGGGCGTTCGTCGGTTTCATTCTTGACCACTGCCTCGTGGATGGCCAGCTTGAGGTCCGTGAAGCCGCGGTAATTCAGTTTCTGGCTGAACTTGATGATACTTGACTGGCTGACTCCCACCGCGGCGGCGAGGTTTTGCGATGAGTAGTCCCTGATCAATGCAGCATTACGGAGGATGAAATCCGCAATCTTCTTTTCGTTGGCTGACAACTCCTCCCGAACGGCCCGCATTTTCACAAGACAGGACATATGACCCTATTCCGATTGACAATCCATATGCCCTATAAAATAACATAGCGAAATAATAATTCAGCTAAAAAATAATAAATTATTCCTGTTTATTCGAAATCAGCGTGAGCCTGTCATCATAAAGCCGCCTCTCGACGCCAAGGACGCGCCCGTCCTCATCCAGCAGCGGGAAAATGTAAACCGGGTCCAGCTGCGCCCGCCAGTGACCCGACGGCCCTTTTTCAACGTTGATTTCGATGTGTCCGTAGTGCTTGCCGCCATCTATCAATACGCCCTGTTCAGAATAGACTTCGGGCGAATCCAAGTGCGCCAGAAACACCTTGTAGGGGTTATCCACGTACCTGTCCGGTCCACGTAAGCCATCGCCACCGATGCCAATATCGAAAAAGTGTATTTCGTGTGCGCTTTCAACGCCGGCGGGAGTAACTTCCGTGCCTGCCAGCATGGAGTGCTCGTACATCTCATCGTGGCCATTGAATACCGCGTCCACGCCATGACGGAGGAACAGCGGGGTCAATGAGCGTATGGGTTGTGCAGAAAGTATGTCGTGACGGGGCAGGATTCCGGGCGGCCTTGCATGTATGCCCGAGGAATAAGGCGCGCCGTGAAACATGACGAATGTAAAGCGACTGTCTTGCTGGGCCCGGCGGAGCTCCTGCACCAGCCATTCATATTGCGCCGAGCCGGGATGCCAGTCAGGCGCATGGCCTGCATCGTTTTCCCCACGCAGCCTCCAATTGGTATCGCGGTCGCTCTGGTGCGGCTGACCATCGGTGGTGTCGAGCGCGATGAGTGTCACCTGGGCATATTTGAGGACATAGTAACGCTCGGAATGAGTGCCGCTTTCACTGCCGTTGCGCGGCAGGTCAAAGTAACTCTGATACTTGCGGATGGCGCGCTCTGAATCTTCTGTTGAATATTTCCCCAGTTCTCCCGGGCCACCAAAGTAATCATGATTTCCCAGGGCCGGCATAATGGGTATCGATGCAGCGAGCCCGGCGTTGTGCCACCAAAACTCATCCCAGTCACGCTGCTCCCCGCCGGACTCGACGATATCACCGGCGATGGCCACAAAGTCGGGCTGCCTGTGCCCGATGACTTCCAGGTTGTGTCGATAGCCATCGGTTTGATCCAGGGGATATCTGCGTCTCCCGTTCGCACCATTCGCAGCGGACCATAGTGCGTGTTTACCTGTGGATTCCGGTTCCGTTTCACTGTCTGCGTACACGATAAAGCGCACCGGCACTTCACCATCATCCACGGTCCGGAAGCGTCCGCCGGCAGCCCTTTCATCCTGGCTGACCTGGTAACTGTATTCAGTGCCCGGCTTGAGTCCGGTAACCCTTATCTGGTGCAGCCAGGGCGGCTTCACTTCGCTGCAGTCGGCCAAACGGCATTTTTCGGCCGGATGGTAATACAGAGCGGTCGCTTCGACCGGGTTTGATTCGAATACTGCGCTATCCGCAGCGCCCGGTTCGGTTGCGCTGAGCCGCAACTGCCCTGCCCGCTTGCTGTTGCTCAGCCAGATCACGGTCATCGCATCGCTGGCAGGGTTCTGCACGTAGGGTGTCACGCGAAATCCGCAGGCGCCGAAACGGTCTGCTAACGTTTCTTCCGGCAGGTAACCAGCCAGCCTTTGCAACCAACCGGGCAGCCAGCGGGCCTCATTTCGCTCTGCCGGCGACAGCTCGACTCGAAGGCTCAAACGACTCGCGGCAGCCGACTTGAACTGCCCGACGATATCGTCACAACCACCGGCACCGGCGCGCACTTCCAGTAAAGAATCCAGTACCTGCACCAGCCCCCATCCCTGGCCCTGGTACCGCTCACGGGGATTATTGCCCAGGCCCTTGAAATTGTAGTAATCAACGACTGCAAACAGGCCAGCCGGCGTGTCGACAAGCTGTTGCAGAAGTCCGGTCAAGGCCTGCTTTCTCCCGCCCGGAAGCTCGAGCTCGCGCCAACGCTGTGCGAAGGCGGAGACAATAAACTGCGCTTGCTGCTGACGGGTGGCATCCAGCCAGTCGCGCAACTCGTTCACTTCAGGGGATGCCAGGGCCGCTTCAAATTGCGCTTTACTGCTCCAGGGTGCGGCAAAGGGTTCCAGCTCCCGCAGCCAGGCGGGCATTGCGGCACCCTGCGGCTCCAGCTGGCGCACGAACTCGACCATGGCGGGAAATTGTTCGTCAAAGGGTGCATCGACGCCTTCGGGAAACCAGATAAAGTGACCAATACCCAGCGACGGGAAATCCTCACCGGCGTTCCAATGGACCAGGTATTCCCTGTTGCCACCGGTTTCGTTCTGGTAGATACGCGAGCCTATCGAGTCAAATGCTTTCCTGTCCATGCGGGGAAGCTCGAGTCCGGCATCGCGGGCTTCGGTCTCTATACCCGCGACTCCGGCATCCTCGACAGGTTCGCGCAGAGCGATAAACAACACTGCCACTAGCAACAGTGTAAAAAGCACAAACAGCAATGCTCTATTTTTCATAAACTGAAATCACTGGACATGGAGACCCCGGTTTTCCGTACAATATACGCCATAACAGCAGACCCTGGACTGTTCATTATAGTGACAATCGTTCATCGTGTTGGCGAAACACCGGCCCAGCGGCCCAGCTCCCGCCTTCGCGCCTGTAACCGGTAGCAAAGAGAAAAAAACATGGCGGGTTCTTCAAAAAAGGCAATTTTCGCGGCCCTTATCGGCAACTCTCTGATAGCGGTAACCAAGTTCGCCGCAGCGGTCCACACCGGCAGCGCTGCGATGATGAGTGAAGGCATTCACTCGCTTGTCGATTCGGGTAACCAGGTCCTGCTTTTGTGGGGAATCCGCTCCGCAAACCGGCCCGCCAGTCCCGAGTTCCCGTTCGGCCACGGCAAGGAAATTTATTTCTGGAGTTTCGTTGTTGCCATGCTGATTTTCGCGCTCGGCGGAACGGTTTCGCTGTACAAGGGCTGGCAGCACCTGGCGCACCCCACCACTATCGAAAACATTGCCATTAACTACGTGGTACTCGGTTTTGCGGTGATTTTTGAAACGGCGGCATTGTGGGTGGCGCTCAAGGAGTTCAACCTGAGCCGTGGGTCGCGCAGCATCTACAGGGCGATTGTGAAGGGCAAGGACCCCACGCTGTTCGTGGTCGTATTTGAAGATTCCGCAGCGCTGTTGGGACTCCTGGTGGCGCTGGCCGGGTTGATTATGTACCAACTCACCGGCAACCCGGTGTACGACGCCATCGCTTCGATGGGCATTGGCGTAGTCCTAATCCTGACAGCCCTGATCCTGGCCATCGAGAGCAAAAGCCTGTTGATCGGCGAAAGTGCCGACCCGAAAATTGTCAACGGGATACGGGCTATTCTAGGCGGTGACGAAAGATTAATCACGGTTAACGAAGTGGCCACCTTGCACATGGGGCCGGATTTTATCGTTGTGACCATCTCGGTCGATTTTGTCGATGCATTGACCTCGGCCGAAATCGAGCAGGCCGTCACCCAGCTAACCAGGACAATCAAGGCGACTGACCTGCGCATCAAGCGTGTATTCATTGAGGCGGAACGCCAGTTAGACCACCACAAGAAGGTCACATGACTGGAGTCCCTGGCGTCAGGGGCGGCAAACAAATCAAGCCATCATTTCTCGTTCCCGCGAACGGCTCGCGGTGGTACTGTCAAACTGTCTGGTAGTAAAGATTTTGCGGATGATTCGCCTGCGCAAAGAAAAACCAGCGCTCCAGGACGAGGCCCGCATACTGGACCAGGAAAGCCAGTACCAGCAGAGCCGGCGAGGCCGCCACCAGGCCGCCTGCAAGCATTACCAGCGGAACGGGAAAGACCAGTAGCAGGAACAGCCACTTGATGTTTTTGTACTTGCGCTGTGAAGCGCCGTGAAAATATTCACGCGTATTGAAGGAGCCGCCCATCGCGCCCTGCGCTTTCTGCTCAATTCTGCTGTGGCGGACGCCGATGGCTGTCTCCATCGTTGACTTTGGCTGCAGGCTGGCATTGCGCACCAGGCTGGCGGAACGGCCAATCAGGGCCAGCACGGTCAGGATAATGGCCCAGGCGCCGAAGAAGCCGGTCTGCGCCGACTCCTGGTAAGCGGCGAAACCCGTTACCAGCGTGAATCCCGAAGCCCATCCCAGCAGCGTGTAATTGATCACGGTCCACGGCGTTGCCCACTCCTGCAACATCTTGATACAGGCATAGATCATGCCGGTGCACAGGAACAAGGCGAAACAAAGCACTGTCGCGACAGCGCCCGCGAGCAGTGACAGGTCGACCGGAAAAGAGTCTCCCAGTGTAAACAAAACTGGATTCCAGCCCGTGAAATGCAACAACCCCCAGGCAGCGACCGAGGCCATGAAAACCGGCAGCACAATAACCTCACGCGACATCCATGACGTGCGCCAGCGAGCCGCTGAGCGCCAGGCGCGCTCCGGACGACCGAGGTGGAAAAATGAACTACCCAGACCCGCCACCAGCAATGCCAGCGAAATCAGGCTGCCCAGGACATAAAACTGGCCGGAACTTTCCGCCGGTAACAATTTGAAGACCGAATATAACTGCCCCGTGTAGAGCGCCAGGAACAGGCCCTGGCCGGCGCCGATAAGAGTGGTCAGAAAAATGATTGAAAATGCGGGATGCATGATGGTTTCCTTCGTATCCGTTTACCAGCTGGTCGTCTCGTCAAGTGTCGGTTCGCTATCGTCCGGCATGGGTTTCCGACGTTCTTTTCTGAGCGGATTGTCGGCGCGCTCCAGTTCATCTTCGTGGATGGTAATGCTGACTTTCTGCCGTGGCAGGTAATGATTGGCGGGCTTTGTACCCCACTCCGGCATGAGTTGGTAACCGCCGCTCTCCCTGATGGCGACAGCGACCTCGGAGTCCGGGTCATTGACGTCGCCAAACAGGCGCGCCTCGGCCGGGCAAGCAAGCACACAGGCCGGTTTACGTTCGCTTTCGGGCAGCGACTCGTCGTAAATCCGGTCGACGCACAGCGTGCACTTCTTCATGATCTTCTGATGCGCATCCAGTTCCCGCGCGCCATAGGGACAGGCCCAGGAACAGTAGTTGCAACCGATGCACTTGTCACTGTCGACCAGCACGATACCATCGGACTCGCGCTTGTAGCTGGCGCCGGTCGGACACACCGGTACGCAGGGCGGATCTTCGCAATGCAGGCAGCTCTTCGGAAAATGAACGGTTTCGGTATCCGGAAATTGTCCGACCTCGAAGCTTTGCACGCGGTTGAAAAAGGTACCAACCGGGTCAGCACCGTAGGGATTCATATCAGACAGGTAGCCCGCCGTGCCGGAGGTGTTCCACTCCTTGCAGCTGGTGACGCAGGCATGACAGCCAACACAGACATTGAGATCGATGACCAGTGCCAGTTGAGTCATGACCTGCCTCCTTTGCCAGCGAAGTAGGTTAACCAGCGGCTGGGCTTCCTGTCTGTCATCTGCCCGGGAACGGAGGGCAAGGTATCGAACTGCGGTGAGCTGACCTTCTCCTCCCCCGCCCCTGCCGGGTAGATGCGCACCCGGACGTCAAACCAGCCGGCCTGGCCGGTAATCGGGTCGGAATTGGACAGGTGATCGCCGTCTTCTGATGGCGGCAACTCCTCGCTGATGAGGTGGTTGAGCAAAAAGCCTTTCTTAGCCTCGTTGGCATCGCCGTCCAGCGACCATGCGCCCGATGCTTTGCCGATAGCATTCCAGGTCCAGACCGTACCCGGTTCGACAGCTTCGGAATGCCGGCACAGGCAACGAACTTTGCCGTGCATGGACTCGACCCACATCCAGCCACCGTCCTCGATGCCTGCTGCCTGCGCCGTCTTCGTATTCACGTACAGGAAGTTGTAGGTATGGATCTGCCGCAGCCAGGCGTTTTGCGAATCCCATGAGTGGTACATCGCCATGGGCCTCTGGGTCAACGCGTTGAGCGGGTATTTTTCCAGGTCGGATTGTAATGCCTCCAGGGGCTGCGAGTAGAACGGCAGCGGATCAAAGTGTCTTTCCACACGCTTGCGTAAATGATCGGGCGGCTGCCTGGTATCTGATTTGCCCTGGGCGGCGAGGCGAAACTTCTGCAAAACCTCGGAATAAATGTGAATGTTGATCGGTTCGGTATAACGCAGCAGCGCGTGGCGTTTCGCCCACTCGAGATAACCCTGGTTCCAGTTGCGCATGTACTGGTAAGACCTCGGCAATCGATACTGAAACGCGCAGTTGTTCTTGGCGTACATCTCCCATTGTTTCGGGTTAGGCTCACCTTTCATGAACTTGTCGCCGTCCTTACCCCGCCATCCGGCCAGGAAGCCGATACCGGAACCCGGCGCCGTCTCGTAATTGACCACGAAGTCGGCGTAGTCACTGAACTTCGGACTGCCGTCGGCGTTGGTGAATGCAGGTAATTTCAGCCGTCCGGCCAATTCAATCAGCACGTCCTGGAACGGCCTGCACTGGCCGGTCGGTGGCAGCACCGGCACCCGCACGGAGTCGGCCGGACCTTCATAAGCGGAAATCGGCCGGTCCAGCATCGACATGACGTCGTGGCGTTCCAGGTAAGTGGTGTCGGGTAAAACCAGGTCCGCGAAGGCCACCGTTTCCGACTGAAAAGCGTCAGCGACGATAATGAACGGGATTTTGTATTCGCCGTCCTCTTCCTTGTCGACGAGCATTTCCCGCACGCCGGAGGTGTTCATACTGGAGTTCCAGGCCACGTTGGCCATGAACAGCATCAGCGTGTCAATTTTGTACGGGTCTCCCCGCCACGCATTGGTGATCGCGTTGTGCATCATGCCGTGCACCGACAGTGGAAACTCCCACGAGAACGCCTTGTCGAGGCGCACCGGGCTGCCGTCGTCATTGACGAACAGGTCGTCCGGATCGGCCGGGAAACCCAGTGGCATCCCGTCCAGCGGCGTATTCGGCTGCACCGCCCGTGGATCGTTTGGCGGCTTGGCGCAGGGAGGTATCGGCCGCGGGAACGGCGCCTTGTGGCGAAAACCGCCGGGCCGGTCGATAGTGCCCAACAGGCTCATCAGGATCGACATGGCGCGGATGGTCTGGAAACCATTCGAGTGCGCCGCCAGGCCACGCATGGCATGAAACGCCACCGGGTTACCGGTGACGGTCTGGTGTTCATCACCCCAGGTATCGGTCCAGGCTATCGGCAGTTCAATTTTCTGATCACGCGCCGTAATTCCCATCTCGCGGGCCAGGCGAACGATCGTTTCCTCAGGTATGCCGGTGATTCCAGATGCCCACTCGGCGGTATATTCGCTGACACGCTCGACCAGCAACTGGAAAGACGGTTTCACCGGCGTGCCATCCTCGAGTTCGTATTCACCCAAAAAGTAGGGGTCCACGCCCGGTGTATGGGTGGATATCGGAATATTCAGCTCACGGTCCCACCACAGTTTGTTCTGCGGATCAAAACAACCTTCCTCGTGCGGCACTTCAAAACGCACGAACATGCCGTACTCGGATGAATTTTCATCCATGTTGACCAGTTCCGGCGCATTTGAGTACTGCGTCAGGAACTCCCGGTCATAGAGGCCCTGGCGAATGACCTCATTGATCAGGGCCAGGAACAGTGCGCCGTCGGTGCCCGGTTTGATCGGTACCCATTCGTCCGCTATGGCCGAGTAACCGGTGCGCACGGGGTTGATGGAAATGAATTTACCGCCCTGTCGTTTGAAATGGGCTATTTCCGTTTTGAGCGGGTTGGAATGGTGGTCCTCAGCCGTACCGATCATGACGAACAGCTTGGCGCGCTCCAGGTCGGGCCCGCCAAATTCCCAGAACGAACCACCGATCGTATAAATCATTCCGGCCGCCATATTGACCGAGCAGAAACCACCGTGAGCCGCATAGTTGGGCGTACCGTATTGCTTGGCGAACAGGCCCGTCAGTGCCTGCATCTGATCGCGCCCGGTAAACAAGGCAAGCTTCTTCGGGTCACTGCCGCGCAAATGACCCATGCGCTCTTGCATGATTTCAAGCGCCTTGTCCCAGGAAATTTCTTCGAAATCACTCTCGCCCCGCTCACTGCCGGATTTGCGCATTAACGGCCTGGTGATACGCGCCGGGCTGTACTGCTTCATGATGCCGCTCGAACCCTTTGCACAGATCACCCCCTTGTTGAGCGGATGGTCGGGGTTGCCCTGGATATAACGAACCTCACCGTCCCGCAGTGTCACGCGGATGCCGCAACGGCAGGCGCACATGTAACAGGTTGTGTTTTTGACCTCTACCTTGCTTTGTTCATCGAGTTTCTTTGACAGGGGGTCATGTATCGGATTGGACATAAGAGTCTGCCTGTTGGGCCCGGTCCTGGCCGGAAAACGGCCATCTGCCGGACAGTTTTTCTGGTTGCTGCCGGGTTCGCAGCACACTGCTTCATAATAAACCAGATTATTACATATTAGATAATTTTAATTTACGTTAATTTTTCTTCGCTGCTAACACGCAACACGTCCTGATCAATGAGCTTTTGTGGCCCGGTTATGCGACCAGATCCGCAGCGCGTTGAGTTGTTCTGACATGGTCTTCGACAATGGCACGATGCGATAAATATTATGGATAAGATCATCATAGGTGATCTCGCGCCCGTCCGTGAACGCATCGATCCGCGCCGCCCTGACCATCTGCTCGATCTCGGCGGCGGTCCAGCCGTTCATGACCTTGGCGAGGTGGTTCAAATCGAACTCTTCCGGATCCCCGCCCTGGCCGAGTATGTGGATGCGCAGGATATCGATGCGTGCCGGCGCCTCTGGCAGGTCGACGAAGAACAACTGGTCGAACCTCCCTTTGCGGATCATTTCCGGCGGCAGGATCTCAATCCTGTTGGCCGTCGCAGCCACGAAAACGTTGGCCGGCTTTTCCTGCATCCAGGTCAGGAACGATGAAAAAATGGTCATGTTGCCGCTGGTGGCGGAGTCGTTCAAAAAACCGAAACTGTTTTCAATTTCATCGATCCACAGCACGACCGGAGCGGCATTCTCGGCGGCACGGATAGCGCGCTCCCAGGCCACTTCGGGCGCGCCCCATCCACCTGACATGATCTTGTTCATATCCAGGCGGATCAACGGCAGGCCCCAGACCGACGGTATGGTCTTGGCCGCCAGTGACTTGCCGCAACCACTGACGCCCATCATCAGGATACCGGCGGGCACATCTATCCGGGCGGCTTGCGCCTCCTTGGTGAAAAGTTTCTGCCGGGAAATCACCCAGCTTTTCAGTTTGCTGAGCCCGCCAATCTTGTCGATATCATATTTCTTGGTGATAACCTCGAGGCAGTTTTCCTTCATCAACAGCTGCGCTTTTGCGAGATTAATCTCAGCCAGTGCCGCGTCAACATCCACTATCTTTTCACTGACCAGTTGGTGGAAAAGGTCACGGGTTTCGTTGGATGAAAGCCCTTGCGTTGCATACGAAACCCTGTCCAGCCACTCGTCGGAAACCCGCTGTTCCTCGCCAAACCCGGAGTTCAGCGAGCCGAGCATACCTCTTAGTTCATCCGCGTCCGGCAAAGGCAGTTCAAGCAGGTATACCTCCTTGCTCAAGCCCGGGGGAATATTGATCGAAGGATGGGATACAACCATGCTGCCGGGCCGTACCGACAGGTGGTCATACACATCCCGCAACGCACGCACCAACGCCGGCCTCGATTCAAACAAAGCCGGCAGGTCTTTCATCAGGCAGATGGCGTCAACGCTCTCGCTGACGACAAATGACAGCGCCTCTACCGGATCCAGTAACTGCCGGTCTGCACCCGGGCCGCTGGTAAAACCGAGAGCCGCAGTCCATTGCCAAACCGGGCGGTCATCACCGAAGAGCTCTTGTGAAGCCCTGGCAAGCATTTGTTCGAGGCGTTCTTCCTCCCAGGTCACCACGTAAATGAGTGGTGATCCTGCAGCCAGTGTCCGGGAAAGTTGTTCCGAGGGTTTCACGCTTGATTCGTTCATTGCATTTATCCGGGCCGCATCCTTTAGCAATGCTAATAATAGCCAATTCGCAGGGTGTAGCCTCATGACCTGTGTCATCGCCGCGTCAAATGAAGCGCACGGAAATCCTCGCCGGCAATTGACTCAAGTCATTGCCGGGGGAAAAGCGTGTGGATATAGTTTCGCGCAACAAAAAAGAACGGGCGCCATGAAATCCGTTGCAGCGCTGGCCAGCCAGGCAAGAGGTTCATCCACTGGTGCTCGAACCAGCCGCGCAAATATGCCCGTTAAACAGGAAAAGTCCCGCCTGATGGAAGGCTGGGTGATTGCCAATCACATTCTTGTTTCGTTTCATGTGGCATTTATCTCCTCCGTGTTAGCCATCCCGGACACTACGACAACCAGGGAAGCGGTGTTGCATTTCATCTTCCTGAGCCCGGAGACCATTGTTTCTGCTGTATTTACTTATGCGGTTTTCCATTCGGCCATTGCATTGCATGAGTTAGGGCACTTCCTGGAAGCTGCCAGATTGCGCGCACTCAATGATTCTATCCAGGCCAGGGTCGATTCCCGGCTTGCTGCGCCCCGCCCGGCTCGCTGGCGTTATCTTTTACTATTGTTCCTGCAAATTCCCTATGGATTTGCTGTTGGCGTGAAGCGCGAGGGCCTGAATTACTATCCGGACGCACCGTATAATCTTGCCGTCGCTGCTGCCGGTCCGAGAGCGAGCCTCAAGGTCGCCCGCCTCGCGCTGCCGGTTGCCTTGGCCCTGCTGGCCATTGGCTTGCTGCATGATATTTCGTCAGCGCTCAACCTCGGCCGCTTGCTGCTCGGCCTGGGGATCGTGACTGGTCTTGATTTTTTGCTAGCGGACCCGGGTAAATACCGCGAATTCAAACGCCGGGAAAAGCTTGCAAGCACGGCGTCCTCCGCACTGCCGGTTGCTAATCGCTGGGCCGGCATGGCCGTCGACGCAAAATCCAGGATTGAACAACGAAGCATGCAGGAAGCGACCCATCCACGCCTGGGTACCGTCAGGGCGCCGTGGCAGTTCCGCAATTGCGGCATGGGCGGCCGTCATACCGAAAAGGAATACCCGGAATCCAATATAAGCATGCAGGAGGCCATGTTCCTGATACTCGGTGCGGAGGATTCGCAGGAGGCGCAGGAAATGACCGTCCGCCTGCAGAACCGCCTCAAGGAAATCCTCGAGAAAGCGGAAGGTTGCCGGGTCATGGGAATCGGTCTTGAAGGTGGACTGGCGCCCTATGTCGATCGCGGGGACTACGAAATTCCTGAATTGCGCTTGTGGGCGATGATGAAACAAACCATCGAAGAGTGCGGTTACCGGCCTGGTATCGATGTAGCCATCGCGCTCGACCCTGCCCTGTCCGAGCTGGAAATCGCCTACCGAGAGGAATTCGATCTGCCAGACAGCGTCGGTATGTACCTGTTCTGGAGGGACCATTCCAAAAAGGTCATGGACCGTGACGCCGTATTGGCAATCTACGAGCAGGCGATCAACGAACACGATATCCCGATTCTTTCGATCGAAGACGGCTTTTCAGAAGATGATCTTGAGGGTTGGAAAAAACTGCTGGCCAAACTAGGTGACCATGTGCTGGTGATCGGTGATGACCTCGTAACCACAAACGACCGCACGATCGAGAAAGCGGCTGACGCCGGCCTGATCAACTCCGTTCTGGTTAAAGCCAACCAGATAGGCTCCCTGTACGAAACTCTTCTGGCTGTGCTGGTGACCCTCGGTAAAGGCTTGAACCTGATCGTCTCACACCGCTCGAAAAGCCCCAACGACGATATGGAGGCACACATTGCCCTGGCAACCAACGCACTGGGCCTGAAGGCCGGCGGAGGTGCGAATACCGAGCGCCTGGTCAAGTACCAGGCGGTAACCACGCAGATGGAACGGGTCGTCGATGCCGGTATACAGGAACCAAACCTGCCGGGCTTCGCAACCATTGAAAACCTGAGGGCACGTGAAGAACCAACCAACGCCGGTATCCCGACGGTTGGAGTAGACGTCCAGTTGGCCTTGCCGGGTGAAAGCGCGGATACCGGTGTCCGCCTGAAATTTCATGGCGCGACCCCTTTGGGCACCTCATCCGGAACCGGCGAGGCCGTGCACTTGGTCGACCGGGTATTCGAACGGGCGGAATACCTGGAAGCGGTTGAACAATATTCGCAATTACTCACGGAGATGGAGCCCGGGGTTTTCGCCTTCAAACCGGGTGTGACCCGGGAGCAGGCTGAGTCGGCCGGCGACGCAGCGTTGCTGGCCTTGTTCAAACGGACCCAACGCTACGAGGGCAAGGGCTGCTTGAACGCTGTCGATCATGTGCATGAATTTGCCGCGCCGTGTTTCGAAGACAGGAACGTTGCCGATTGGGGCTTACTGGACATCGACCGCACGCTGCTGAGGCTGGAGCTGGACACTGCTAAGCGACGTAAAAAGCTGCCTGCCACTGCTGACCATGAGGCCGAAATTCGCGTCATGCAGCGCAAACAGAACATTGGCATGAACGCTATCCTGTCGATCTCGCTTGCCATGGCGCGTGGCGTCGCACATGTTCGTGGACAGGAACTCTACGAGTTCTTGCGCGAGGAAATGCTGGTTATAATCGAACGTCTCGCCAGCGCGCATGACGTCGCAATCCAGGGCAGCCGCTTCGACGACTACCTTGCGGCCTTGCGCGAAGTAAACGCGAAACTGGAGCAACAACACATGCCACTTTACAAGTCTCTGCGCGAAGTAACCGGAGTGTACAAGCAGGACGGCAAGCAAAGTCGCGCGCCGGCTCCCTTCAGCGCCAACTGGCACGTCATTCCCAGCGAAGACGAGTCGTTCAGTTCACAGGAACAGGCAGAGATCAGCAGCCTGAACCATGCGCTGGTAAAAACCTATCTCGTCGGGGATAGGCCGGAGGAGAACAGGTTCATACTGCGTCATTACCTGAAAACCATGCGCCTGCTGGGGCAACGTTACCGTATGTTTGAAATAACCAACCACCGGGTTTTCAAATTTGAAGACAAGCTCATCGTTCCCTACGATGCACAAGGCAGGTTATCCATATACGTACTGACAAAAAAATCCCAGCGCCTGGTCAATGAACTGCGGGTGCCGCACGGCACACTGGTAACAGACGAGTTGATCGCAGATTTGGCCGGCATGCAGGGTGACGCGATTGATCTGGAACGGGAAATCTATCATTTGCATGTGGATGACATGCCCGCAATCCAGGTGTCACGCCTGCGTGACCTTGCCAGGTTGCTAAGGCGGCTGAACAACTGCGGCAGTCGCCATGAAGCGGTTTACCTGTTGCGTTTCCTGGTTGCCAGGCTTTGCAGCAGTTCCTATCGCGGCATGCCCGGCGCCAAGAATCTGAAACCGGAAATCACCAGGGTGCGGCAGGAATTGGCCGAATTCATGAACGGGCCATTTGCGGAACGCCTGCGCCTGCCGACACGCATCCTCGTGAGAAGCATCTCGGGGCTGGTATCCCAGCCAAAATTGATTGACGAAGTCTGGCAGGACACGATAGACCTTTCCGAGGTCATGGTACGGGGCAGCACCATCACGAATGAAATCCGCCGCAGCACGCACCATGCAATGGGCAAACATACGCTGCGTCTGGCACGCGCCTACCTGCAATGGCTGCAGTTGGGTGAGGCTGAATTTCCGGATCCGGAACGGGAGATTCCGGTTACTGCCGATGAAGCGGCGCGCGATAATCCGAAGGTGATAGCACTCGTAGAACGGATTGTCGCCGATCTTGAACAACTCATGGGTAGCTCGCAAATTGCCCGGCGGTTGTTGGAGTGGCGTGACGCTTATGCGGACGAGTTGTTGCGTTGTGAATCAACAAATACCCTTGAAGAGGAACTCGAATCACTGACTACCAAGGGCATTCGCACGCAAAATCAATGGGTTTATCAGCACAGACTGCGTAGCCTGACCAGCAAGTTGCGTGACGGCAACTGGTCAGACAAGGCCCGCAAACCATTTGGTGCAAGCCTGAAATTCCTGCAGGAAAACTTGCCCGACGGCATTGACTTTCCCGCCGCTGAAATAGAAAGCAGGGCGCGCAAAGCCGTTGACGCTTTCTGCGAACAGATCAGGCATGATCACCAGGACGCCCTGTTCAGCGCGCTTGACGGGCTGCTCGGCTACTACGAGGGCGGTCAGAATTTTAAGGCCTTCACCCGCAGTTGCGAACTGCGGCGCGAACTGGAAACGCTGGCCGGAGACGGCGTATTTGACACCCAGCGTTACCTCCTGCACCAGCTTGACTGCATTCTCGAGGAGTTGGGGTTTTTCGCTCTCAGGCACGTTGCATCGGATTATGCTGACAACGGCATGAAACTCGAAGAATGCCTGCAAATCGTACACCGCTGTGCCCGCAACCTGGACCGCGATGGACTGTACTCACGGGAACTGTGGGATTTATCGACCATGTTGATCAACCCTATGCGGACGCGTTCAGAACTGCTTGACGTATTGGAGCAGATTCAACGTAACTACCACCGTCTCGTTCACCGCATCAGCAATGCCTACGAAGTGATGGCCGCGCACCTGGGCTATGGGACCGACGAGATGCGCGCGGTACTTGCCAACTTCCAGCGCACCATGCATGACCTGAATAGCCTCGTGCACTTTTCAGACCTGGCGCGCACCTACCTGTCCGAGAATGACCGTGAAATAGAACGCTCGGAGGTGGGCGATCCCGGCACAGACCCATGGGATTTTGTGCATCTTTCGCACCGGGAAGACATCAACCGCCGGGTAGAGAGCAGAGATCCTGTCAGTTTGCAGGCGCGCTATGGCGGCAAGGGAAGCGGCCTGATCTATATATCCTATCTGGGCATTCCGACACGTGACGGCTTCATCATTCCCACCGTTTTACCCCGCCTGGATTTGCAAAACAGGGAAAAGGAGCGGTTTGAAAAAGAAGTGAGAAAGCATGTCCGCCTGCTGGAAAGCGATATACAACGCAATGAGGGAACCTCGCTGAAGCTCGGTGACCCCGAAGCACCGTTACTACTCGCCGTGCGCGGAGGTTCACCATTCTCAATGCCGGGAATGCTGGCAACCATGGTCTTTGTCGGCATGACCGATGCCGTGGCCGATGCCCTGGCCGTTGAGGATGAATGGTACGCCTGGGACGCCTACCGGCGCTTCCTCGTTTCGTTCTCCGCGGCAGTCTGGAACCTCGATATCGAAGCCCTTGACCTGGTGGAAAAAACCAAGCGCCAGCATGGCGTCGATCTCAAGACCGACCTGCCGGGCGCGGCCATGCGCGAGGTCGTTGAAGCGACCAAGCAGGCGATTCGAGACGCAGGACACAAAGATGAATTCGAGCATCTCACCGTGGATGCGGATCTGCAGTTACAGACTGCGTTACAGGCAGTACACAGTTCCTGGAACCGGGACCGTGCCCGCCAGTACCGTTCTATCAAGCACCTCAGCGAAGGCTGGCACACGGCAGCCACGGTGCAGCAAATGGCTTCCGGTAACCGGACCAACCGCCAGGAGCTAAAGCCGGGTATTGACGAAATGCGTATATCTCTTACCGGTGTTATTCCCAACACGCAGGTGCAGTCGACGGGATTCCGTGAGTTTACCGGTGATGTGAAATTCCAGGCCTGCGGCGATGACCTGGTGGGCGGCATGACCGCGGCCAAGTCTTTCGAGCCGGTGCAGAGACTGCATGTGCTGGCTCCCATGCTGGAACGGAAACTCAACCATGTCAGCGCCCGGTTGCGGCGCTTCCTGGGATCGGATGCGGAGATAGAATTCACGGTTGACCGTGGTGTGCTCAGCGTATTGCAGGCGCGCAGCGCACAAATGGACCAGCAATTCCACAACCCACGGACGTTCAAAGACCCGGGGACTTCGAGCGGGCGCGGAATTGGCATCAGTGGCGGAGCCTTCCGCGGCCTGGTGGCATTCAACCAGGCCGATGTGACGCGCCTCGGCAAGGCCATGGATGAACAGTCAGAGGAAGTCGATGGCATATTGCTCGTGCTGGAGAACCCGGTACCCGATGAAATTCCGTTGATCCTTTCGGTCGGAGGCTTGCTGGCAGCGCGGGGTGGTTCGACATCACACGCCGCTGTCTGCGTTCACGGTATCGAAGATAAGCAATACAGCGCGGTGCTCGGTGTGCCGGAATTGCGGGTCGGCACGGCCAAGGCCACGCTGACAGGGGAAGACGGAGCAATCACACACACCCTGCATGCGGGCGACATAGTCTCCATTCACGGGCAGACCGGTGAAGTATTTGCCGGCTGGCGTGAGGTCATCAGCATTGAAGCTGATGCGCCAGCCGCCACGAAACATCCATAGTCATGACCGATCGCGAGGTAACTGGCAGTATCGATGCGATTTGAGCATGAATATCTGTGCTCGGCGTAGTAAAGTACCGGTTTTCCGGAGATATGGACTCTTCAAATGTCGGCAAACTTTTCTGCTAAACCGAATCAGGGTGAGATGAACCCGGTTGACAGGGCAGATTATCCACTGGCTAACAGTGAAAGAATCCAGTTGATGTTTGGTTCCTGCGCCATCGAGGTGCTCGAGAATGACCCGGGTATCCGGGTATCAAGCCTTTACAGCACACACGATGGCCTGAGGACAAACCGCACTTTTGCCGTGGTTGCCTACCCGGAAGTGATCGAGCACGCCTTCAGGGAAGAACACGATGCAATCGTCAAGGGGCAGTCGATCGGTACGTTGTTCAAGGAACGGGGATGGGTGCTTGAAAAACACCACGAGTATTTTGGTGAGATTGACGTACCTGCTGACCTGTTCAGCACCGGTGCACAAGCCCTTGACCGAAAAAGCCGCTCGGCGATTCATGTTTACACGCTGGTGGTCAAAAAACAGGACTCTGAATTCAAGTACGCTTCTATCGCTGAAATTCATAACCCCGAATTCCTGCGACTCCATGACCTGGTAAAGATCTACGGTCCGGCATGTGCAGATGCCGGAGCTCACAGGGACAGGTTGGACGGTTTTCTGATGGTCGTCGAGTCGCGCATCAAGGCCCTTGGCGCCGTGAAGTTTCAAGCACAGCAATGACCGGAGAATTTAACATCCTGACACCCGTGCAGGCACGAGTCGTCGCTTGCCTGATGGAAAAGAAAGAAAGCACGCCCGACCAATACCCGCTGACGCTGAATGCCCTGCGCAACGCCTGCAATCAGAAATCATCGCGATTCCCGGTGGTCAACTACAGCGAGGGCGAGGTCGGCCACGCGCTGCGCGAACTCGAAGCCATGGACCTGGTGCGCGAGCACTGGGGCGCTCGTGTGCCCAAATACGAGCACCTGGCCAACAAGGCCCTGAACCTCTACAGCCAGGGTATCGCCCTGGTATGCACCTTGATGCTCCGCGGCCCGCAAACCCTGGGCGAGTTGAGGAATCACTCGCAACGCCTGTTCGAGTTTGATGACATCGATGACGTGCAATTTGCCATCAACCACCTGGTCGAACGCGAGCCACCACTGGCCACCGCCCTGCCCCGTCAACCCGGCCAGAAAGAAGGTCGCTACGCACACCTGTTGTGTGGCGAGCCCGACATTCCAGATCCGGAGACCGCGACTGTCAGCGCTCCATCCACGGGCGGATTGGCTGCCAGGGTCAGCGAACTGGAAACCGAGCTGGAAGTCATCAAGGAACGTCTCGAAGCCATCGAAAAACAACGGGGTGACTGACAAAAGTGTTACAAGGTCAGAGTACTCATTGATTGCGAACGCGGACGACCGCCATGTCACAAAGCACACTTGAACTGATCAGATCCTACCTGAATAGCGCGGAAATCATCTACCGCGAAGTTGAACACCCACCCACCCGGACCTCGGAAGAATCGGCGGCAGCCAGGGGTGAGGATCTGAGTGTCGGAGCCAAGGCTTTGCTATTGCGTACGGATGATGTGTTTCGGCTTTTTGTATTACCGGCCGACCGCAAACTGGATTCGACGGCAGTCAGGCGCAGGTTGAGCGTCAGGCGGACTCGCTTTGCAACCGCTGAGGAACTGCTCGAGTTAACCGGACTGGTGCCTGGCTCAGTACCGCCATTCGGCGAGCCCATTTTGCCGTTTGAACTCTATGCCGATGAGTTCATCGGGGTGAAAACTGACAGGGTTGCATTCAATGCGGGCTCGTTGACCCATTCGATCATCATGCAGGCTTCTGATTGGAAGCACCTCGCCAAACCCGTTTGTTTTCAATTCAGCAGGCAATAAGGCACCACTTGAAAAACCGGCCTACACGGAGTCAGCCCGGTGCGGTACTTCAGTGCTGGTACGCGCGTGCTTAATCGCCCTGTTCAGGCTCGATAACAACGGCAGTACCCACGGACAATAACTCCGCCGCACCACCGACAATGACCGACGTGGTGAAGCGCGTGGCGACGATCGCATTGGCGCCCAGCTTGGCCGCGTCGGCAACCATGCGGTCAATGGTCTGTTCGCGGCTCTCCGCCATCAGCTTCGTATACTCGTGAATTTCACCGCCGACGATATTGCGCAGTCCGGCAAGAATGTCCCTGCCGACATGCCTGGCTCGCACGGTGTTGCCACGAACGATTCCGAGGGTCTTGACGATTCGGTGGCCAGCTATAGCTTCACTCGTTGTAATGATCATTTCAAATCTCCACGTCTTTGTACTTGTCTGTTTTACTTTCAATCAGCCTTTGCCGCCAGACCGAAATCAGCAGCAGCGCCAGGCCACCATAAATGGCAATTATGAGCAGTTTCATTCCCACGGGTATGTCGGGATTGAAGATAAAAAAACCCACGCCGATACCGGCGACAATCAGCAAGCCGGCGATAAAAAGTAACCAGCCTATGCCGCGGGTGAGTTCCACGGTTGAATCATTCATGCTTTCCCTCCACTGGTCTTCGCCCACCTCGCTCAGGCGGGCCGTTCCAACACGTTCCCGAAGTTCGCGCAGGCCGGCCAGGTTTTCCCGGCACTCGTCACAATTATCGCAATGCAGCGTTACAAGCTGCCGTTGCTGCTGGGTCAGTTCGCCGTCGATAAACCCGGATAGCAAATCGCCCACGTGTTGGTCTATATGTCGGTTCCTGTCAGACATCTTGAATTAATTCCTCCTTCAGTGCCATACGCGCGCGGTGCAGGCGGGACATGACCGTTCCCGGGGCAACCTCCAGGACATCTGCAATGTCCGCATAAGACAGGTCCATGTAGTCCCGCAAGACGATAATTTGCCTTTGATCTGCCGTCAGCTTTGCCAGGGCAAGTTGCAAGCCGCGGTCGCGCTGTGAAATTTCCAATGAGGCTTCGGGTCCCGGACGGTGATCAGCCAGTTTCCCGACATCTGCGCCACCAGGACGACGACGCCTCATCATATCGATACAATGATTGCGAACGACACGCAGAAACCACGGCGCAAACGGCCCGTTCGCAGCGTTGTAGGACATGGGTTTCCCGAGTACTTTCACGAAGGCGTCGTGAACCGCATCTGCTGCGTCATCGGTGTTACCCAGCAACTGTATCGCCAGCGCGTGGGCGCCGTTTCCAAGTTGTGCAATCTGTTGTCGCATGTCGTTCTTTTTCATTGGGTTCGGTCTATATACGCACGGGCGGACAATTTATTCCCAAAATCTCTCGAATCAGGCCCACTTTACCAAAAAGCTCATTGAGCCTGCCCGGTTTCAGATATAGTTACGCCAGCAAAACCACAGGGCTGATTCTGCCAATGCAGAGTTATCCGGTTGCACAGATTTGTCGATAGAGCAAGGAAAAAGACCATGCCAATGACATCCCGTGAACGCGTTCTGGCTGCCATCAATCATGAAGAACCTGACCGCGTGCCGCTGACCATCGGCGTCAACAACGCCACCGGCATCAAAATGAAGCCTTACCGCGGTATCAAGCGAATCGCCGGAATCGAGGCGCTGGACAACTACATCTACGATTGGCCGGAACTCGGAACCGCTGCCATCGATGAGCAGACAATGCGTCGCCTGCACAGCGACGTTCGCGGCGTATTGGACCTGGAACCCGCGACAGTGCGGGAACGCAACCGCATGCGTGAACCCCACAGTGACTATATCGATTCGTGGGGTAGCGGGCAGACAGAAATCGTCCCCGGTGACTGGTTTCCGGGCATCCACCCACTGGCCGACGCCACCACGATCGACGACCTGGAGCAATACGGCGGCTGGCCCGACATGACTGATCCAAGCCGGGTTGCCCATGTCAAAGCAGAGGCGCAAAGGCTGGCGGACGATAACGAATTCGCCATCGTCGCCACGCCCTGGCTGCTGTTCCCGTTCGAGCGTGCCCACGCCATGCAAGGCATGGAGACCTTTCTGCTCAACATGGCCATGAATCCGGATTTCGCTCGCGCCTTGCTTGAGAAAATCGCGGATCGTTGCAAGCAGCTAATGGGACGGTTCCTCGAGGAGTTGGGCGACAATGTCGATATCATCAAGATCGGCGATGACCTGGGAACCCAGAGCAGCCTGATGATCTCGCCAAAAATGTACCGTGATATGCTCAAGCCGGTTCACGAGGATTTCATCAACTTCATCAAGGCCCGGACCAGCGCTAAAGTACTGTTTCATTCCTGCGGTGACGTGGCGCCTTTGATCGGAGATTTCATCGAAATCGGCGTCGACATATTGAATCCCATACAGACTTCGACCGGCTCAATTTCCGATCTGCCATCACTGAAGAAGCGATTTGGTAAAAACATCGTTTTCTGCGGTGGCATTGATTCGCACCGGATTTTGCCATTTGGCAGCGTCGGGGAGGTTCGCGAGGAAGTGCGGCGCGTAATGGAAGTCCTCGGCCCGGGCGGTGGCTACTTGCTGGGCCCGGTACACACGGTCATGAACGACGTTCCGCCTGAAAATGTTTTGGCGATGGTGGATGCGGTCGAAGCGTTCGGCTACTACCGTTAAGCGTGCAGGATGTAGAAGATCAGAATTGCCAGCCCGGCCAAAATGACCATGCCAACCAGCGACAGGGTATCTTTGAGTGACAGCTCATCGTCGGAAAACTTTGTCAGTGCCAGGTATGAGAGTACGAAGAAAACAGCCGTGAGGATGCTTTTACCGATCCAGTGATGGCCGCCAATCGAAGTCAATAACTGTTTGAAGGCGCCGGATAGCTCGCTGCCGATGGTGGCGATTGCAATCCAGGCAATGGCAATTATCGCAGCGCGAATCAGTGCTTTGGGATTCATGCCAGTCCCGCCTCCATTGCGAACCGGTACCCGCCGGCGATGATGGCACCCATGCCGGCTATCGCAAACCCCAGCAGAAAAATCAGGCCGGCCAACATGGCTACGCTCACCCGGGCATTCCGGTTGTGCAGAAGTTCATTATTGTATTTGATCAATAAGGCTGCAGTGGTCGCGGCCAGCACCGGCAGGAACAGGAAGATGTGCTCCTTCACCTCCATGATGACGCTGTGCACCCAGGCCACCTCGCTGGCCTTGATGACAGGCTTGACGTGGGAACCGTATACCTCCACGTAGTAAAACCCGCCCGCAAACCAGGCGACCAGCAAACAGGCAAGACCGAGGCTGGCCGCAATCCTGGCGCGCCTGATCCTCGCCTCGGTCGGGTTGAGCACCTCCACCAGCACCCAGAGGAACGCAAACAACCCGAACTCGGCAACCATGGCGTGTAACAAAATCAGCGGATTGATCATTTTTGCTGCGTATCCCTTCTGTTTTGAGCGTAAGGCCGAACGGTCCGACGAGGTTGATTCGGATTATAACCCCGATTCTGTTGGGCGTGCCGTTTTGATCAAACAGCTGAGCGCCGCTTAATAAATGGTGCATTAACCAGGTCGCCAACCCGTTGCCGACACCGCCCGACTTTCGAAGTCCTGAAACACCCGCCTACAAACTACAGCAAATAGGGTATAACGGCGCGGCGCTCCGCCGGGTAATCCTTGAAAGTCTGCCGGTACCAGCGGTGATGGGCGACCGCCCTTGGCACCAGGTTGGCCATGGTCCAGATCGCGAACACCCAGCCCGCCAGGGACCAGGTGGCAATGGCCCATCCAATCCACTGGATGATCTCGCCCAGGTAATTGGGGCAGGAAACCCAGCGGTAGGCAAAGCCATACGGAACCTGGTATTCCCGCTTGCCGCTGCCTGTCCGGCCGAGGCGGGCAAGCTGCCTGTCCGAGACCTTGTTCAGTGCCATCCCGCCCAAAAACAGCAGCACGCCAAGCAAAAACTGCGGACTGGTGAGCCAGAGGTCACCGTACTTCTCACCCTGGGAGGCTATCGACCAGGCGTTGAGGTAGCCGTTGGTGGTGTTGAACAGCACCGCCATCAGCAGGATGACCCAGGGCATCTTGCTGCCCTTTTTCAGCGTCCACGGGTAAACGAACACACGGTGGCAATAATGTAGCTGCCAGAGCAAAAACAGGCCCAGCAAGGCGGCATTGAGTTGACCATAAACCAGTGTGATGGCGCCAAAAACCAGCACCGCCGGCAACTCCATGAAAAACCAGCCCAGGCGGTTGTCCAGCATGGGCCCCCAGCCGGAGCGGGTATAACGGCCGTAAGGCGCCCGCACATAAAACAGCAATACGAAGACAATCGGGGCCAGCGCCAGTGTGCCGTAGGCCACCCAGTAAAAATAATGGTTCATGTAGTATTCAAGAGCCATCGCGCCTTCTGCCCTCCCCGCCTGTTGCGCCGCTACCATTCTGCCTTGAATAGAAATTCAGCGCATCGCGCATTGACTGACGGAACGGCCGTGGTTGGTAGCCCAACAACCCCGCCGCCCTGGCGTGACTCATTTCCTTGTTGGCTGACAATGCCGCCAGCGAGTCCCGCGTGTATATGGGCGTTTCACCTCGCAGCCGCGCCCAGAGCCCCAGCAGCGGCGCAGACAAGGCTGCCAACCCTGCCGGACAGGTGAACCGGGGTGCGGCGACACCGGTCAGTTCCGCGATAACGGCTGCCACGGCGTGCATTTCAAGATATTGCCCGGATAACAGATACCTGTCACCGTCCTTGCCTTTTTCCGCCGCTTCCACGGCTCCCCAGGCCACGTCACGGGCATCAACCCAGTCAAAGCCTCCTGCTACCAGCGCGGGCAGCTGGCCATGCGCCAGCTTTTGAATCGCCTGGCCAAACAGTGACGACCTGAAATCATTGGGTCCGAACACTGCGGTCGGATAAACAATCCGGGTCTGCAAAGCCTCGTGATCGTTCAGCCTTATCAACCTGTCCGCCCGTGCTTTCGAGTGGTCGTAATCGCCCGCGCGCCCCGCGCCTGCGCCCAGCAAAGGATTATCCTCTGTCACCGCCTTGTCGAGCGGTTCCAACTCGAGTGCATGGATGCTGGAAAAATGCACCAGCGTAGAGACGCCCTCCGCCTGGCAGACCGAAAGGACGTTACGCGTACCCTCTACGTTAATCCGCTCCAAGCGCTCCTTATGACCGCTCTGGATCGAAATAAACGCGGCCAGGTGATAGACCTGCTCAACGCCTTTGAACGCCCTGGAAAGACTCTGCTTGTCCTCGAGTGACCCATCAACCCGCGACACATCGAGGCCTTCAAGCGCCGCACTCGATTGCCGGACCAACGCAGTCACCTCGTACCCCCGCAAGAGCAATTCCCTGACCAGGTTTGCACCGATATGCCCGGAAGCACCGGTGACAGCCACTTTTTTCACCTCACCGCCTCATCTGCCCGGTTCAATTCAACGCAATCATGCCTCATCGCAAGCAATGGCCTCAAGAAAAGTGGCGCCATGGCGTTCCAGTTTAACCTCGCCCACCCCGTTGATCGCAAGAAATTCCGCCTCGTTTGATGGCCTTTCGCGACTCATTTCCACCAGTGCCGCGTCACCGAATATCACGTAGGGCGGCACGCCCTGCTCAAGGGCCAGCTGCTTGCGAATTTCGCGCAGGGTTTCAAACAGGCGCAGATCCCCTTCATTGAGTTCAGCCACCGGACCGGATTTCTTTTTCTTTCTGCCGGCCTTTTCCTGCACCCGCGGACGCGCCAGTTGCAACGTCTCCTCACCGCGCAACAACCGCAAGGCATTGGCGGTCAGCTTCAAAACCGAAAAAGCGGCGATATCCTGGGTCAGGTAACCCCGGTGAATCAGCTGGCGCACGATGGTCAACCATTCCGCCGTGCTGTATTCCAGGCCAATCCCATAGGTGCTCAAGCGTTCGTGGTTGAATTTTCGAACGCGCTCATTATCCGCGCCCCGCAGCACGTCCACCACGTGCCGAATACCGAAACTCTGTCCAACGCGGTAAACGCAGGACAGTACCTTACGGGCCGCCTCGGTGGCGTCGTACTGTTCGGGCGGGTGCAGGCAAATATCGCAATTGCCGCAAGCCTCGTTCAATTGCTCGCCAAGGTAGCCCAATAAAACCTGCCGCCGGCAGGTGAGGCTCTCTGCAAACCCCACCATCGCATTCAGTTTATGCGCATCGATACGGCGCTGGTTCTCGTTGGCATTCTGTTCGAGATGGTAGCGCGCCGTTGCCACGTCCTGTGTGCCAAACAACAATACGGCCTCTGCTGCCAGGCCGTCACGGCCGGCGCGGCCGGTTTCCTGATAATAGCCTTCCATGTGCCGGGGCAAGTCATAATGGAACACGAAACGCACATTGGGTTTGTCGATACCCATCCCGAAGGCGACCGTCGCCACCACGATTTGCACGTCGTCGCGAATAAAACGCTCCTGGACGTCCCTGCGGGTATCGGCGGCAAGACCGGCATGGTAAGCGGCGGCAGCGAGGCCATGTTCAGACAGATAAGCGGCAATCTCTTCGACCCGTTTGCGAGACAGGGCGTAAACGATGCCGCTGGCGCCGACGTGACCGGCAAGAAAACGCTTGAGCTGGCTTTGCGGACGGTGTTTGTCCAGCACCGTGTAGCGTATGTTCGGGCGATCGAAGCTGGTGGCAAACGAGCGCGCCCCGTCCAGGCCGAGCACCTGCACGATATCGTCGCGAGTTTGCGGGTCAGCGGTCGCCGTCAGGGCGATAAAAGGCACATCTGGAAAATACCGGCGCAATTCACCAAGAGCCGCGTACTCAGGCCGGAAATCATGCCCCCATTGAGATACGCAATGGGCCTCGTCGATGGCGATCAACGCAAGTTCCAGGTGCTCCAGGCTGTTGATGAAACCTGCCCGCATCATGCGCTCGGGTGCAACATAGAGGAGATCGATTTCACCGTTGTGCAGCCGCGCCAGCACGGTTCTGGCCTCTTGAGCGGACAAGGTTGAGTTGTACATGGCCGCCCTGACACCATTGGCCTGCATGGCGTCAACCTGGTCTTTCATCAGGGAAATCAATGGTGAAATCACGATACCAAGGCCCGGGCGGTGCAAGGCCGGCAACTGGTAGCAAAGGGATTTGCCACCACCTGTAGGCATCAGCACGAAGGCGTCACCCCCAGCCACGACCCGCTCGATAATTTCCTGCTGGAAGGGCCGGAAATCCTGTAAGCCGAAAACCTGGCGAAGTGTGTCGTGGATGGTTGTCATGAACTGGTCAGAATTTCCCCGGGTCAGCATCTGCATTTGGAAAGACGTCATCATACCTAAGTGAAGGCCCTTCGACCCAGCCAATTTTGTTCTGGTTCCACGCTCAAAGGCTAATGAAGGGCGCAGTGAATGCCTATCCCATTTTCACCATTTTGCGGGTAGGCAAATCACTCGTTGAGCGCGCATTGATCCTTGTCATTTATCCTTGCTTCCGGAACAAGTAAAGTGACTCCCAACATACGTACCACTTATCTGAAAATGAGACTGAATATGAACACGACGCATGATTACACGCGCAAAATCCTTGCTGCTTTCGCACAGATCAGCCAGATCCCGAGACCCTCAAAAAGAGAAGACAAGATCGTCGCATGGCTATTGAACTGGGCCGCGGAGAACGGACTGGATGCGCGCACCGACGAGGCCAGCAACGTACTGATCGAAGTACCGGCCTCCAGTGGCTTTGAAAATGCAGAAACGCTGGTGTTACAGGGTCACATGGACATGGTCTGCGAAAAGGCCAAAGGTCACGAGCATGATTTTGACCAGGACCCGATTGAGCTCATTTTCACCGACGACGGCTGGCTGACTGCCAACCAGACCACTCTCGGGGCAGATAACGGCATTGCCATCGCCATGGCCATGGTGGCCGCCACGGATCATGAGGTCGGCCACCCGCACCTGGAACTTTTGTTCACCACCGACGAGGAGACCGGCCTGACGGGCGCCTCGTCACTGCAACCCGGTTTCCTCAAGGGCAAACAACTACTGAATATTGATTCCGAGGACGAAGGCGTATTCACCGTCGGTTGCGCAGGTGGAGAAGATGCGCGCATGGTGCTGCCCTTCACAGCGGATGAAGAACTGCCCGGCTACGAAGCCTTCAAGCTGGTGGGCGGCGGCATGTCGGGTGGACATTCGGGCGTCGATATCGGTGAGCAGCGGGCCAATGCCATCAAGCTGCTGTTCAGGGGCATCCACGTGCTCACCCAAAAGAGCGATGTGCGCATTGCTACCGTCAGCGGCGGTACTGCGCGCAATGCCATTCCGCGCGATGCAGAGGCTATCCTGATGATACCCTCCAGCGACACCGGCACAGCCGTTGCAGTCATCGCTGAACTCGAAAAGAAACTGCAATCCGAACACGCCGGGACCGACCCGAACCTCAGCATGACCCTGGCGCCGGACAACGGTGGCTTCAAGGCCGCCAGCGCTGCGTCCACGCGCCGCGCTATCGATACGGTCTTCGCCTACCCCCACGGTGTCGCGGCGATGTCAAATGACATGGAAGGACTGGTTGAAACCTCCAATAACCTTGCCACTATCAGCGTGGAAAACAACAAGCTGACCATTATTTCCAACCAGCGCAGTTCCAATATGGACAGCCTGGCCCTGCTCTGTGACCGCGTGATGGCGGTGGCCCGCCTGGCGGGTGCACAAGGCAGCACCAGCGGCGGCTACCCTTCCTGGAAACCCAATATGGAGTCCGCATTACTGGCGCGCTGCCTGGAAGTTTATGCAAAGCGCTTTGGCAAAAAACCGGTCGTGGAAGCGATCCATGCGGGTTTGGAGTGCGGCATTATCGGCGCCAAGTATGACGGTATGGACATGATCTCTTTCGGGCCGACCATCAAGAATCCCCACTCGCCCGATGAGAAGATTGAAATCGAGTCCATCGGCAAGGTATGGGATTTCATGGTGGCCTTGTTCGAGTCTTACAAATAGTCCGACGAACAGAATTCATCAGGATTTGATCTGGTGGTGGTGTTCATTGAACGCGACCGGCCGTTGCCGGTCGCAGTTTCAATCGCCGAATCAGAACCTCTGGCTGAAACGAATACCAAACGACCGCGGTCGGTTGGTGATGGTCGTCCACTTATGCCCTGGCGGACGTTGCAGGTTTGGTAGCCCACCGTATCCGGGATCCTCGATATCAATTTCCGCCCGTTCGTCAAACAGGTTATTGATGTAAAAACTGAGCGTCCAGTTATCTTTGTTGATACCTGTCGACAAGTTCACCAGCGTGTAATCATCCATTTTTTGCCGGGCTGGTACATTCAGCGTATCAAGGTCATTCCAGCGTGCGCCGGTGTAAGAGACGGCGGCCTGGAAAAATGCCGGCAAGGCACCGACTTCGAAATTACTGCGCCAGATTCCGGACAATTGCCACTTCGGCACGTAGGGCATGGGCGTGCCGGCCGGTGCGTTGGCTGGTTCACCTGCGTCCTCCAGGTCCTGCGTACGCCAGAAATCGGTCTGCAGCTCAGAATCGTTATAGGTTCCTGAGAAGGACAACGTATTGTTATCGTTCATGGCCCAGGCCAGTTCCCACTCGATACCCTTGGTCCTTGAATTACCGACATTCTGAACGATGGTCAGGTTTGATACGGCAAAATCAAGGAACCCAAACTGGAAATCATCCCAATCGAGCAGGTACACAGCACCGTTGAATCGCACGGCACCATCGGCGAGGGTGGTCTTCCAGCCGATTTCATAGTTGGTGACGAAATCCGGGCCGTACTTGGGAATACCTTCAACGCGCGCCCGGTTAACACCACCGGCGCGAAAACCCTCGGACCAGGTGAAATAAACCATCTTGTCGTTGTCAATGCGGTATTCGAGATTAGCCTTGAAGGCCCAGTCATTGCCTTTGGCCACATCATCGAGTACGCGTGTATCAAAACAGGGGTACTGAACCTCGCCACCTTCGTCGGCGGGAATCTCTACAAATTCACCGTCAATGTATTGCCCGGTGCAATGGCGCAGAAAACCGTTAAAACCATACAGGGAATTTTCGTATTCAAAGTAACGTGCTCCGAAGGTACCGGAGAATTTTTCAGTGAAATCGTAAGTTATCTCTCCGAAAAGTGCCGTGTCCCGGTCCTCGCGGACCTGCTTCGTCTGCCAGACAACATTACCGCCCTCAACAACCGAAGTAGCGACAGCCGAGTCCGGAACGGTGTACTGCAGGTCAAAATCATGTTTCTGTTTTTGATAAAACAGGCCGCCTACCCACCTGAACCGGCGGTCGGCGGAAGACTGGAAGCGTACTTCATGGCTTTGACGGGTAAAGTCATTCTGAGCATCTACGTATTGTGTCCCGATCGCGCAATCGCCAACATCGTTGTAATACACGCAATAACCGGGCGCGTCATAATATTCGGGGTTGGTCAGGTAGTAGGCCCAGTATTCCGTGTAATCACTGTAGTCATACTGATAGTTCTGTTCCCTGTCCAGGTAAGCACCCGCATAGACCATGTCGATGTCGCCGATACTGCCGTCGAGGGTCAAAGAGGCCTGGTACCAGTCGTCACTGCCGTCTGCCGGCCAAAGCCTGCCGGTTTCGAGGTCACCAAAAAATTCCGGATTATGCTCCCAGTAGCCCTCTGTATCAGCTTTCTGGTACATCAGGCCCGGTGTGACGGACCAATTCTCATTGAGGTCGACTTTCAACAAGGCCCGAAAGCCGGTCTTGGACACTTCATTGGCGTCTTCACGGGCGAAATCGGAGTTGTCAACCAGATGTGGTTGCGGTCCTGGGAAATACATCGTGGTGGGGACCTGGTCGATATAACCCCCCGTTTGCTGGTGCCAGGCCACGAGCCTGGCGGCTGCAGAGTCACCTATCGGGAAATTCCAGAATCCATTCAGGTCATAACCGATATCGCCGCTTTTGACCGAATTGACCTCGAGGTCATAGCCACCTTCGGAAACACCGATCTCCGGTTTGTTGGTAATGATGCGGATGGTGCCGGACTGGCTGCCCTGGCCGTAAAGCGTGCCCTGTGGACCGGCAAGTGTTTCAACCCGCGCGATGTCGTACATGTAAATGTCGAGAACCTGGTTGATCGTCGTGACCGGTTGTTCGTCGAGGTAGTAACCGACACTCGGCATCGAAGCAGAGTGGTTGCCGTCACCGCCACTGGCTATGCCGCGCATGTAGACCTGGCCAAAGCCGGGACCACCGGGACCACCCTGTGACGTAAAGGAAACGGTCGGCAGGAAATTGATGAAATCCTCGAATGATCTGACGTAGAGATTTTCCAACTGTTCGTTACCCAGCACCTGGATAGAAACGGCCACATCCTGCAGGTTCTGTTCACGCTTCTGGGCCGTGACGATCACCTCTTCAAGCAGAGCTGAATCACTGTCCTGAGCGTATGCCGGAACGACGACGGTTGCGACGACTACCGAGCCGACGAGGGCCATTGAAATGGATTGACTTAACTGATTACGATGATGTTTTTTCATTTGGAACTCCTGAACAGGATTTCTCGATTTAGTCGCCCCAAGTATCAAATTATTTTTTTTATGCTGTATTTCAGCTATTTATTTGACTTGTATATGAGGTCGACTCGGCTACCATAATTCTCCAATTTCTGCGGCAAGTCAAATCAGCAAGCAAAGTCCAGCTAGAAAATCGCGAGTTGATCAGGTCAATTTCAACACCAAATACGACATTCAGCCCGGTAAATATGGATAATGTCTCCTATGTCCAAATCTCATGACAGCGCCAGGGGCGATCTTCAAACCGCTCTGAAAAACGCGACCGAACTGCTGACTCATGACGCGCGCCTCGCGCAGGAGCAGGCACTCGAAATCCTCAAGGTGTATCCGGACACAATGAAAGCAAGGAGGATACTGGCAGCCGCTTTGCGTCTTCAGAAATTGCCGGAAAAAGCACTGGATACGCTGAAGCCCATGCTTGCAGAATTTCGCGACTCACCGGATTTCCTGCATGAAATTGCCCAATGTTATGGTGCCGTAGGCCGCGGTGACGATGCTGTCCATGCTCTGCGCAGGGCCACGGACCTGGATCCCGGACACGCCCTGGCGTGGCAAAGTCTCGGCCACCAACTCAAGGTAGCCGGTAATGAGGAGGGCAGCCGCCAGGCCTTTGAACAACATTTCAAGCTCTCTACCCAGCACCCCGAGTTGGTAGAAGCCGTCGAACTGTTGCGCGACGGAAAGTTGGGTAAAGCGGAACGCATCGTCAGGGATCTTCTTAAGGAATATCCACTCGACGTCTCGGCAATGAGGGTGCTTGCTGACATAGGTTTGAAGATGGGCCAACTGAAGGACGCCTGTCATCTGCTGGAGCGCTGCCTGGAACTGGCGCCGGACTTTCACGCCGCCAGGCACAGTTATGCGATGGTCCTGGTGCGTCAGCAAAAAGCGGAGGCCGCTCTCCGTGAAGCGGAGATTCTACTCGCGCAGGAACCCAATAATCCAAATTTTCTGACTCTCAAAGGCTCTATCCTGGTTCGCATTGGCGATCATGAGCAGGCGCTTGATATCTACGAGAGAGTGCTTGAAAACTACCCCAACCAGGCGCGCGCCCAGATGAGCTATGGCCATACGCTGAAAACCGTTGGGCGACTTGCGGAGTCGATTGAAGCTTACAGAAAATGTATCCGCCTGAGTCCCGAGGTTGGGGAAGCTTACTGGAGCCTGGCCAACCTTAAGACATTCAGCTTCGATGAAGAAGACATCGAACATATGCGTGACCAGGTCACGGCCGAGGGCGGTGATGCCGATGACCAGGCACACCTCGCATTCGCCCTCGGCAAAGCCCTTGAGGACCGCGGTGAATATGACGAGTCTTTCAAATTTTACCGGCGTGGCAATGCGATTCGGCGGATCGAGCACCGGCATAACCCAAAGGTCAATGTCCTTGAGGCAGTCCGCCAGGTCAGAACACTGGACAAGGGTTTTTTTGAGCAACGTGAAGGCTGGGGTTGTGATGCACCGGATCCGATATTTATCGTCGGGCTGCCACGCGCAGGCTCCACCTTGCTGGAACAAATACTGGCCAGCCATTCGAAGGTTGAAGGAACCTCTGAACTTCAGGATATTATTGCGATTTCTCGCGAAATAGCAGGCAAATGCCGTGAAAACCCATCAGGAAAATATCCGGAAAACCTCGTCCAGTTGACTGCTGAGAGATTTCGCGAACTGGGTGAAAGCTATTTGCGGACCACCCGTATCCAGCGGGGCGACAGTCCATTTTTTATCGACAAAATGCCAAACAATTTCCGCCACATCGGCTTAATCCACCTGATATTGCCGAACAGCAAAATCATCGACGCCAGGCGCCACCCGATGGGCTGTTGTTTCTCGGGTTTCAAACAATTGTTCGCCAATGGCCAGACATTCACCTATGACCTGCAGCATATTGGCAAGTATTACAGGGATTATGTCAGGTTGATGGACCACTGGGACGCAGTTTTACCCGGCAGGGTTCACCGTGTTCAGTATGAAGAGATGGTGGCGGATACTGAAACACAGATCCGCGCACTGCTCGACTACTGCGGGCTGGAATTTGAAGAGCAATGTCTCAGGTTTTATGAAACCGAGCGGGCCGTGCGGACACCAAGTTCAGAGCAGGTTCGCAAGCCCATTTACACAGACGCGATGGAACAATGGCGCAATTTTGAAGAGCATCTCGACCCGCTGAAAGATGCTCTTGGAGCAGAAGTCCGCCAGCGTTACTCTGTTGAACCTTAAGCCTGCCCCTCACTCTCACTCCATCAGAACAGGGGCATCCAGGTCCTCGTCCCAACCCTCTTCCGGTTTTGGAAATCGTTCCTGCCACTTTTTCAATAGGGCGACGTGTTCTTCCTCTTCCTCAACCATTTCAAGCGCCATCTTGACCACCGTCTCATCCTCGGCTGTCTCTGCGACATGGCGAAAAAACTCGACCGCACGCTGCTCTCCGTGCATTGCCAACTCGATGGCGTGCCATGGTTGCATCAGGTAATGCGCCTCTTCCATCAGGCCGCCTTCCGGGGATTCGCCGCCCTCCCATTCAAACTCCCAGGCCATCAGTGCAGGCAATTCCTTGCCTGCTGAGGCCTGTTTGACGTTATCGATGTGCAGGCCCTCGATCTTCGCCAGCTTGCGGAACAGGTCTGCAACCTCGTAGTTATGGTGTACTTCCATCTGGTCGGCAAGGTCATTGAACCGATCCACCGCTTCGGTCTCCAGCGCCAGCGAATAAGCCAGCAACTCGTCGGCGCTCCGGATGGACCGCAGCGGGTGTTTGCTTGTATCAGTCATAGACGAAACTCCTCGTCAAGTGTCGCAATATTGTCAATCTCTGATTTAAGTTTCGGCTGGTAGACCGGCCGGTCGCCAACATAAAGTATGCCGGTATACACACCCTCATCGGTCATCAGCAACCTGGCCGCCTCGGCCGGGTCGGGTGTTCGCTGCATGTCTTCGGGCGCCGGTATCAGGCTGCGCTTCCATTCCCTCTGCTCCGGACGAAACGTCACACAGGGGCTCAGTACCTGCACCATGGAAAAACCTGGATGCCTGATTGCCTCCATCAGGACCCTGGCCGTGCCATTGGAATCCGAACTGGAACAGCGCGCGATGAAATTGGCACCCGATGCCAGCGCGATGGCCAACGGTTGAAAGGGATTGATGCCGGTCCCGCTGGGGGTCAGCTTGGCCCTTTCCCAGTTGGGCTCGGTGGTCGGTGAAGCCTGTCCCTTGGTCATGCCATAGACCTGGTTGTCCATGACGATATAGGTCAGGTCGGGGTTCCGCCTGCAGGTGTGCAGGAAATGATTGCCACCGATGGAGAAGCCGTCACCGTCACCACCGGTTGCGATCACTGTAAGGTCCGGTCGCGCCACCTTGAGGCCGGTAGCAACCGCCAACGCCCGGCCATGCACGCCGTGAAAACCATAAGTGCTCAAATAGGTCGGCATCCTCGAAGAACATCCGATGCCGGAAATAACCGCCGCATCCTCAGGCTGTATCTTCAGTCCGGCCAACGCCTTGGTCAGGGCGCCCAGCACGCCAAAATCGCCGCATCCCGGGCACCAGACCGGCTTGACGGCGGACTTGTATTCCTTGGGCTGCAGTTGCAGCGCTATCTTATCGTTCGTCATTTCAATCCGCCTGACCCCAGTTGTGTAACTGTTCAATGATTTCATTTGGCCGGAATGGCAATGGCCCCGGCCGGTTGAACACCTTGACCGCCGGATGCAAGTCGTAGGCTGAACGCAGGTAACGGTGGAACTGGCGCGAGTGGCTTTGCTCAACCACCAGCAGGCGTTTGACACCCGCGAGTGCGGCGGCCATATCCGCCGGCCGTTCCGGGGACAGCAGGCGCACTGCAATCAGGCGCACATTTTCACCGCGCTCGCGTAACCGCGACAGTGCTTCCCGCACCGGACCGGTGGTTGCGCCCCAGGTGATGACGGCGGTTTCGCCGCTGCCCTCCAGGTCCGCCCAGTGTTGCCCAAACTCGAAAGCATGGATTTTGCGCTGCCTTTTCTCCAGTTGCGAATAATGATCCTCAGGCAGGCTTGACGGCGTCCCGGCCTGGTTGTGCTCCAATCCATCAGCAGTGTATTGTCCGCCAGCCTGACCGGGGATCGACATCGGTGAAACGCCGGATTCACTGATTGCATAGCGTTGATATTCCCCGGCAAAAGTTTCCGGCACAACCCGTCTTGCCATGAAGCTGACATCCGCGGGACGTTCAACGATAGCTTTCGACTGGCCAAGCGACTGGTCCGATAAAACGATTGCAGCCGTCTGCAGGGATTCAGCGAGGTGGACGGACCACTGCGTCGTAAACAGGCAGTCGGTTACCGAGGTCGGCGCCAGCACGAGGTGCGGTGCATCGCCGTGTAAACCGTGCAATGCGATATCCAGATCGGACTGTTCGCTCTTGGTCGCAATGCCGGTGGACGGACCGCAACGCATCACGTCAATGATCACCACGGGGACCTCCGAGCAGACGGACAAGCCGATGGATTCGGTCATCAGGGCGAGTCCCGGACCCGAGGTCGCCGTCAGTGCCGGCGTACCGCCGAAAGAGGCGCCGATGATCTGGTTGACCGAGGCCAGTTCATCCTCGGCCTGGACCAATACGCCGCCGACTTTCGGCAAGGTCCCTGCCAGCCATTCCAACAGTTCTGTCGCCGGCGTGATCGGATAACCGGCGACGAAACGGATACCACCGCGAACGGCGCCGAGCCCTGCCGCCTCGTTACCGGTCAGGCTCCAGCGGTCCGCGCTGATGTCGGTGTTCACAAGCGGGCCGTCCAGAACCGGCAATTCAGCGCCGGCCTCGTAACCTTCCTGAACGCAGTTCCAGCTGGACTCGAGGGCGTCCGCTCCCTTGGATTTCAATATCTTTTCAAGAATCTCCAACATCGGAGCCAGGGGCAGTCCGATAACTTTTGTGAGCGCGCCGAGAGCGATCATGTTGGGACGGCCCGCTTGCACCGTTTTCGCCAGCCCTTTCATGGGCAGATCAATGACACGGGCAGGCGTATCGGGAAGACTGTCACCCCTGCGCCCACCCTCGGCATCACTGATGATAAGGCTGTCCGACCGCAGCGGGATCTCCGCCAGGAAGCGGGCCAGGCTGCCCGGGTCGATGGCCAGCACGAGGTCAAAACTGTCGTCGTGTGACTCGATCGGCTCACTGGCGATCCGCAGCACCGCCGCAGCCTCACCACCCCTTATCTGGGGGCCGGCGGAACGGGCCATAAAGCCATACCAACCGGCCCTGCCCGCCGCTTCGAGCAGCAGGCTGCCGGTGGTCATGACACCTGACCCGCCACTGCCTGTTAGCGCAATGGACAAACTCTGGAAACGCATTGGATGCACCTCGTAAAAATTGCAAAGATTTTACATTTATCTGATCTCGATCACGAACTTTTTATCACCAGCCATCACACTAACCAGCAGTTGACTGAAAGGAGCTGGAATTATGAAATTTACACCATGCAACGGCGAATGCACCGATGAAGGTTTGTATTGCGAGGGCTGCGGCCGCAGCCACCAGGAGGTCGAAGCGATGCGCAGGCCGGTTGAAGAACTTGTCGCCCTGTTCAAAAATATGAACTATGAAAATCTCGATGATTTCGCCAATGCCGTGGCCGGCAGCATCAAGTACAAAATGACCGAAGAACACTAATCACTGACCGGCGGGCACGACAGGCCCGCCAGTCTGTTGAGTTTGGCAACCGCGCACAGCCACCACCGCGGCGTATTCAGGCGCCGGGCGAAGTCACATAGGGAACACCCTGTTCCGTGGCCCATTCATTGATCGCGTCAATATGATCACGCCTGATGGCCTGGAGCTCCGCACGCCTTTCCGCCCACTCCGCCTTGAGGTCTTCCAGCCGTAACAGGGCCCCGCCGGTAACCGGTGCACCAGTTGCGTCGATGACATCCATCAGATAACGCAACTGGCCTGCCAGCTTCGTTTCCCAGGCATCTTCATCCTCGTAGGTCTGGTGCCGCAGCTGGATGATTTCGTGGTCCCAGGCGTTGATTTTCTCAATTGCCGCGGTGCCGGCGGATTGCAGTTCGCTTGCTTCTGGATAATCAAGCATCAGGCTCTCGATCTGCCGTTTTGACTTCCGTATCTGCTCAAGGCTGGCGAGGCTATCGTTGATCATTCTCTGCACCTCGGCCAGGCGTTCGGACCAGAATTGGATTTCCTCGCTGCTGGCGCTCAGACGTGCGTCCATCCTGAGCGTTATGGGCACGGTTTGTTCAACCATGCCAACTGAGACCCTGGCCTGGTAATCGCCGGGAACCACACGCGGACCGTCAAAGCCGGCGAACAGGGTGATGTCAGCAACACACTTCAAACCGTTACGCTTCAGGTTCCAGGACCATTTGTTCAAACCTTTTTGGGCCACCGGGTACTCGAGTTCGAACGGTCGACGGGGGTCCATATTGCCAATCTTGCAACGCTCAAAATCACCTTCCCGGCCGGAATAACTGCGCACGACCTGCCCTTCCCCATCCAGTATTTCGATACTGAGCGGCTCTTCTGAATCGGCCTCCAGCAAGTAGTAAATTGGCACACCGGGGTCCGGGTTAGCACCTTCAAACTGCCCCGCCCTGCCGCTGCGTGATCCAAGCTCTGCAGCGTTCGGTGTAAAAACATGCATTGCCTCACCGGGCAATCCGGCCGCCGCCTGGCGCACCACGAAGAGGTCATCCAGCACCCAGAAACCACGGCCCTGGGTAGCGGCAACCAGCTTGTCATGTCGCAGCGCGAGGTCGGTAATGGGAACCGGCGGCAGGTTGAGGTCCAGCGATGCCCAATCCCGGCCGTCATTGTAAGAGACAAACATGCCCAGTTCGGTACCGGCGTAAAGCAGGCCCGGGTAGGCCGGATCCTCCCGCACAACCCGCACAAATGCATCTGCAGGCAAACCCTCATCAATGCGTTTCCAGCGTTTGCCGTAGTCCGTTGTCCGGTAAATATACGGTTTGAAATCATTGAGCTTGTAAGCCGTCACGGCCAGGTAGGCCTTGCCCTTGTCATGCGGACTGACCTCGATGGCGTTGATCATGGCTTCACCCGGGTGTGGCGGCGACACGGCCTGCCACTCCGTGGAGCCTTCGCGTTTGATGTGGACCAGCCCGTCGTCGCTGCCAACCCAGATCAATCCCTGCTCATGCGGCGATTCAACAATATAGAACAGCGTATTGTAAAACTCGGCACCGACGTTCTCCGGCGTCAGCGGGCCGCCGTTGCGGCCCTGCTTTTGCGGGTCGTTGCGGGTCAGGTCCGGGCTGAACTCTTGCCAGCTTGCACCGCGGTCGGTGCTGCGCAAAACCATCTGCGTGCCGTAATAGATGATGGAAGGATCATGCGGGGAAACAGCTACCGGCGCGTTCCAGTTGGCGCGGTACTTCAAGTCACGGGAATCCTTGCCGTAAACCTGCTCCGGAAACGGGATAATGCTGCGGGTCAGCTTTGTTGCATGATCGTACTCGGTCAGCGTGCCGTTAATAGTAGTGGCGTAAATCAGGGTCGGGTCATCCTTGTCAAAGGCAATATGGGCGCTCTCGCCGCCACCCACGGCGAAATAATCATCAACTCCGATACCGCCGGAATGGCTCTCGCTGGCAATCGCGACAGTGCTGTTGTCCTGCTGTCCGCCATAGATGCGAAAAGGATTGAGGTTATCCGTTGTCACCCGGTAGAACTGGGCCGTCGGCTGATTCATGATGCTCGACCAGGTCTCGCCACCATCAAACGTGACCGTGGCGCCACCGTCATTGCCGTTGATCATGTTCCTGTTATCGTGCGGGTTGATCCAGTGGTCGTGGTGGTCACCATGCGGGGTCGTCATTTTCTCCCAGCTTTTACCGCCATCGACCGATTTCATCAGCGGTACGTTGAGGACATAAACGGTGTCCTCGTCAACGGGGTCAGCGGTGAGGTGGATGTAATACCAGGCGCGGGTATGCAGGACACGGTGACCGTTGATCAGGGACCAGGTTTCCCCGCCGTCATCACTGCGCCACAGACCACCTTTTTCGGGTTCCGCTTCGAGCAGTGCGTAAACTCGCTCCGGGTTGCTGGCGGAAACATCCACGGCAATCTTGCCGACCATTTCCGGCAGGCCGCCGGCCAGTTTCTTCCAGCTGTCGCCGCCATCGATGGATTTGAAGATTCCGCCATCATTGCCGCCGGAATGGATGTACCAGGGTTTGCGCCCGTGATTCCACATCGCCGCATAGAGAATGCGCGGGTTGGCCGGATCCACGCTGAGGTCCGACGCGCCGGTATTCGGACCGACTTTCAATACGTGCTGCCAACTCCTGCCGCCGTCGGTAGTGCGGAACACGCCCCGTTCCTCATTTGGACCCCAGATTTGACCCTGTACGGCAACCCAGGCGATGTCGGGGTTGGCCGGATGAATTTTTATGCGCGCGATCTGGCCACTGTTCTCGAGCCCGATGTGCGTCCAGGTCTTGCCGGCATCGCTTGACTTCCAGACACCGTCTCCCGTTGCAGTTGTGACACCGCGGATGGGTGATTCACCCGTGCCCACGTAAAGGACGTTGTGATCCGATTCAGCCACGGCGACCGCACCAATGGTGCCAACCTTGAAATATTCATCGGAGATATTCTGCCATGTCGTGCCGGCATTCTCCGTTCTCCATAGCCCGCCCCCGGTGGCGCCCATGTAATACAGCATGGGCCTGCCCGGGACACCGGTCACCGTTGTGACACGACCTCCGCGATAAGGCCCGATTTCCCGCCATTCAAGTCCATCGAGTTGCGATGCAGTCACATCGATGTTTTTTGCATAAACGGTTGCAACCGGGAGCAGCGTAAATAGCGCAAAAGAGGCTACGAAAATAAAACGTTTGAAGTTTGAAAGCATTATTCTTCTCACTGTTGAGGCAATGCGGCCACTGGTATTGAAGCATGCGCAATTAAAATTCCCACTGCTGCAGCGCTTCGTATTCTGTGACGTCAGGTGGCTTCGATCAAGCACGGATAGACCGGCGACTGAATTTGACCGTCATTACGCTAACGTCCAGAAGGCTCGGGTTGATTTAATACCGGTGACGGGATTAAATCACCTGACACCTCTGAAGGTCTGAAAATGCTGAAAAACAAACTTCCCGGCAAAGGCACCACGATATTTACCGTAATGTCCAGGATGGCCCAGGATCACGGCGCCATCAACCTGGCGCAGGGGTTTCCGGATTTTGACGGCCCGCAGGAACTCAGGGAACGTGTCACATACCACGTGAACCGGGGCCACAATCAATACGCGCCGCTGGCGGGGGTGCCTGAACTGTGCGGGCAGATTGCCGTCAAGGTATCGGACCTCTACGGCAGGGACATTGATCCGGAATTCGAGTTGGCCGTTACACCCGGAGCGACCGAAGCCATATTCTGCGCCATCACGGCGGTGGTCAACCCCGGTGATGAAGTCATCGTCTTCGATCCCGCCTACGACACCTACGAACCCGGCGTTACACTGAACGGCGGCGTTACCCGGCATATTGCCCTACGCTACCCGAATTTCTCCATTGACTGGCAAAAGGTGCGGGAAACTATCACCGACCGCACCCGGCTGATCATACTGAATACGCCGCACAACCCGAGCGGCGCCGTGCTGCGGGAAGAAGATATTCAACAGCTGCGCGAAGTCATCGCCGGCCGCGATATCCACCTGGTGTCAGACGAGGTATACGAGCACATCACCTTCGACGGCAAACCGCACCTCAGCTTGCTGCGCTATCCGGACCTCGCAGCGAAGTCGTTCGTGGTCACCTCTTTTGGCAAGACCTACCACGTCACCGGTTGGCGAATCGGTTATTGCATCGCGCCCCGGGCACTGATGAAAGAGTTTTTTCGCATCCAGCAGTTCATCAACTTCAGCACCAATACGCCGCTGCAATACGCACTCGCAGACTTTATGGCCGCGTGCCCGCAGCACCACCTGGAACTGGGTGGCTTTTACCAGCAGAAACGCGATCTGTTCTGTCACCTGCTTGCGCAATCACGCTTCAAACTGATACCCCCGGCCGGAACTTTTTTCCAGCTCGCAGACTATAGTGCAATAAGCGATGACCCCGATTCGGAGTTCATCTCGCGCCTGACCCGAGAATTCAAGGTCGCAGCCATTCCTGTTTCCGCTTTCTATGAATCCCCCCCCGATCAACGGGTCATACGTTTCTGTTTCGCCAAGGACGATGACACACTTCGTGATGCCGCAAAGAAACTGGTGAATTTGTAGCGGGAAGCACAAACAATCCTTATCATAATCGTGAACTTACCCGAAATACTTGACATCCAGTGCCAATTGGCGCTTTTCAACTTGCGCATTCCCGCTCTTATGCGTACTCTTTGAGCCTGGAACCCGGATTACGGTCACCATTTGATCTAAGGATGGAACAAACAGTCGCACAAGGCACCAACATAAGGTGCAGGACCCGTCTATCAGGAGAGTGCCAGAATGCAAAGCGAAACCAATAGCGTACTCGGACACCTCGTCGAGGTCACCGGGGATTACTTCGTGGCCAATTTGTCTGCCGACCTCGAAGGCCTTACCACCGACAAAATGATCGGTATGGACAAGGTTCGGATCGGTCAGGTCGGCTCCTACATCATGGTCAAACAATCCGGCACCAAGATACTGTGCATGGTAGAGAGCATGTGGGCGGAGAAAGCCGCCAACAACCAGGAGATATTCAAGGTTCGCCTTGCCCCGCTTGGCGAGTTTGACAGCAATGGCAACTTCGACCGCGGCATCCACCATTTCCCAACGGCCGGGGCCGAATTATCGGTTGTTTCAAACTGGAACCTGGAAAGGGTGTTTTCCGACTTCAGCGAGGTTTATTACAAGGTCGGTAAATTAAGTTCTTTCGAATCTATTGATGTATACCTCGACGCATCAAACTTTTTCGGCCGTCATGCCGCCATCCTGGGCCAGACCGGTTCGGGTAAATCCTGGACGGTTACCAGCCTGATCCAGTCGGCGCTTCGTTATATGCCCAACGCGCATATCATCATCATGGATTTGCACGGTGAGTACGGCGTCAAAAAAACCGACGCCTCGTCCTCTTCGCCCTTCCCCAATAGCAAGGTGCGTTGCATGGACGCCCTCGAACTGGAAATGCCTTACTGGTTATTGACGTATTCCGACCTGGCAGAGCTTTTAATCAGCCCCGACGACGTCAACGCCTCAACCCAACTCGCGTTTTTACGTGAAGCGCTGGGTGAATTGCGCATTGACGCCAACAAGAACAGCGGCCTGGGCCATATTACGGTGGATTCACCAGTTTACTTCCCGCTCGATGAATTACATGAAAAATTTGTGCTGGCCAACCAGGAGACAGATGACTTCGGCCGCAGCAAGGGCCCCATGTTCGGAAAATTCGACCAACTGCTGGTGCGCATGGAAAGCATGATGAACGACAGCCGTTACGATTTCATGCTGCGTCCAAAGACCCGTACATCAACCGCCAGCCTGGTCGACCTGATGCGCGACTTCGTCGGCCTCGGCGAACCCAGGGCAAACGTCACCGTGCTGAATCTCAGCGCTGTACCCTTCGACGTTGCTCCGACGGTAACCGCGCTGATCGGGCGCCTGGCCTTCGAATTCAATTTCTGGAACCCGAAATGCCTGGAGTTCCCAATATGGCTGGTCTGCGAAGAGGCGCAACAGTATATTCCGCGTGGCGACGACACGCGCTTCAGCGCAGCCAAGCGCGCCATGGAACACATTTCCAAAGCCGGCCGAAAATACGGCGTCGGACTATGCGTCGTCAGCCAGCGTCCGCACGAGGTCTCGGAGACGGTCCTGGCGCAATGCGGCACCTTCCTTTGCCTGCGTATCTCGAACCCGGATGACCAGGAATACCTGCGCGACATGGTGCCGGATTCAGCGCGTGGTACATTCACCGCCATCACCTCGCTGAGCCGGGGAGAGGTCGTCGCCATGGGTTCAGCCGTGCCGATGCCGGTGCGCTTCCAGATGAACTTGCCCAACCCGCCACCGAATTCACAGGACGTGGACTTCGCCGGCAAATGGAGCCAGGGCGGTGAAGAAATAGACGTCGAGCAACTGGTCAACAACTGGCACAGGCAGATACGCTAGATTCAAAACCTGCGATCAGGAGCCAAGGGGCGCTGGTTGCGTTGGGTTGAAAGGTAAACACCCACCCACATAGCTACGTTCACCTTCAATTAACCGCAGATAAACCTGCGCGTTCGAAATATCAGAGTATCGTTCAAAGCCGGGGAGCGTGTTGGTTTCCGGGACCGTAAGTTTCAGGGATGAAACTTCCGAGCCCACAGGGATGTGTTCATGGCGTGTCCCGGAAACCAACCCGTTTCGCGGCGCCCCGGCTTCGCTGACGACTCCCTATTCCCCTGGCGTGTCAGGAAGTATTCCCCAATGCCACCTTAACCTCCTGCCCGCTAACCCCGCTGGATTCCTCGGCAGCAAAAAACGCAATCATCTCCGCAACTTCCCGCGGTGTCGCGACGCGACCCGGCGCATACAACGCGTTACGTTCCTGCCATACCTGCTCCGGCGTAATTCCACGCGCCCTGGCTTCCGCCCGCGCAGAGCGCTCGGCCATCTCGGTACGCACCCAGCCGGGCAATACTGCATTGGACGTGACGTTGAACTCACCACCATCCTGTGAAACCGAACGCATGAGGCCGAGCAGACCGGTTTTGGAACTGTTGTAAGCCGAGCCCGCGTGCTCAGCCACGGAGGCTGCGGTAGAGGCGATGTAGACGCAACGTCCATAACGTTGCTCCACCATGCTCTTGACTACCAGGCGGGACAGGTAAAAAGGCCCGTCCAGGTTGATGCGCATGGTTTCTTCCCACGTTTCTACAGGCTGTTCCCAGATGACCTTCTCGTGGGCCGAGCCGAGTCCGTGATTACAGATGAAAATCTCGACCGGTCCCAGTCTTGCGATGGTCTCCGTAACGGCTTGCTCGCAGCCCTCCTTCGTACCAAGATCTGCCGCAATATATTCCAAACCCGTTTGCGCCAGTTCTTTCTCACTGCGGGCGACAGCCATTACCCGCGCACCCCGTGATGCGAGAAGTTCGGCGGTCTCACGCCCGATTCCGCGTCCGGCGCCTGTCACCAGTGCAACCCTGCGCTCTACCCCGGCCATTTTCACTCCTTCGTTTCAGCTGCAAATCAAACCATTCAATGCGCCCTGCACGGGCGCAGAATCAAACTCGTTTCTGCGCTTTTCCGCTTGGCTCAGTCGACATTTCATGTGTTAATATTACTGCAATTAGAGAAGAACCGTGGAGACATCATAAAAGCGCTCGTAAGGCATTGAAAAAGCTATTCTGCGAACGTGTATTAAAAAAGATTAATCAATGCATCATTAATTGACAAATATCAAGTCGGCCGGGTGTCTCATGCCCTACTATTCGTGCCGAACTTATCATTAATTTTTGTTAAATCTTCACCTGGAAGACGAATGCAGTAATGGTTCGATCTTACAGGCCTTGGGAGTAAGTACAATTGGACAGCCCAGCTAACAGCAACAAGACGGTCACTGCGGTTCCTGAGCACACTGTCGAAATCATAACCAACTCTGGTGAAGGCGCGCAAAAGTGTGCGCAGATTTTTGGCCAGACCTGCGCCAAGATGGGTAATGGTGTCTGGACGGTGGAAATCATTCCCGCCGAGATCGAGCCCCCGCATCATACGGTCACCAGCACATCGGGCAACATTATCCGTTTCGGCACCGAAAAGGTGACCAACTGGGGAGACCAGTCCAAGCTGGCGGTTGCTTTCAATGATCAGGTATGTCTTTCCCGCCATCGCCTGAAGTCATTCGATGACAATTGCATCATCCTGCTCGAGAGCGCCTGGGAAAACCACGAGGACGAGGCGATCCGCAAGATGTACGCGGAAGCGATGGAGGAGATGTCGTCCAAGAACTACCGCTTTGTGCTGGTGCCGATCGAGGAGGAAACACTCAAGGTGGTGGACAATCCCCAGCATGGCAAGAACATGTTTGCCCTGGGCTTGCTGGCAGAAATCTATCAGCGCGATGTGTCTATTAT
>JABDPJ010000204.1 GCA_013042835.1 Lysobacterales bacterium
CGGGTACACAACGTCAGATGGACGTCGGTACGATTCGCAAGCTGTGTGAACTCGCTGACGAGTTTGCCGATGGCTTCATGCGTTTCACCACGCGCAGCAACGCGGAGTTCATGGTCACATCCGCCGACAAGACCGAGCCGTTGATCGAAAAGCTCAACGCGGCCGGCTTCCCCGTCGGTGGCACCGGCAACTCCGTCTCAATGATTTCCCATACCCAGGGCTGGTTGCATTGCGATATTCCCGGCACCGACGCATCCGGTGTGGTCAAGTCACTGATGGACGAACTCCACCATGAGTTCACCCATGAGGAGATGCCAAATCGCGTACGCCTGACCACCTCGTGCTGCCAGATCAACTGCGGTGGCCAGGGCGATATCGCCATCAACGTGCAGTACACCAAGCCGCCAAAAATCAACCATGACCTGGTGGCCAACGTCTGTGAGCGCCCGGCCGTGGTCGCGCGATGCCCGGTAGCAGCCATTCGTCCTGCAATGGTCAACGGTAAACCGTCGCTTGAAGTCGATGAGAAAAAATGTATCTGCTGCGGCGCCTGTTATCCGCCCTGCCCGCCGATGCAAATCAATGGTGACGACTCTACCAAGATAGCTATCTGGGTCGGTGGCAAGCACTCCAACGCGCGTTCCAAACCGACCTTCCATAAACTGGTCGCCGCCAACCTGCCCAACAACGCGCCACGCTGGCCCGAAGTGGCCGATATCGTCAAGCGTATCCTGCGAGCTTACAAGGAAGACGGAAAGGCCTGGGAGCGCCTCGGTGAATGGATCGAGCGCATCGGCTGGCCGCGCTTTTTTGAAATGACCGACCTGGCGTTCACCAAGCACCAGATCGATGACTGGCGCGGTGCGCGGCAAAGCCTGAACGCTTCGACGCACCTGCATTTTTAGTAACCCGACGAGAAAGAAGCCGAACCCATGAAATTTGGAATCTTAGTCAACGAAGGCCCGTTTACACACCAGGCTTCAGACAGCGCCTACCAGTTTGCTGCGGCCGCCATTGAAAAGGGCCATCAAGTGGCCCGGGTGTTCTTTTACAACGACGGTGTGTACAACTCGAACAAGTTGTCGGAACCACAAACCGATGATCGCAACCTGGTAGACCTGTGGGCCAAGCTGGGCAAGGAACACGATATCGACCTTGTCGTCTGTATTGCCGCTGCCTTGCGCCGCGGCATCAAGGAAGAAGTGCTGAAGGATGGATTCCGGATTTCCGGGCTTGGCCAGTTGGTGGAAGCAGGCATTGAAAACGACCGCCTGGTCGTCTTCGGCGATTGATAGGAGCAAATTTGAATGGAACCATGGGAAGAAGAAGGCCCGGAAGTCGTTAAACGCTTCATGTATGTCAATCGCAAGGCGCCATATGGCACCATTTACGCGCTTGAGTGCCTCGAGGTCGTTTTGATTGCTGCTGCTTTTGACCAGGACGTCAGCGTCGTTTTTGTTGACGATGGTGTATACCAGCTGAAAAAGAACCAGGACACGGCCGCTATCGGCATGAAGAATTTTTCCAACACCTACAGGGCGCTGGATGATTACGATGTAGAAAAAATCTACGTCGAACAGGAGTCGCTAGAGTCACGCGGGCTGACCGCCGAGGATCTCATCATCCCGGTTGAAGTGCTTGCAGGTGATAACTTGCGCGAGATCATGGCGCAACAGGATGTGGTGATAAGCTCATGAGTAAAATGCTGCATTTGATAAATAAATCCCCCACTGACAGGAACAGTCTCGACAGTTGCCTGCGCCTGGCCGAGGCCGGCAGTTCTGTTCTGCTGCTGGAAGACGGCGTATACGCGGCGTTGAGCAAGGCCGCCAGCGCCGAAGCGGTCAATCAGCGAATGGGAGAGCTGACTTTCTATGTGCTGGGGCCCGATGTGTCTGCACGGGGCCTGGATGACAAACCGCTCATCGATGGCATTAGTGTCGTCGACTATGGTGGTTTCGTAGATTTGGTGGTTGAGCACGACGTTGCACAATCCTGGTTATAAACTGGTTTTTTTAGATAAGGAAAATATAGATCATGGCATACGAATTGAATGGTCAGACTTTTGAGTCCGATGAAGAAGGTTATCTCGTTGACATCAGCGCATGGAACCCGGAACTGGCAGTACTGATCGCCGAAGATGAAAACATTGAAATGTCTGATGACGCCTGGGAAGTTGTTAATTTCCTGCGTGATTATTACGAAGAATACCAGATTGCCCCGGCCGTCCGGGTACTGACGAAAGCGATCAAGAAAAAACTGGGCGCGGACAAGGGCAATAGCAAATATCTCTACGAGTTGTTTCCCTATGGTCCGGCCAAGCAGGCTTGTAAGATAGCCGGCTTGCCGAAACCGACGGGCTGTATCTAAAACAAAACGCGGCTTGGCGCTAAGGCGCTGATCCGCCAAAACGGGGAGTAAAGGGCTTGATATTGAGCGCGATCTTTGCTGTATTGTTTTACCTGGCGACGGCAGTTTTTGTCGTCGGCCTGGCTTTCAGAATCAGCTTGTACGCCCGCACCCCCGCACCCCTCAAGATACCGACAACACCGGCACCTGTCACAAAACAGGGTGTGGTCGCGCGCATGTTCAGGGAAGTGGCTTTTTTCCAAAGCCTGTTCAAATCCAACAAGTGGACCTGGTTGTTTGGCTGGGTGTTCCACGTTGCCATGCTGCTCGTGGTTTTAAGGCATTTGCGCTACTTTACCGAACCCGTCTGGTTCTGGGTCGAATTGATTCAACCCTTCGGCAAGTACGCCGGCTTTGCCATGCTGGCCGGTCTGTTGGCCCTGTGGGGCCGGCGCTTCCTGGTCGAGCGTATCCGGTACATATCCGGGCCGTCCGACCACCTGATGCTGGTGTTGCTGATCGGTATCGCCGGCAGTGGCCTGATGATGAAGTACGTCGCGCATACAGATATCGTCGCTGTGATGGCCTTTGCGCTCGGCCTGATGCGTTTCAACTGGCAACCGCTGCCGGCCGACCCGGTGCTGCTGGTGCACCTGGGTCTCGTGCTTGTGCTCGCTCTCGTCTTTCCGTTTTCCAAGCTGCTGCATGCACCCGGCGTTTTCTTCAGTCCAAGCCGCAACCAGGTGGATAATCCTCGCGAACAACGGCACCTCGCACCGTGGGCCGCAGCACTGGATACAGCAACGCAGGCCGGAGGACAAAAAGCGGGTAGTGAAAGCTGATGGCTGATTACGAAACACTTCCGATCAATCCCCTTTTCGAAATCCCGGCCCTCAACAGGGGCGTGATGAAAGATTCATCGCCATTCGTCGCGGCGCCTGAGCACCAGGAGGCCCTCGGCTTTCCAGGTGAACTCGTTGACAACTGGCGGGAAAAAGCCATTGAGAAATTCGGCGAGTTGCTGCAGCGGTCACGGGCGCTGCGCGTCTACATGGATGGCTGCGTCAAGTGCGGCGCATGTACCGATAAATGTCACTACTTCCTCGGCAGCGGCGACCCTCTGAACATGCCGGTCGCCCGCCAGGATCTTTTACGCAAGATCTATCGCCGTTATTTCACCTTCACGGGCAAGTATTTTCCGAAACTGGTTGGCGCCGAGGATCTCACCCGGGAAGTGCTGGACGAATGGTACAGCTACTTCCACCAGTGCTCCCAGTGCCGCCGCTGTTCTGTCTATTGCCCCTACGGTATCGATACCGCGGAGATTTCCATGGCCGCGCGCGAGATCATGGATCATATCGGCAAGGGGCAAAAATACTGCAACGAGATTCTCGGCAAGGT
>JABDPJ010000205.1 GCA_013042835.1 Lysobacterales bacterium
ACCAGAGCCAGGGCAGGTAAGCGATCAGGTAGGTGCCAAAATAGCCATTGGGCAACTCAGGGATACCGTCAAAAGTGCGCAGGCTCTGGTAGCGGCGCGATGAATTGGCGTGGTGGTCGGAATGCCGCTCGAGGTGAAACAGCACGATATTGCTAAAGGTGTAGTTGGCATTCCATGAATGGTGCGGTTGGCAGCGCTCGAAACGGCCGTTGGCTTCTTTGTGGCGTAGCAGGCCATAGTGCTCGATGTAGTTGGCGCTGGTCAGTTGATACCAGGCCCAGAAGTTGTGCACGATCAAAAACGGAATCATGACCCAGCCAAATGCGACGATCAGCCCAAGCTGCAGAACAACGCTCAAAGCATAGGACTGCAGGATATCGTTGTGCATGCTCCAGGTGGCCTTGCCGGCACGTTTCAAACGCTCCGCTTCCACCAGCCATCCGCGCCGGAAGGCGCCGGGAATCTCGCGCAAGGCAAACTTGTAGATAGACTCGCCCATGCGCGCACTGGCCGGGTCATCCGGCGTCGCCACGTGGCGGTGGTGGCCGCGGTTATGCTCCACGCAAAAATGCCCGTAGGCGGGGATGGACAACGCGATCTTTGCAAGTGACTGCTCGATCCTGGTCTTTTTGTGGCCAAGTTCGTGCGCGGTATTAATGCCCAGCCCGCTGTAGGCGCCAGCGGTGATGGCCATAACCAGCACCGACCAGGCAGTGATATCCTGGTTGGCGACAAACCAGGCGACGGCTATCAACGTGACGAAGTGCAGCGGCACCGTCACCCAGGTCAACAAGCGGTAGTAAAGGTCCTCCTCCAGTTGCGGAACGATTTCCTCCGGCGGATTGTTGACATCAGAGCCGAACAGCCAGTCGAGCAACGGTATGACGATATAACTGAAGATAAGGGGAGTCGCAAGGACCCACTCTGATCCGGATTGAAAAAACAGCGCGATCCCAACCAGGGGCGCCAGCGGCAGAAATACGGACAGCAACCACAGGTAGCGCTTGCGGTCCCGGTATTCGATTAGCCCTTTGTCAGGATGCTCTACGGTGTAAGTAACGATAAGACTGTTCTCCTACCATTCACCCACGCTTTCCATGGAAGCCCAGGGCTCCTGCGCAGGCAGGGATTCACCCGCCTGTAACAGCTCGACTGAGATGCCATCGGGTGAGCGCACAAAGGCCATGTGGCCATCCCGCGGTGGTCTGTTGATGGTAATTCCGGCATCCATCAATTTTTGGCACAAGGCGTAAATGTCATCGACGGCATAGGCCAGGTGGCCGAAATTGCGGCCGCCGGTATATTCTTCGGGATCCCAGTTATAGGTCAGTTCGAGTTGCGCGGACTCGTCACCGGGGGCGGCGAGGTAGACCAGGGTAAAGCGCCCGCCGGGTGAATCGTGCCGTTTCAACTCCTCCAGCCCAAGCTTGTCGCGATAAAAGTCCAGTGATTTGTCGAGGTCGGTCACCCTGACCATGGTGTGCAGGTATTTCATTGCTTGTCTCCCGGGTTTTCGAGGCAGGCACATAGTTTACCTGCCGTGCAGGCTTTAATCATCTCCAGGATATTGCCGTTGAAAAAACTGCCAGCCAGCGCCGGGAATCACAAGCCGGCGGATGAAAAACCACGACAATATGCAGGCTTGCGCGTAAAATGCCGGCCTTGATGACCTGCGGTTGATCCTATGCCCCTGCTACGCCTCGACAAAGCTTCATTGCACTACGGAACCCTGGTATTGCTGGACCAGGTTGATTTCAGCGTGTCCCGGGATAATAAGATTGGCCTGTTGGGCCGCAATGGTGCGGGTAAAACCACCTTGCTGAAGGTTCTGGCCGGGGAAATTCTGCCCGATTCCGGGGAGCGCTGGCTAAGGCCCGGAACCCGCGTCGCCTGGCTGCAGCAGACCCTGCCCGCAGCCAATGAGCAGACGGTCTACGACGTGGTGGCTTCCGGGCTCGCAGAAACCGGGCGCTTATTGGCGCAGTACCACCACCTGATTCAGGACGGTGAACATACCGATATGAGCGCTCTGTCAAGGGTCCAGCAACAACTGGAGTCACAGGATGGCTGGCGCTTGCAACAACGAGTTGAAACCACCATCAGCCAGCTGGACCTGCCGGCCGATGCCAGCATGTCGGCGTTGTCCGGTGGCTGGCGCCGCAGAGTGGCGCTGGCGCAGGCGCTGGTGAGCGAACCGGATATTCTGCTGCTGGACGAGCCGACAAACCACCTCGATATTCCTGCTATCCGCTGGCTTGAAGAACAACTGCAAAGTTTTAATGGCGCCCTGATACTGATTACCCATGACCGCCGCTTTTTGCAAAATGTCGCCAACCATATGGCCGAACTGGATCGCGGCCAGCTGACGCTGTGGCAGGGGGACTACAAGGGTTTTTTGCGCTTTCGCGAGCAGCAATTGCTGGCCGAGGAGCGCGCGAATGAACTTTTTGACAAGAAACTGGCCCGGGAGGAAGTGTGGATTCGCCAGGGAATCAAGGCCCGGCGAACCCGTAACGAGGGCCGGGTTCGCGCTTTGAAAACCCTCAGGGAAGAGCGGGCTCAGCGGCGGGAACGGGCTGGCAGGGCAGGGTTCGCGGTGGAGGACGCTGCCCGCTCAGGCAAGATCGTTGCCGAGTTGGAGCATGTCAGTCACAGTTTTGGTCAAAACCGGGTGATCAGGGATTTTTCAACCGTCATCCGGCGTGGTGATCGGATTGGCATTGTCGGAGCCAACGGCGCCGGCAAATCCACCCTGGTAAAAATCATACTGGGCGAGTTGCAGCCGACCACGGGTAAGGTTTCACGGGGCACAAAGCTGGAGATCGCCTACTCGGACCAGTTGAGGGAGCACCTGGAGCCTGAGAAAGACCTCATTGACAACGTCTGTGGCGGCCAGGAGTTCATCGAGATAGGTGGCCGGCGCCGCCATGCAATTTCTTACCTGGGCGAGTTTCTGTTCAGCCCGGACCGCGTGCGGATGCCGCTCAAGGCGCTATCCGGCGGCGAACAGAACCGTGCCGTGCTGGCGCAACTGTTCAGCAAGTCAGCCAACCTGCTGGTGCTTGACGAGCCGACCAATGACCTGGATATGGAAACGCTGGAATTGCTCGAGGAAATCCTGCTGGGTTTCGAAGGCACGGTTTTGCTGGTCAGTCACGACCGGGAATTCATGGATAACGTCGTCACCAGCCTCATGGTCCTCGATGGCCGGGGCCATGTCGATGAATACGTCGGCGGTTACAGCGACTGGCAAGCCCGCGGCGGCAGCTTGTCAGAGGCGCATTCCGGACAGACCGGCAAGAAGCCGGTTCCGAAAAAAAGCGGTCGTGCCAGTGGGCACAAGAAAGCTGCCGGCAGCAGAGAACGGCTTTCCTATAAACACAAGCGCGAACTGGAAAGCTTGCCCGGATTGATAGAGGAACTGGAAAAACGCCAGGCGCAGCTGGCGGTGACCATGTCGGACGCCGGTTTCTACCAATCCAGCCAGGACCACATACGCGATGTCAGCCGTGAACTCGCGGACGTCCAGGCCCGCCTGGAGGCTGCTTTTGAGCGTTGGGTTGAATTGGAAGGTAACCAATAAAAATGGCGCCGCACTTGGGGGGAAGTGCGGCGCCGTGCCAAGTCAGCGCCCCGTTCCTTTGGATTGCTGACTTCGAGGAGACCTGCTAGCCAAGAGAGGATGCTTTCCAGTACAAGTCTCAGCAAATCTCAAAAGGTTCGTTGCGGGTCATGCAGGACATTTTCTGCACATCCAGCAGCGAACCTTCAGGAAAATGGAACAGGCGGCCGCAGTAATCGCTTCCTGCGGCCACATTGCATACTGCGGGTGGCGAAATATTGGGTCTTGCGAGTGGGCTTCATGCCATTTTCGCTTGATAGTGACGGTCAGATGACCTGCTCATTTGGTTCATTTCCAACGGTGTTACTGTCGCATAAGCTTGCTTAAAAGAACCTGAAGATTGATTTAAGTCAGGGTTAAGGTTGTCGGTCGAGGTTAGAATACTTTCGGGTTTTTCCCACTTGACGCTTATGCGGGGGTAAGTATGAGAGTATTGATCGTCGAAGATAATGCGGAGCTGGCAAGGCAGGTAAAAAGTACGCTCGAACATGAAATGTACGTTGTCGATATTGCCAGTGATGGTGAAGAAGGCCTGTTCATGGGGGAGACTGAGCCTTACGACGCGATCATTCTTGACCTTGGATTACCCAAGCTGGATGGTTTGAGTATCCTGCAGAAGTGGCGGTCGGCTGGTAGCGAAGTGCCGGTTTTGATCTTGACGTCGCGTGATACCTGGCGGGAAAAGGTCACGGGCCTGCGTGCGGGCGCGGATGACTACCTGCCCAAGCCGTTTGAGTTCGAGGAATTGCTGGCCAGGTTGGAGGCCCTCATCCGCAGAGCGTCCGGGCACGCCAGCCCCTTCCTTGCCTGTTGTAATGTTATCCTCGACACCAATAGTGCGCGTGTCACGATGGATGGCAACCTGATTGACCTGACAGCGCTTGAGTATCGCACGCTGGAATACCTGATGCAGCATCCTGACAAGGTCGTATCCAAGACCGAGTTGACCGAACACATCTATGATCAGGATTTTGATCGCGACTCGAACGTCATCGAGGTGCTGATCAACCGCTTGCGCGGAAAATTGAAGAGCGACCTGATCAAAACCCGCCGCGGGCTCGGCTATCAGATCAGGGGGGCGTCGGATCGGTGATGCGTAAAACGCTTGCGTTCCGGATCATCACGCTATCGATTATCTGGGTAATCATCTCGCTGGTGATTACCGGCCTGTTGCTGGTGCAAATTCACCGTGAACACACGGCCAGTCACTATGATGCACATGTCTCCATGCACCTCGAGGAATTGACCGGAGCGAGTCATTTTGCACCGGACGGAACGTTTCAGCTGGCCTTTTTTCCAAGCGATCCCCGTTACCAGGTCGAGGGTTCTGGCTGGTACTGGGAAGTTAAGCAGTCCGGCGAGACGCTGATGCGTTCACCATCATTAAGTAAGTATTCGCTGGATTTGGGAAACCTGAAATCAACAACCGCTGTCACGGTGAGTGAAATTGTGGGCCCGTATGATGGAATACTGAGACTGCACGTTATTACAATCCAGATAGATCCGGAGCAACAGCCACTATTATTCCTGGCAACGGCACCTCTGACGGGCATACTGCATGACGTGGCGCACTATTACGAGCATATTTTGCAAACCTTCCTGGCTTTGGGCGTTGGTTTGCTGCTGGCTGTCGTGATACAAGTCAGGGTTGCACTTAAACCTCTAAAAGCCATCAGTCAAAGCATCAGCGACATCCGCGCGGGCAAGAGCACCAAGCTGCCTGACGAGGAACTTGAGGACGTCAGGCCGTTGGTGGATGAGTTGAACTTTCTGCTGGATCACAACGCGGTGCTGGTCAAACGCGCCAGGAACCAGTTGGGTGACCTGGCGCATTCCGTGAAGAACCCGCTGACCGTAATTACCAATGAAGCACGCGATTTACCGCCTAAACAACGGAACCTGATCATCGGGCAAACCAGTGAAATCAGTAAAAACATCGATCATTACCTTTCCCGGGCTCGGACTTTTGGTAACGAGAAAGTGCTTGGATCCAGGTCCAGTATCAGGACTGTGACGGATGATCTGGTGTATGCGATGCAGCGTATTTACCAGGAAAATGAGCTGGAATTCGACCTTTACCGTCTGAATTCATGCTGGTTCAAGGGCGAAGCCCAGGACCTCGAAGAGATGATGGGCAACCTGATTGACAATGCCTGCAAATGGGCTAAAAGCCAGGTGCGGGTGACCTGTGGTACAACCCATGGCAACCTTGAAGTGGTCGTCGAAGATGACGGTCCGGGGATACCGGAAGCGGAGTTTGAAAACGTCATGCGACGGGGGCACAAACTGGATAGGTCCATCCCCGGGCACGGCCAGGGCATGGGCATTGTCAATGATATTGCCGCGCTTTACAGCGGGGCGTTGGAGCTAGGCAAAAGTGAGCTTGGCGGGTTAAAGGCGACATTGATTCTGCCAGCCGCTACCACTTCTGAACCCACTTAGCCGAGCGGCTATTCTCTGGGTTTGTGCGGCCAATCATCCAGGTGTACGTCCTTGCGGATGACCTGCTTGGGAGAGCCCACGATTAACGGGTCAGGTTCGCTGACCACATCTGAATCCTTGTCCGGGTAGTCCAGCTTGTTCAGAAAGTCCTGCATACAGTTCAAGCGGGCGCGTTTCTTGTCATCCGACTTGATGATGGTCCACGGGCAGTCCGCCGTATCGGTATAGAAAAACATGGCTTCCTTGGCGCGGGTGTACTCGCTCCACAGGCTGACGGCAGCCTTGTCGACGGGACTCATTTTCCACTGTTTCAACGGGTCGCGCTGCCGCGAGGCAAAGCGCCTGCGTTGTTCCTTTTTTGTCACCGAGAAATAATACTTGAACAATTTGATGCCGGAATTCACCAGCATACGTTCGACTTCCGGACACTGGCGCATGAACTCCAGGTACTCGTGTTGTGTACAAAAACCCATGACGCGTTCTACGCCGGCACGGTTGTACCAGGACCTGTCCAGGAACAGGATCTCACCGCGAGTCGGCAGCTGTTCGATGTACCGCTGAAAATACCACTGACCCTGCTCATGTGGCGTAGGCTTTTCGAGAGCCACCACCTTCGCGGCACGGGGGTTCAGGTGTTCCATGAAGCGCTTGATGGTGCCACCCTTGCCGGCGGCATCGCGGCCTTCACAGATGACGACGATTTTTTGACCGGTCAGTTTGACCCAGTTCTGAACTTTCAATAGCTCAATCTGGAGTTTCTTCTTTTCCTGCTCGTAGGTGGGTCGCTTGATCCTGTCTGTGTAAGGGTACTTGCCTTCTGCAAACAAGCGGCCGATCTGGTCCGGGTTCTTCCGCAGTTCCTTGATGGTTGCCGATGAAAAAGCTCCACCAAGGTAAGTGTCTTCCGGAGCAGAGTCAGGAATCGGGGTGTCTAGAACGTTGACGCCTTCTGCTTCGGTGTCTTTGATCGTTTCGCTTTGGTCTTCGCCGGTATCTGGTGAGGGTTTGGAGTCAACCGCTTTTAATTCTGAAGTCATGAGTCTGGTTTCCCAAATTATTGAACCCGACGCGCAGGAGTGCCTGATCAGTCAGGGCTCTGGTAGCTCAATGTGCAACAGGCATCCCGGACTTCATGATTCTGTCATGGATGCCTGATTGAACCCAATGCTCTAAAATATTATCAATCCGTCGGTGATTCAAGTTTCCAGCAAGGCCGCAGGGTTTAACTTCTCCGTAACCTGGTCCATATTCCTGGCCGCAACCTCAATCTCGTTGGGCTTTGGCCGGAAGGTAGCGAACCAGCATCGAATATTCATCAATGGCGGCCGGGTCAATAGCCTCAGGCAGCGGAATGCTGACCACGTGACCCGATCCGGGCGCAATATCAACAGTTTGTCCGCTGTGGTTAAAAATACAGTCAAGGTCGAAGGTCAGGTTGCCTTGCGTGGTCATCAATTGCAGTCGGTCGCCCGACTCAAACCGGTTTTTGACATCTACTATAAGCCGGTCTCGGTTACACTCCAGGATCGCGCCCACGAACTG
>JABDPJ010000208.1 GCA_013042835.1 Lysobacterales bacterium
ACCGGATACTTATTACCATTCAATTCAATCTTGGCGTCTGCGGCGGATAACAGGTCAATGTCCAGCTTGTCCGCGAGACGGATCAAATATATAAAGGTGTCGGCAAGCTCGCTGGCGACCTCGTCAAGTTTGTCCTGCGATAAGTTCCTGCTCTGCTCTTGTGTGAGCCACTGGAAATGCTCGACGATTTCGGCGGCTTCAACACTCAGGGCCATGGCAAGGTTCTTGGGGGAATGAAACTGGTCCCAGTCACGTGAATCGGCGAAATCACGCAGTTGTTGCTTCAAAGTCTGTATGTCCATACCGCTCACATAAATGTTATTGTCGTCTTATATTTCGACAATTCTAAAATATTCGAATTATATTTTCGAAACCAATCATTCTGACTGGATATACCAGTCTTCCGCGCAACAGTTAAGCACCAGGAATTCCATTAGTGAATCCATGTTTGAATGGTTTGCCCTGCAAATCAAACTGCGGCTTTCCCGTTCCTGTGTAAGCAGGCCGGCGTTTACCAGCCTTGCGATGTGATGTGAGAACGTCGAAGCCGGGATGTCCAGGTATTCCCTTAGTTCTCCCACGGTGCTGCCGTTGTCACCGGCCTGTACAAGACCATTGTAAATCGCAAGCCGGGTTGGATTACCAAGGGCTTCGAGTTTTATAGCTGCTTCTTCAAGCTCCATGAAAAGAATTTACAAACAAAGACTCATCCAGTCAACCATAATTCCAGAAATATCGAATTATAGACAAGATTTGTATCCGATCTATTGCACGGCAACAGTAAGAAAAGTTCAGAGCAGCCGCGACCAGAGCGGCCTCATAATAAGCATGGCCATAAACATCGCAGCCGGCGCCCACTTCTTTCTGCTGCGCAAAAACCTGAACTGCGCCCGCAGGAAGGGCGTACTCAAAAAGGCGTCCGCAAGATCTTCAGACTCCCGGGCATTGACGGCCTTGAGCTCGTCACGTTCGCTACCGCCGCGAAAACTGCGTTGTGCTCCGGAGTGAATCCAGTCCCGGGCAATCCGCTGTGCTTGCTCAGCGAGCGCTTCATGCGGAACGGACCACTGTATCAAGCCTGCCTCACGTGCTTCCTCAGCTGTAGGTTTCCAGCCTTCTTCTCCCAGCATCCTGTCGGCAGCCGCCTGGCCCATGAGGCGTTCAAAGTGCACGCTGGAACAACCTTCAGGGGGAATGCCCAGTGCGCCAAAAGGTGTCGAAAACGTCGCTTTCTCAGATGCAATGATTCCGTCACAAAGGGTTGCGGAGGTCACGCTGGCGCCGATCGCAGGCCCATTGACAGCGACGAGAATTGGCTTAGGGAAATTCAGGAACGCATCGAACAAGGCACGGTTATGTTCCACGATCATGGCATGCAGTTTGCGCGGGTGCGCAAGTCGCAGGGTCGCTGCCAGGTTGACCCCGGCGCAGTAGTAAGGGTCCGTGCCTGTCAACACCAGCACGCTGGTCCCGTCATCCTGTGCCGCGTCCGAGAAGCCCTGCTTGAGTGCGTCCATCATTTCCATGGTCCAGCCGTTGAGCCGCGCGGGCCGGTTCATGGTCAGGGTGGTTACACCGTCCTTTTTGTGCGTAATTATCGGCCCGGAGTCGCGCGGTGGCCGGTGCTTGTCATTGGTCATGCCTGTTGCTCCTTTAAACCCTCTGTCATCGATTGTTGTACCGCTTGTTGCGTCCTACCAGCGAAAGTTTTGCGTATCTTCGTGTTCGCGCATGGAGAATTCGGAGCTGGTGTCGGCGCCAAAGAAGAATTCTGCGCGTAACCTGATGCCGGGGTTAAACACATAGTCATAATCATGGTCGAAAGACACCTGCGGCACAATTTCATAGTAAAGCCAGTCGCGCTTGCTTTTTTTCCGATAGCGCAACGCCAGGGTATAGCTGTCGACATGTGTATCCGGCCGCGTATGAACAATGGTCGAAAAATCATACTGCAGCCCGGCCATGTCCGGCAGTCTTTGCGTGAAGACGCTACTGATGCGGGTACGAAAACCTTCTTCATCGCTGCGCTCTCCGCGCCAGCGGCCGTCAAATGTTTGTCTGAAGAAATAGCGGTCGCCGAGGATAAAGTTGAAATCCAGCCGGGAAACGGTGTTCCAGTAACCGTTACTCTGGTAACGCACAGCCTGTGTAAAAGCAAAGGATTTGCGCTCACCCCACGGTGACAGAAAGCGCACCCTCGGCCCGGCATAAGCGGCAAACTCGTTGAATTTCAGGCCGACACTCAGGCTGCTGTGCCAAAAGTTTGACGATTGGCCAAAAAATTGCAGGCCGATAACAGTTTCTTGCGCGGAGTCATCCAGGCCGTCGTTGAAATCATCGATGGCGTCATCGTTACCAATCACCAGGCTGGTTTTTCGACCTAAATTCGGCAGGCTTAACTTGATCCGGACCTTGGCTTTAACCTTCGCACCCTGCTCCTTGCGGTAATACAACTCAGGGCGTAAACGGACCAGCGTGGTGGCAGTCTCAGCCTCGTAATTTTCGTCGGCAAAGAAGGAATCCACCCAATTGGAAGCCCGCAGGATCTGGCTGTCGATGACCTGTTTTTGCCGGTCGAGCTTGCGTTCCTTGTTTTCCGTTTGTTTTTCCTGCGCATCGCTTGTCCCCGCAGCGTCGTTCCCGGGCTGTGCCAGGGCAAGGGCTGGCAAGAGCACAAACAGCAACAATAACCTCATTTCAGTAATCCTGACCTCCTGACAGAACGCGAGAGTATTAACGGTACAGGCACTATTCTGACAGCAGTTGTATCATTTTCATATTGTCCGGGGCCGAAAACAGGACGGGATGTTAGACTTGCTCAAGGCCTGACGGTATTAAGACCAAGGAATCCCATGGATGCAAAGTTAAATGTACTCGGCGAAGCGCTCGCCCTCTGCTCTGAAAAACCGCTGACCGGTTATTTTCGCGACGGCTGCTGCAACACCGATCGCACGGACCGGGGTTCCCATACTGTTTGTGTGCGCGTTACCGCTGAATTCCTGGAGTTTACCCAAAACAAGGGTAACGATCTTTCAACGCCGCGCGCGGAATTCGGTTTTCCCGGTTTGCGACCCGGTGATCAATGGTGCCTTTGTGCCGCCCGCTGGCAGGAAGCGCTGGATGCCGGCGTGGCGCCGAAGGTGGTGTTGCAGGCGACGCACGCTGCAGCATTGCGAACCGTCAGGCTGGCTGATCTTAAAAAGTATGCGATAGACCTTGTCTGAATAACACCCGGGGCCGGCTGGCAGCTGTTCAAAGCCGGCAACGCACGCCTTAATCCAATTCCGTGTCACCATTGAGTATGTGTCCGACTATCGACCTGCGTATGGCTAATCCATCGGCTATACCGTAAAGCACCAGCAGTTCATTATCAGTAATCTGCCCTTCAGCACGGGCGACGACACTCAGGTCGCGAACCACCTGCATGCGCTGGGGCAGGCTGGCGTGTTTTTTCACTGCCCGGATACGCTTGGGCAGCGTATCGATCAATTTGTCGATGTTGAGTGTTTCCAGTGAAAATTCTTCACCCATAAACTCCTTCAGGACGGACGCCTCGCGCTCGCTGATGCCGGCGCGTGCATTGGCAACGGCGACGGCGCCAGCAATAAAGAGCAGACGCATTTTCTTGGCAACATCGGTATGACCCTCGAGGTAATCCGGCTCCATCATCCCCAGCATTCCCTGCACATGCAGTTCCAGTTCAGCTTTATCTATACCACCGGGCAGCATGAGACCGGACTGGTGAAACAGCTGCAGTGCCTTGACCCTCAGCGGGCTGAACGGATGCGTGGAGAACCAGTCCTCCATGGGCGCACCCTGACCCGGCTCAGCGTCAGTCGCCTGCATTTCATCCAGCTGATGCAGGAACTCTGACAGGTTGAAGCTCACGATCCTGTTGCTGGTCAAGCCCGAGGCGAGCTTGAACAGCGCCTTGGCCACGGCTTCCAGGTCATTGGCGCAAAACGCGCCAGCCCGGTCCGCAGAAATTTCTGCATAACGGGTCCAGGCAAACAGTTGCAGAGCGAGGTTGGCGGAGGGCCGTTGCGTGCCGTTAAGAATATACCCGACCGGCATGTCGTGGTGTTGATACACATGGTGGCCAAATTCATGACCGACCACGAACATCAACTCATTTTCATCGAACGCTTCCAGCAAGCCGGACGAAAACATAACGAACAGGCGCCCTTCTTCAGGCTTGAAACAGGCTGCGTTGAACTGGGGACTGGCATAGGCATAAAGTTCAAGCGGAAGATCAACACCAAGCTTCTCTATGCAGTGGTCGGCCATTTTATGTACCGTCGGTGACATGCTGCGACTCAGGCGCACCGAGGTAGAGAGTAAGCGGCGCCGCATTCCCATCGGGCCTTTCTCAGCTTCCCTGTCTACCTGCTCTTTGACCCGTTGGACCAGCATATGATTCAGCAGGTTTTCTGCAATCTTGGTATCGTTGTCACAGCGAATTCCGCTTGCGTTCATGCCGGGTCCACCCTCCGTTCCGTTTAGTCATGGGATTATAGCTTGTGCACAGCGACTGTTGTCATCTCTTGAGTTTTCCAGCGGGCCAGGGTAGCCGGTTCTGCGTAAGGGCTGCCACCATTGAAAACATAAAGTATAAGTATTGTATAATTATGATAATTGGTTTAATATGTGTCTGACGTTAATTCTTATACTTCGTGTATAACATTAAAATTTGACTTATTACGGAATCATTCAAGGAACTGGCAATGCCACAACTGCGACAAACGACCAGGAACTCCCAACGGGTGTCCAACGCGACCATTGATATCAAAAACCTGCGACTGCGTACGTTCATCGGCTTCAACCCCGAGGAAAAGGTCAAGAAACAGGATATCGTCCTCAACATATCGATTACCTATGCGATAAGTGACGCTGCGCTGCAGGATCACGTCGAGGAAGCACTCGATTACAAGGTGATCACGAAGCAGGTCATCAAGCATGTCGAATCGGGTAAGTTTTTGCTTTTGGAAAAACTGGTTGCCGACGTACTGCAAATTTGCAGTCAACACCCGGACGTCGAGTCTGCGCGGGTCACGATCGATAAACCTCATGCATTGCGATTTGCCGATTCAGTTTCGCTGACACTTGAATATTCCGCTGAAACGAGCAGCAGCCTCAGTTACCTGGAGAAAGCATCATGAGTACTAACCCCGTTTACCTGCCCAACAGCATTTCCTCAACAGAGGAAGGACTCAGTGATGAAGCTGTTCTGGTTCGCGATACGCTGATAGAACATGGCCTTGAAACCCCCATGATTGATACCGGGTTGAGCCCGGAGCAGAAATATGAACGCATCAGAAAGCTGATGGCCGATGTGGTCGAGACTCTCGGTCTGGATCTCACCGATGACAGCCTCGCGGAGACACCGCACCGGATAGCGAAAATGTACGTGCATGAAATATTTTCGGGCCTGAATTATCAACACTTCCCAAAGCTTTCATTGATTGAGAACAAGATGGGCGCTGACGAGATGGTGAAAATTCGGGACATTGACCTTACCAGCACCTGTGAGCATCACTTCGTTACCATTGACGGCGTAGCCAAGGTTGCTTACATCCCGGGAGACAGGATTATTGGCCTGTCCAAAATCAACCGCATCGTCAAGTTTTTCGGCCAGCGCCCCCAGGTACAGGAGCGGCTGACCCGCCAGATTTTGGTGGCCTTGCAGGCATTGCTTGACACCGAGGATGTCGCTGTCAGTATCGATGCGACCCACTATTGCGTCAAATCCCGCGGTGTTATGGACACGAACTCACAAACCAGTACGACTGCATTGGGCGGTTGTTTCAGGGAAAACATTCACACCCGCGCTGAATTTCTCAATCCTTGATTGAAAAGCCAGTTTGCGGGATCCAACAGGAAAAAGACTATGAGATATTTACTTGCAGGAATTTTAATGATGACGAGCGCCGGTGCATGGGCATGTGACAGCAAACTCCTGGACCAGGACTTCAGAAAGCTCGCCTCCAAAGACTCGGTGAACCTGTGTGAAGCCTACCAGGGCAAAGTGTTGCTGGTGGTGAACACCGCGTCAAAATGCGGTAATACCCCGCAGTATGACGGCCTGGAAAAGCTTTATGAACAGTACGGTGATGAGGGCCTGGTGGTCCTTGGCTTCCCCTCTAATGATTTCCTCGGGCAGGAGCCCGGAAGCGAGGAAAAAATTGAGGAGTTTTGTCGCCTGACTTATGGCGTGGAGTTTCCGATGTTTGAAAAAACCACGGTCAAAAAGCCAAACGCCCACCCGTTTTACCATTCACTCGCGGACGCCTCCGGGACTTATCCCACGTGGAATTTTCACAAGTACCTGATTGGCCGTGACGGGGAACTGATTTCTGAGTTCAGCCCGCGCACCCAGCCTTATGATGACAAGCTGGTGGCTGCGATCAATTCCGCGCTCGAGCAGCAGGCGCCCTGAGCCTGACCTCATGCTGTACCCGATACTGATGAGCGTGGCGCTGACAACAACGGCCGTACTCGGAACGAATGCTGATGCCTGGCGTTCCATCAACGATGGTGTGATGGGCGGGCGTTCGTCCGGTGGCATGTCCGGGGGTAGTGACGGCATGCGTTTTGCGGGCAAGCTGTCGCTGGAAAACAATGGTGGATTCTCCTCGGTACGCAGGCAGGTCGAGCAGGACCTTTCACAAGCGACACATGTCCGCCTGGAAGTGCGAGGCGACGGGCGCGATTACCAGTTTCGCATTCGCCAGAACAACCGTTTTGACGGGGTCGCCTGGCGAGCCGTGTTTCCCACCAATGAACAGTGGCAGGTGGTTGAGATCCCGCTCGCGGAATTCATTCCGGTGTTTAGGGGCATGACTGTCCGGGATGCGGGACCGGTTTCCGCGTCGAAGATTGAGCAGATCGGGTTTCTGCTTGCCGACAAGAACCCCGGCCGTTTTGAACTGGAAATTCGGCGTATCGAGTTCCTGGCTCCAAACGATTCACCGGCGTCATGACTGACACCCAGACGGCGCTGGTAGTCGGTGCGAGCCGGGGAATCGGGCTCGCGATCACCCGTCAGTTGCTTGAGCAAAAAAGCCTGCGGCGCGTCTACGCAAGTTATCGTGACAGAGAAACAGCCGCAGGTTTGCTTGAAATCAACGACGAGCGCCTGCTGTCACTGAAGCTGGATGTCACCAACCCAGACGATTTCAAGGCGTTGGCTGATACTGTCAAAACCAATGGCGACCGGCCGGACTACGTGGTCCACTGCGCCGGCATCCTGCACGAAGACGCTTTGCAGCCTGAAAAAGCCTTGAGCCAATGCCGCCAGGACAAGCTGTTAAGAATGTTTCAGGTGAACAGTATCGGGCCGTTGCTGCTGGCCAGGGCGCTTGTCCCACTGATACCGAAAGACCGGCCTGCCCAGTTCGCCGCTTTGTCGGCCATGGTTGGCAGTATTGGTGATAATCGCCTGGGTGGCTGGTACGGCTACCGTGCGTCCAAGGCCGCGCTCAACCAGTTCATGCGCACCCTGGCGGTGGAGTGCAGCCGCAGCCATCCGCAACTGTGCATCACAGCTATTCACCCCGGCACCACGGACACCGCCCTGTCGAAACCGTTCCAATCCAATGTCAGGCCCGGCAAGCTGTATTCCGCCAACCGCAGCGCCGCCCGCATACTGAAAGTGGTCAGCGCCGGAGAACCTTCACAAAGCGGCCGTTTTGTTAACTGGGATGGCAAGCCTATACCCTGGTGAGGCAGGCAATGGTATTAAGACAGGCAGGGCGTCACTGATATGAATACCTTTCATCCAAAGAAACTGCTGAACAGCAAATGGACCGCGGTCAAACCGCTAAACCGGGAAAAACATTTCCTCGTCACCGAAGTTGAGTTTGATGAAAACGGCGCTATCGTTCACTGCCTCATTGAGGCGGCCATGACACGCCGGTCCATGTCGATTAAATGGCAGGCATTGCGCGACAGCGGGCAATGGCAAATCGGCTGGAAATGAAAGCCGTAACAGGCGCGTGGCAGGTGTAGCACAGAAGAGCTAGCCTCCGTGCGAGGTGATATGTTGACCTCTGGCCGGCTGACCTTTACCTATTCGACTCTTCTTCAACCTGCCCGAGTTCTTCAATGGTTACCGTGCCGGTTTTCTCAGCCTCCTTTTTTCGTTTCAGCGCCTGCAGGTGCGCCAGAACTGCCGGGCTGTAACGACTGGCCGCACCTGCCTGCGATGCATAACGGGAAGAATTTTCACCGCTCGCCGCGCCGGCCAGTGCGGCACTGTTCGTGCCGAAACTGCCGGCCAGATTCCGGTTGTTTCCATAAAGGTCGGTCACGCTCCAGTCGCTGATATCAGCCTTGAGAGTTCTGGCGGTCTTCAATTCATTGAGTTCCTCTCCCTCCAGGTAGGTTAAAAGGTGCTCTCTCAGATCTTGCTGGAAGTCGGGGAAGAACGCGCTGTTGCGCTGGTAATAAGCCGAGACCCGAAACACCTTGGAGTTCTTGCCTTCCGTGCCACGGTTGGAGTTAATGAACTCTATCGCATTCTCAATCAGGTCGCCGTAGACGTACTTACCCGTGTACGCGCTTTTACGAATGCTGGGACCACCGATGATGCCCTGGTACAGGCCGTAAATGACGAGTGGATTGCTGTTGTAGTTCTGCTTGAGTATGGTGAACTGGATATCGTTCAGACTGAGCGGTATGCCTGCGACGACCAGGGTTTTTTTGGCCAGAATCGACTCCTTGCCACCCAGGTAGTCTTCAAGTTTACGCTGTGGATAGATATTGACGATTTCGTCCAGGATAGTGACGTTATACAGGTTGAGCCAATACGCCAACTGCTCATCGCGGGAATATTTTTCCAGCGGCGTTATGAACGGGATGCTCTCCAGCCGGTCGCGAATCCTCCGCAGCATTTGCCGGTTCCGGTCGTTGTCCTCGAATACCTCGAAATAGAACCGGTTGCCTTCGTTGACCGTGGCCCTGTTAACACTGAATTTCATCCGCGTGCCGGTCGCTTGCTTCTGCGGGCTGGCCTTTTTCCTGTCCGAGCGGCCTGTATCCAGAACAAGGGCATCAAGCAACGAATTGACGTCGGTGTAATCGATCACCCGGTCCGAGCTGTCGTCAGAGCGTTGAAACGGTTCCGGTACGGTTGTGCTTTCAACACTGGCACCGGCGCTCACTGAAAAAATCATTATGGCAATAAATACCAGTGAAAATAGATGCTTATTCATCATTGCCCCAAGACTCCAATCCGTTTGACATCAATCTGACCTGTTAACAATTTATTCTTTTTGTACGCTTTTTGCATGTGCAAAAAGACATATAGGCTGCAATCGACGCTGCAGCGATGCAGTGTTCATGCAGAGCGGGTCCGTGCTTCGACCAAATATGCTGTGCTAGTCTGTGCGCGGCACCCGCGCCAGCCATGGATCAACAGGCAATGGCCTGGCGCCTTGCTCCGGCTATATCAGCCAATTTTATTTACACCAGGGATTTGGAAAAACAAGAGCAGTGATCATGACTGGAACTAGCAAATTGAAAATACCAAAGAGCTTGAACCCGGCCATTCAGCGGGCCGGGTTGTGGCTGTTGATAGTCATAATGGCAACAGCCTGTGAACAGGTGCCCGCCCCGGGTGGTGAGACGGCGGCAGACAGCCAGGCGGTTGAGTTAGCCAGCGCCATGTTTGAAAAGGCCGTTGCTTTTCCCACCGTGCCCGGCATCAATGTGGCAGTCGCCGATACAGACGGCATTATCTGGGCGCAGGGCTTTGGATGGGCCGACGTGGAAAACGGCGTACCCATGTCAGCCAGAACCAAAATGCGCATTGGCAGTGTCGCAAAGCCGTTTACCGCGGCGGCGCTGATGCGTCTTTATGACCAGGGAAAAATCGACCTGGATGCGGATGTGCGCAGCTATGTGCCGGCATGGCCGGACAAGCACGCGGTTATCACCCTGCGTCAACTGGCTTCGCACACTTCAGGCATTCGCCATTATGAAGACGATGAGTTTTCATCGAACCGCTATTATCCGACCGTTGGCAGTAGCCTGGATATTTTCAAGGACTCACCCCTGGAGTTTGAGCCCGGTACAGATTTCGGCTACTCCACCTATGCGTGGACACTGGTAAGCGCGGCCATCGAAGGGGCTGACGGTGAGCGCAGCTTCGAAGAGGTCATGCAACAGGAGGTGTTTACTCCGCTTGCCATGGCAGATAGCGCGCTTGACGATCAATACGACATCATTCCCAACCGTCAGCGCCCTTATTCTGTGCATGACAGTGAGTTAAAAAACTCACCGCAGACCGACCACAGCTACAAGTGGGCAGGGGGCGGCTTTGTCGCCTCGACCAGTGATGTAGCGCGCTTCGCCATGGCCCATGTCAATGGCGGCTATCTGCAGGCGAGCACGATTGAGGAAATGTTTAGCAACGTCCTCACCAGTGCAGGCAAGAGCACTGATTACGGTATTGGCTGGCACATTGGCTTTGAACTTTACATGGAAAGGTACAGTGAAAACCTGGACGCCATTCGTATCATGCAGGAACACCCTGATGCGGTGATGCATTCAGGCGGCAGCATGGGGGGCTCGACCATGATGATCCTGTGCCGGGATCATCAACGCGCTGTCGCCGTGGTTAAAAATGTCGATGGCGATGAAAGCTCCAGTCATTTCCTGCTGGCGCTCAGAACACTGGATATTTTCCATCAACACCCGCAGTGATGCGGGCCGCGATCTGAATTCCAACAGGGGCTTTTGGCCTGCAGCTGCAGGGCGGGCCGAATTGCCTTGAATGGAAAGGGATTACTCCGACAGCTGTTGCCCACACACCGAGGTAATATCGTAATCTTGCGGGTCTGGTAACTCGCCCCGGGCCACCAATTCCAGAATCATTTTCTCGGTGGGGGTTCGCGTATCCTGTTTCGCATAGTGCGCGCGTTGTCGCACCACCCAGTCACTGTCCAGCGCCGGGCAATAGCCGGCCATGGTAGTGCGTATGTTCTTCCAGCGCAGCGGGCTGTAAACATTGGGATTCCAGGATTCGTCCCATTCCGGCTGGATG
>JABDPJ010000212.1 GCA_013042835.1 Lysobacterales bacterium
TTGAATATGAAGGGGGAGCAATACTGCCAGTGTCCAGTAAACTGGTATCTGGTTGTATGGATGTATTATTTAAAATGCTCATAGTCCATCTCCTAATCCGAGTGGTTCTTGCCAACTAAAATATTAACCGTTTTGCCTGGCAATATATATGGTGGCGGTTGCGCCTGAATTAAATACCAAATAATCGGCTTCAAAGCCATCACTGACTTGATAATTCCCTGTTGAATTTTTATTCAGACCTGTTTTGAGATAGATAAGTGTATGAATTAAAAAAGGATTTCTAAAATCGCGCACTTCAGACAGGAAATGCCGGGAAAACCTATTCTTCCAGCAACCACTTGAAAAAGAAGGTGGCAAGACAAGCTGCAAACAATTGCACTCCGACAAAAGCGGCAACATCGGTGGGTTGAATGCCTGCAAACGTATTCGAAAATCCGCGCGCTATGGTCACGGCAGGATTGGCAAATGATGTTGAAGAAGTAAACCAGTAGGCTGCGGTGATATAGAGGCCGACCGCAAAGGGGATGGCTTCCGCGCGGAATTTCAGGCAGCCCAGGATGGTGCCGACCAGCCCGAAGGTAGCGACGAATTCACCGACCCATTGTCCAATTCCCGTGCGTACGGTTGTGGACGGATCAAGCAATGGATTGTCAAACATCACGTGTGCGACCAGGACTCCCGATATGCCGCCAAAAATCTGGGTTAAAACATAAAGAGCAGAGTCTTTTGCGGAGATATCCTTACGAATCGCAAATGAAAGGGTCACGGCAGGGTTTAAGTGTGCACCAGATATAGGGCCAAAGACCATAATCAACACGACCAGGATTGCTCCCGTCGGAATGGTATTTCCCAATAGTGCGATGGCGACATTTCCACCTGCAAGCCTTTCAGCCATGATGCCGGATCCGACAACGGTCGCCAGCAGTGAGAATGTACCGATCCACTCGGCAGTCAGTTTACGTAGCATGGCTTCATTCATCTTTACGTCTACCAGGGTAGGGGTCAGATCTGTTATTCCGACACATCATTGGCCACTTCAGGGCCTTATCTTCAGGCAGCGGCAGAATTGTCGGATGTCAGGCAAAGACTTTTCAGCTTTTCAACACCAACTGGCTCTGCTGCCTGCATCGGTACAACCGCGTATTGCCTGGAAAGTTCATCGCGTACTTTGGCGATTTGTTCCCGTTCGGACCGGGCACGCTTTTGCAACAGAGGATGATGCGTCTTCGCCGCGGCGAGACTGGAATTGACGATCCAGCCCCAGGGCTCGATGCCTGCGCGTTGCAGATCGTTTTGCAGGTGCGCTGCTTCCAGCACGGGGGTGGTTTCGGGCAGGGTGACAATCATGATTTTTGTCTGTGCGGGATCTTGCAGGCGCATCATGGGTGTCACCATTTTGCCCTGGGTTTCTCCCGTGTGTCGCATAATATCGCGATGGTATGACCCGGTTGCATCAAGCAACAGCAATGTGTGGCCCGTGGGGGCGGTATCCATAACCACGAATTGTTTCGAACTTTTGCGGATTACGCGTGAAAACGCCTGAAACACCGCTATTTCCTCAGTGCACGGGGAGCGCAGGTCTTCTTCCAGCATAGCGCGAGCCTGATCATCCAGCGCCTTGCCCTTGGTCGCCATGACATGTTCACTGTACCTGGCGGTTTCCTGCGCGGGATCGATACGGCTGACGGTCAGGCCATTTATCCCGCCGGCCAGGGTTTCCGTGATATGCGCCGCAGGGTCGGTCGTGGTCAACAAGACTTCATGGCCACGCGCGGCCAGTTCCGCGGCAACGGCGGCGGCCATCGTGGTTTTGCCTACTCCGCCTTTGCCCATGAACATGATTAAACCCTTACCGGGATTTTCGACATCGTCAATCAATGAGCCAAGCGTCGGAAGATCCTTATCCGTCATTGTGCTGCCTTGTCCGGCCGCAACATTGTCGGCAGCGCCAGCGGCAAAACGTTTCAATGCTTCGAGGCCCACCAGGTTTTCCGAGCGCAGCGCAAAGGTCGTGCTCGGCAGGGCGGTCACCTCTGGTGAAGCTTCCGCCAGTGCTATTTTGTCACGCTGCAACAAGGCCTCTGCCAGGGGATCGCCCCCCGTTTCCTCTGGCATCATTCCATTGATCGCAAGCTGCTGGTTTTGAATCCCTATCTCGGCCAACTCTTTCGAGGTGCGTGCTACTTCATTGAGGGCAGACTGACGCGGGCGTGCTACCAGGATAAGGCGCGTTAGCGCGGTGTCCGATAAGCGCTCAACCGCCGTGGCGTAGCGCGTGCGTTGCTTCTCCAACCCGGCAAGCGGACCAAGGCAGGATGCGTCGCCCTTGCCGGCTTCCAGGAAACCGGACCAGGCACCGGGTAGTTTCAGCATGCGGATCGTGTGACCCGTGGGTGCGGTATCGAATACCACGTGATCGTAACGCGCCAGCAAATCGTTGTCGGTCAAAAGCGCCGTGAACTCATCAAAGGCGGCAATTTCGGTGGTGCAGGCACCCGATAGTTGCTCTTCGATGCTGCGCAGCGCGTCCGGTGGGAGAATGCCGCGCATCGGATCAACGATGCGTTCGCGATAGCCCGCCGCGGCCTCTTCAGGGTTGATCTCGATTGCGTCAAGTCCCGACACATTTTCGATCGGGGTAATCTTGTTGCCGATGGCGGTTTCAAAAACCTGGCCCACGTTAGAGGCAGGGTCTGTGCTTACCAGCAAAACCCGATGCTCCGCATCGACAAGACTGAGCGAGGTGGCGCAGGCAAGCGAAGTTTTTCCGACGCCGCCTTTACCGGTGAAGAATACAAATTTGGGCAGGTCCGTGAACATTATTTATTCCGCTTGGTAGGTAAAGTGAATTCGGATCAGCAGCAGCTTGATGATGATTTTTCAGCGTCGTCGCCTGGTCCACAGCAGGACGTAGCAGGAGCGGGTGCCTGGGCGACAGCATCCGCTGCCGTCACACCGGCCATTCGGGCCAGCTTCACACGGTCGGGATATTGTCCGGACGACTGCATCTCGTCATCCGCCAGAATTACGGGCAAACCTTCTACGCCGGAAGTTTCCAGAATGGTTTTTACCTGTTCATTTTCGGCGAACAACGCGGGCTCCTGCGACAGGTTAATGCGTTTCACTTCGATTCCCTCGCTCTTTAACCAGTCGAGGTCGGCGGCAAAGTCCACCAGCTTTTGATCGATGTCGGCACCGCAGATTCCGGTGGAGCAACACATGGCAGGATCATAAATTGTTAAAGTTTTCATTAGTTTTCCTTAAGGCTTCGAAAAATTATTGGGTTTTCTCGGGCGATACCCAGCAGGCAGAATCGGCATTCGAAGCTTCTGCATCGCTGTCCAGAACCAGGCCCAGAAAATCCTTGAAATGGTTTAACCGCAGGGGATTAAGCGAGTAACAAACCCGTGGACGGGTAATTTCGCCAGTGATGATGCCGCTGGCTTTGAGGATGCGCAAATGTTCCGAAACGGTAGACTGGGCCAGACCGAGCACATCGACAATATCACCGCCGATACAGGTTTTCTTGTTCAACAGCAAACGGATGATTTGAACACGCGCCGGATGCGACAAGGCTTTGGCAATCAATGCAATATCTTCGTCTGTGAAGTTGTTATCAACAGGCTGATCTTCGGTTGTTAGAGGCGCTTGAGTAGAGGCATGCATATCATTTATATAGTATATCGTCAATCGTCGATATACTATATAAATGATATGCATTTCCCGCAAGTGAAAGTTTTAGATCGCCAAACGGCTATGGCTTGTTGAGCATTAACTCTTCATTTTGTATTGCAGGAAAGTATGAGCTATCCAGGTATTTAAAATACTCGTCTAAATAAGGCAGCGGCCCGTCAGGACAGAGGAAAACACAAACAATGTCTTCATTTTGATTGTCCCGCAATTCTGTAAAATTATCTTTTTGCTTCAATCCCGTCAGGTACTGGAACAAACCTGCAAGGGCCAGGCCTGAACTGGGGCCGACTACGATTCCCTGCCTGCTGAGTTCCAGGCTTAG
>JABDPJ010000215.1 GCA_013042835.1 Lysobacterales bacterium
ACCTTGAGCACGTATTCAATATCGTCACACTGGAACACCAACATGCCTCCGATGGCTTGTTGCACACTTCCCTGAACGGCGACCTCAACAGCAGGCCGGTCGAATACACCAGCACCATTGGGCCTTATGACAACCTGCTCAACGGCCGTGACATCAACATCAATGCTGCCGGACAGTTTGGTCAGCTGGTCCTCAGTGCCGAGGGCTTTCTTGACGACCTGCTAAAGCCCCGGCTACCGAAGTTCGATATCACATTGCAGGGTCCGGACACGGATGAAGTCTCCGCCATGTTTGGACTTGATGACCTCGGCAGCGGCGCCTTTGCCCTGCGCGCAGTAGGTGGCGAGGAGAACGGCTCATTTGTCGCAAATATTGACGGGGATCTGGGTGACATCTTGTTGAATGCCTCGGTGCGGGCGTCTGATGTTACCCAGTTGGGCGCTCTGGACATGAACATAACAGCCAATGGCCCCAGCCTCGGCGCTGTAACCAGCTTATTCGGTATTGAAGACTGGCCCGACAAACCATTCAGCCTGAAGGGGGATATAGAGCGTATCGGCAGCACCTTGAATGTTTCCGAGCTGACGCTGAGTGTCGGCGGTACCCTGTTGAAGCTGGACGCCCTGATGTCCCATTTCCCCAAGCTTGATTCAAGCAGGATCAAGTTATCGATCGCGGGCGACGAAATATCCCAGTTCCAGGAACTTCTTGGTTTACCGGAGCTGGCTACCGGGGCGTTTGACCTCAAGGGTAACCTGGACGTGAACCTTGACGGTGTCGAACGGGTTAATGTCGAGCTGCAGACCTCGTTGGGGCAAGCCACTCTTTCGGGCACACTGGGGATGGACCCGGGTTATGCCGGCAGCAAAATGCGTTTACACCTGGACGGGCCAAATGCGCGCACCTTGATGTCCCTGTTCAATATCGACGCGCTACCAGAGCAGCCGTTCAACCTGAATACCGAGTTCGAGACCGTCGAGGGCGGTATGCAAATTGAAAGAGGTGTACTGGTAACCATCGGGGACGATCGCGTGGAATTGGGAGGCTTTATCGCCTTCATTGACGGCGGCAATGGAACAAAACTCGACCTGAAAGTTGGCGGACAGAGTGTTCCGCAGGTTTTGAACCAGCTTGCCGCGGGGCTCGAGCTTCCTGACAAGCCATACGAAGTTGCCGGCCAGCTCAGCTTGCTGGATGACAGTCTGCAACTGGAAGGCGTCAGTGGATATTATGGCAGCATCAACTTGAGCACCGGGGGTGTCATCCGCCTCACTGACCAGCTCGTGGGCAGTGAGCTGGCGCTGGGCATCAGTGGCAAGGATTTTCACGCGTGGAAAGAGTTTGCCGTCCTCGGGGATGCACTGGATATTTTTGTACCGGGTCAACCGTTCGAGACGAACGCCAGGATGGCTATTGAAGACAGCGGCTGGCGATTAAAAGACGGCAGGGGGCACGTGGGCAAGACCGAATTTGGCTTTGACGGCCTGATCAGCAACAGAGACGGTTTGGCCGGCTCCCAGGTGAGTTTTTCCATCAATGGTCCCGGCTTGAACGACCTGCTGACCAACCAGGATGAAAATGCTGCTGTAATCGGTGCGTTCGAGTCCAGTGGTAATGTGTCGATAACGGAAGATACGCTGAGCGTCAGGGACTTCAAGGTAGAGGGCGAAGGCATCTCCGGCAACGTTAACGTGGTACTCGACTGGCCCGCCAGCGAAGCCATGAACGCAGATTTTGATATTGATGTCCGCGGCGATGATCTGCGGCCATTTCTGCCTCCAATTGATGGTTTTCAGCCAGCCACAACGCCTTATGATGTCCAGATAGCCGGGCAGCAAAAACAAGGTTTGCTTAACTTTGACAAGTTCGACGCCACCGTCGGCGGCCTGAAGCTTTTGTTAACTGGTAACGTTGAGAGTGAAGCTGAGAGCGATTCGATTAATGTCACCCTGCGCCTGGCCTCAGAGGACCTTTCAACCCTGGGACTCGTGAATGGAGATCCCCTGCCCGCCTTGGGCCTGGAATTGAGCGCCGACCTTGTGGGCAATCTGCGCAAATCATTTCTCGTTCAAAACCTGCGAGGATCACTTGGGGAAAGCCGCTTAGAGGGTTCGGCAGACATCTCGCTGGAAGGTCAGAAACCAAAATTCAGCCTGGTGGTGCAATCCGACCTGATCGACATGCGGCCATTCCTTGATCCTGCCGCCGCTGCTGAAGAGGCCATTGAAGAGGCTGAAACCAAAACCAGCGAAGAGAAAACCAGGCTTATCCCGCCAACCCCGCTCCCCCTTGAAGCGCTGGATATAGCCGACATGTCGATAAAGCTCGGTATCGCGGAGTTGCGCTTTCACTCCGACAGCATGACAAACCTGGCACTCGAAGCCGAGTTGCTTGATCGCGCCCTGAAGGTGACCCAGATCGGTGTGCAGGGGCCACGGGGTAAGATCTCCGGTGCATTTTCCATTGAGCCAACCAGCGCCAGCCATGCAAATGTGAAACTGGACCTGACCACCAAAGACCTCGTGCTCAATATCAGTGGGCAGCCCAAGGAAAACCTCGATAAGGTGCCCGCTCTTGATGTTGGCATAAATGTTTCCGGCGGCGGCAGCAACCTGCAAGAACTGGCGGGCTCCGTCAATGGCTCGCTGTACATGGTCAGCACGGCCGGCAAGCTGCAAGGTGTGAACCTGAGCATTCTGGATACATTCATCCTGGATGAAATCTTCGGTTTATTGTTGCCCAAATCCAAGCAGGAAGACAATTTGAGTCTCGAGTGTGCGGCGCTGGTAGTGACGATGACCGATGGCCTTTTAAGCACTGACCCGGCACTGGCATTTACCACCGACCTGATTGCACTTGTGGCCAAGGGCACGCTGGACCTGAAGACAGAAAAAATGCAGTTCAATTTCAACGCCACCCCCAACAACGCTCTGAAGATTAGCGCAAGCGAATTGGTCAACCCTTACATACTTGTCGGCGGTACGCTGGCCAAGCCTTCGGTGGGGCTGGATCCTGGAAAGGTGCTGGTTCAGGGTGGTCTTGCTGTTGGAACCGCCGGAATTTCCGTGCTTGCGAAGGGCCTGATCGACAGGGTGGGGAACACAGTTCCTTTATGCGAACAGCTGCGTGAACAGGTCGAACAGCAACAATGAACTCAACCGTATAACCGGGTGCTTAGCGCATACCCGCCTGCAGCTTCTGTAAGGCCTCGCTTCCCGGGTTCAATTTCTCAAAATCGAGATCTTTCATCGGCGTTTCGGATGTTCTGTAAATTCGGTGCATTTCCGGCAATTCGGCATTGATAAACAATAAGCCGGTCACCACCTCGCCACGCGCACGTTGCTGCTCCAGGTAACGCATCACCCTGCTGCGGTCAGTTGCGTCGTAGCCACTACCGGCTTTCTTCAGCAACAACTTTGAGCCATCGTGCAACTCCACAACCGTGCTGTCTCCCTCAGCATAACTCACCATGATTTCACTGGTCGGGGGAATAAAATCCGTCTGTCCCGCAGGATGATAATGGTCGCGTGTATAGGTATAACTCTTGGTGGAACCGACGTGGTTATTAAACGTAACGCAGGGTGAAACCACGTCCAGTATGGCGCAACCGGGATGCATGATTCCGGCCTTGATAAGCGTTACCAGCTGCTCACGGTCGCCCGAAAAGCTCCTGGCGACGAAACTGCTGCCCATCGAGATGGCTGTCGACACGGCGTCAATGTTTTTCCACTGGTTGATATCGCCCCGCTTCGATTTGCTGCCCTTGTCAGCCGCGGCGGAAAACTGGCCCTTGGTCAGGCCGTAAACACCGTTGTTTTCGATAATATAAAGCATGTTCAGGTTGCGCCGGACAGCGTGGCCAAACTGGCCGAAACCGATGGACAGCGAATCACCGTCACCGGATACGCCGATACATATGAGGTCCCGGTTGCCCGCCTGTGCGCCCGTGGCGACGGACGGCATGCGGCCGTGAACCGAGTTGAACCCATGCGCACCGGAGAGGAAGTAGGCAGGTGTCTTGGAAGAACAGCCAATACCGGATAGCTTGATGACCTGTTCGGGTGGTATCGATAACTCCCAAAACGCCTGCACGATTGCCGCGGTAATCGAGTCGTGCCCGCAACCGGCACACAGCGTGGACAAGACGCCCTCATAGTCGCGCTTCAGCAGACCGATTTTGTTGGCTAACTGGCCGGGCAGGTCGATTTTTGGTTTCTTGATAAAACTCATGCCACATCCTCCACACACAAGTACTCGCACAACCCTTCCACCACGCACTCGCTCGGAATGGGCATGCCGCTGTAGTGTAAAACCGGTACCAGCTTGCGGGCGTCAATATCGGTTTCCAGGGTCAACAGGGAGCGCATCTGCGCATCACGGTTTTGTTCAACCACGAACACGGTCTCGTGGTTTTCCACGAAACTCGTGACCTCTCCATGAAAGGGAAACGCTCGCACACGTAAATAATCTGCGTGGATACCCTTGTCCCGCAGGGTATCGAGTGCTTCCACCACCGCGCCGTCCGAGCTTCCATAGGCGATGATGCCTATCGGTGTTTCTTTTTGGGCGTTTTTCAGCACCGGCTTCGGCAACAGCGTCCTGGCCGTATTCCACTTTACGAGTAAACGATCCACGAGATCCTTGTATTCTGCGGAACTTTCAGTGTACATGCCGTGCTTGTTGTGCCCGGAACCGCGGACAAAATACGCGCCCTTGGCGTTTTCACCCGGCAGGGTGCGGGCGGCGATGCCATCTCCATCGACATCGAGATAGCGATAGAATTTTTCCAGTTCATCAACCTCGTCGGCATCCAGAACCTTGCCGCGGTCCGGCCGGTAGCTGTCATCCCACTTGAGCTCCGGAATCATCCAGTCGTTCATGCCGATATCCAGGTCGGACAGAACGAATACGGGCGTTTGCAGACGCTCGGCAAGATCAAAGGAGCTGACGGCCATCTCAAAACACTCATACGGGTTAGCCGGGAACAGCAGCGGGTGTCGCGTATCGCCGTGAGAGGCATAGGCGCACATCATGATGTCGCACTGCTGTGTACGGGTGGGCATGCCGGTGGATGGTCCGACACGCTGAACATTGAAAAACACGGATGGGATTTCCGCGTAATAGGCAAAGCCGATAAACTCGCTCATCAGGGAAATACCGGGGCCCGACGTGGGCGTGAAGGCCCTGGCGCCCACCCAGTTGGCACCGATCACCATGCCCGCGGCAGCCAGTTCATCTTCCGCCTGCACGATGCAATAGTTTTTCTGCCCGGTCTCCTCGTCGATGCGAAACTGCTTACAGTACGCCTTGAATGCGTCCATCATGGATGTCGACGGTGTAATCGGGTACCAGGCGCCAACCGTTGCGCCGGCATAAATGCAGCCCAGCGCTGCCGCTGAGTTGCCGTCAATCATGATGTGCTCGCTGTTGTCACCCATGCGCTCAACCCGGATCGGCAGCGGGCAGGTGAAATTTTCCATGGCGTAATTAAAGCCCAGGTTGATGGCTTTGAGGTTGCTCTCTATCAACTTCGGCTTGCTCGCGAATGTTTCCTCGATCAGGCTACGCAAGACCGCGGTTTCGATATTCAGCAACGCGGCCAGAACACCCACATAAGCGATGTTTTTCATCAGGATCCGAACGCGTGCGTCACTGAAGTTCTCATTGCACAGCTTGGCAAGCGGCACGCCCAGGACCGTGATGTCATCGCGGTTCAACTGCCGTTCACGCGGCCAGGTCGAATCATAGATAAGGAACCCGCCGGCAGTGACGTTATCAAGATCCTTCTGATAGGTCTGGGCATTCATCGCCACCATGACGTCCACCTGTTTTGAACGGGACATGTAACCGGCATGGTTGGCGCGGATTCCGTACCAGGTCGGCAGGCCCTGGATGTTGGATGGGAACAGGTTTTTTCCGGTCACGGGAATGCCCATGCGAAACAGGGCTTTCAGGATCATGCCGTTGGCGCTGGCGGAGCCGGTACCGTTGACGGTACCGATCTTCAATACAAAATCATTTACCCGGACTTCTGACATGCGTCCTTTCCATTCTTATCAAGGCCTGTAGGTGGTTTTCCGTTGTGATCGATCGCGCGCGGGAACATAAACGACGATTTCTGCATATCCCAGGCGGCCGTCGGGCAACGCTCAGCGCAAAGGCTGCAGTGCACGCAGAGGTTCTCGTCCTTGACCATGACGCGCTTGGTCTGTTTCAGCACATCGGATACGTACATCGGTTGTTCGTGGTTTCTTCGCGGCGCCTTCAATTGGCCCAGCAGGTCCACCTCTTCCGCTTTGGGTGTCATGGTCAGGCACTGCGTCGGGCAGATATCGATGCAGGCGTCACACTCGATACAAAGTTCGTTGAAAAATACCGTCTGGATATCACAGTTCAGGCAACGCTCGACTTCCGTCTGCACCTGTTCGGGCGTAAATCCCAGCTCGACCTCCGTGGTCAGGTCCTTGAACCGTTGTGAAAGCTGAACGTGCTCCATCTTGCGGCGTGCCGCCGGGTCGAAGTCGTTCGAATAGCTCCATTCGTGCATGCCCATCTTGCGGCTACCCAGGTTCATCATCACCGGCAGGCGCTCGCGCAGGTCTTCATCGTGACAATGGCGGTGGATGGAAATCGCTGCCTGGTGACCGTGCTCAACCGCCCAGATTATGTTCTTCGGGCCGAAGGCTGAATCACCACCGAAAAATACGCCGGGCAAGGTGGACTCGAAGGTAGTCTCATCCACGACCGGCACTTCCCATTGGTCAAACTCAATGCCCAGGTCACGCTCAATCCAGGGGAAGGCATTGTCCTGCCCAATCGCCAGGATCACGTCATCACAGGGCACGACAATCTCACCGGTCGTCATCTGGCCGACAATGCGGCCATGTTCGATCTCGTACTCCACCTGCTTGAACCGCATGCCAACCAGGCGGCCGTCTTCTATTACGAATTCCTTGGGAGCGTGGTTGACGATGATTTCGACGTTTTCTTCCTCGGCGTCCTCCAGCTCCCAGTCGGAAGCCTTGAAGAAATCCCGCGGCTTGCGGGCCATGACCTTGACGTCCTCTGCGCCCAGCCTCAATGACGTGCGGCAGCAGTCCATCGCGGTGTTTCCCACGCCGATGATCAAGACACGCTTACCGATACTTTTCTCGTGCCCGAAAGCAACTGATTCCAGCCAGGTAATACCGATATGAATATTGTCGCCGCCTGCCTGCCTGCCGGGCAGGTTAAGCTCTTTGCCCTTGGGTGCGCCGGTGCCGACAAAAACTGCGTCATAACCCTTTTCAAGCAGCTCTTTCATGCTGTTGATCGGGTGGTTCAGGCGCAGGTCAACACCCATGTCGACGATGTAGTCGATTTCCTCATTGAGCACATTTCCAGGTAGACGAAAAGAGGGAATATTCGAGCGCATCAGCCCACCCGGCTCGGTCAGGGCTTCAAAAATGGTGCACTCATACCCCACCGGCATCAGGTCATTGGCGACGGTCAGCGATGCACACCCGGCACCGATCAGGGCGATCTTCTTGCCGTTTTTCTTCTCGGGGATGATGGGCAGGCGATCACTGATGTCCTCGGCCCGGTGGTCGGCGGCCACACGTTTCAGACGGCAGATCGCGACCGGCTTTTCATTGGTTCGGCCGCGCCGGCAGGCTGGTTCACAGGGACGGTCACAAACGCGGCCGAGTATGCCCGGAAAAACGTTACTTTCCCGGTTCTGGATATAGGCGTCGGTGAATTGGCCCTGGGCAATTTTTCGAATGTACTCCGGCACATCCGTGTGCGCCGGGCAGGCCCACTGGCAATCAACGACCTTATGATAATAATCTGGATTATTCGTATCGGTGGGCTTCATCTCTGATGCCAAATCTCCCCACAAACCCCCGCTCTTATGGCCGGGCAAGGGGCAAGGATAACTGTTTTACCCGGCCAAATCATCCTGAACGTGTCTCATTCAGACGCTTGTCAGCGTTGGTCTGCTCAGAGTAAATCGTCGAGTGCCTCCAGCAACCGGGTTACTTCTTCCCGGCTGGTGTAATGCACGAACGAAACGCGAACCACCCCTTTGGCTGGTGAAATGTCCAGTGCTTCCATCAGGCGATACGCGTAACAGTTGCCGTTTGCAATGCCAATTTTGCGGCTTGCCAGTTGCGCGGCAATCTGCACCGGTGTTTGGCCGTTGACAGTAAACGACACAGTGGGTGCACGGTGTTTGGTCACCGTTTTTCCTATCAGGTTCACGCTTTGCTTCTGGTTGAGAAAATCCAGCAAGGGCCGCAGGTTCCTGCGCTCCGTATGCTGAAACAGTGCGCGCACCGCGCTGGTTTTACGGGCCGCTTTAGCATCGCCATCAGCGTAATGATGTGCATAAACCTCATCGAAATAATCGAGAACACCATTGACGGACGCAATCTGCGCGTGATCGGGTCCGGCTGGCGTAAACCGCGCCGTCGGGTGACCCGCATTAAAAAAGTGCCCTTGGTTGGGCAGCTCCCTGTTGACCGCCTCGCGCATCACCATAACGCCAAGGTGCGGGCCATAGACCTTGTAAAGCGAAAACAGGTATATGTCCGCACCGAGCGCATCGACATCCGGCAAGCCGTGCGGGGCATAGGAAACCCCGTCAACGATAGCCATGGCGCCCGCCGCATGTATTTTGTCAGTCCACTCCCTGACCGGGTGCATGCTGCCGACGATGTTGGAACAATGCGTGAACGCCACCACGCGGGTACGGTCGTTCAACAACCGCTCCAGTTCAGCAACCTCCAGCTCGGCGGTTTCGGGATTAACCCGCCACTCACGCACCACCATGCCAGCCGCTTCCAGTCCGCGCCACGCACCGACATTGGCCTCGTGGTCCTGGTTGGTGACGATAACCTCATCACCGGGTTTGAGGTGCTGACGCAACGCCTGGCCGACCACGTAGGTATTCTGTGACGTCGACGGGCCGAACTGAACCTCCTCCGCTGCCACGTTGAGCCAGGCGGCCATGCGCTGCCGGGCACGGTCCATTTCCACCCCGGCGGTGCTCGATGGTTCAAAGCCATAGTGGGGCTGGACCTTGGTTTCCCGGTAGTACCGCTGCAGCGAGTCGATCACCTGTCCGCAGGCGTAAGAGCCGCCGGCGTTTTCAAAATGCGTAAAACCCTGCAGCGAGGGTTCGCTGAATGCGGGAAAGTGTTCGCGAATGAAATTGATATCCAGTTTGGCCATTTGTGTTCTCTTCGCTGTCGAGTTACCGGGGCAGAGACCATAACAAAATTTGGGGCCAGCATCGCGGGTTTTTCGATCGCTTGGTAGCTGGTGCATGTTGTTGGCGACAGGAGATCCCCGCCGGGCTGGAAGTATTCTGCGTTATAAGTTGCGAGCACTCAACCACCCGGCCCTGGCTCACGTGTCAGCAATGAATTCATGCTTTTGCTCTTGCAAAAACAGGTGGAATATTCGATTTCCTTAATAAACCAAGTTTATATATACTAATGAGCCGAAACCTCCTAACAAAAAGAAGGTGTTATCATGAGTAATGTAGCAGAAATGGGCGGCGCGCAAGTCAATCCCGGTGTTGACCCCAACACCATGTCAATCATCGTCACCAAGGGAAGCCTCGATTGGGCCTACCCGCCTTTCATCCTCTCTACCACTGCTGCGGCAATGGGCCTGGATGTCACCATGTTTTTCACCTTTTACGGACTTCCCCTGCTGATGAAGGATTTGAAGCTCCAGGTGAGCTCCCTGGGTAACCCGGCGATGAAGATGCCGATGATGGGCATGCACATGGGTATGCCGAATCTTGTATCCGCGATTCCGGGTGTGGATGCTGCAGCCTCCAAAATGATGAAAAACCTGATCAAGAAAAAAGGCGTTGCATCCATTCCGGAGCTCCGTGAACTGGCCGTTGAAGCCGATGTGCGCATGATCGCCTGCCAAATGACCCTGGATTTATTCGAATACTCGCAGGACGACATGATCGAGGGTATCGAGATAGGCGGTGCGGCAACGTATATCGAAGTGGCGACCAAGAGCCATATCAACCTGTTTATCTGAATTACTGAACCCGTTACAACAAGGAATTTATTTATGGCAGACCAAGTACTAGACGCAAAAGGCCTGAATTGCCCTTTGCCAATTCTCAAAGCAAAGAAAGCCCTGAAGACACTTGAGGGTGGCAAAACCCTCGAGATCCAATCCACCGACCCGGGTTCCGTGGCCGATTTCGCCGCGTTTTGCCGTACCACGGGGAATGAATTGGTGGAGCAGTCAGAAGAAGGTGGTGTCTGGACCTACCTGATCCGTAAAACAGGTTAGTTTTTCCACTCGCTACAGCGCGATATCAAGCAAAGGCCTGCGCCACCCGGTTCAGGCCTTTTTTGCTGGTGACGGAAAAAGCCGCATATCCGCAAGGGCTAACCGCAGGGCGCTGAAAAAACCCAGGTCATCCATGCGGTAGTAATCAAACTTCATCGTCAAAGCGCTGCCAAAAATTATACTGACCAGCGTCAGCAATGAACCAAGCGCCAGCGTAGACATTCCGGTGATCGCCTGCCCGATGGTGCAGCCCAGCGCCAGTACGCCACCAAAACCCATGAAAATTCCACCCAGCATATGCCGGACGAGGTCTTCCCTTCCTGCAAACGTTTCCAGCCTGAACTTGCCGGTCATGATGACATAGAGAAAGGAGCCCAGGATCACACCGCTTACCGCTGAAACCCCGAAACTGATGGTTGAGCCGGTAAAGGTCATCAGGTACATCAGGCTTTCAGCTGTCGGTGCGGTAAACGTGTATGACTCCAGGCGGGCAGGGTCGAAGTCATCGAACCCGATGACACCGGTGATGTACCACCCGGCCGGAATTATCAGGCCCAGCGTGATACCTGCCAGGATATTGTTGAAACTCCGCCTGAGCGCTTTACCGGCCAATGCAAATACCACCAGCCCGCCACCCATAAGCGCCCCTAGCGCCATCCGCAGAAAAGAAGTGTCATCCATACCCAGAGCGCTGCCGATTAAAGAGGGTATTCCCTGGTCGGATACCCCGCGGGCCGCCAGGTCGATGTTGGTCACTTCGATGACGTTGGTTTTAACCAGGGACAGCAGGCCCCGCATGGTCATATAGGCCGTCAGGCCAAGGAAGATCATTACCACCAGTGACTTCAGATTGCCGCCGCCCACCCGAACGAGTGTGCGGTTCGCGCAGCCAGATGCCAGCGTCATGCCGACGCCGAACAAACAGCCCCCAACCAGGTGCCCCAGCCAACTGAAGTTCGCCGTAAGATAAATGGCCTCTTCAACATCGACGAGGCCCGCATATTGCATCGTCTGGGTGACCAGTATCGCTATACCAATGGCCAGGAACCAGGCGCGCAAGCGGCCCTTGTTGCCCATGTTCACCCAGTCACTGACCGCGCCCATGGTGCAAAAGTTGGTTTTGTTGACCACGGCACCGAAAACGGTACCCAACAGGAGGCTCAGCAGGGCGACCCTGTAAACCGGTTCCCACTCCATCATCGTCTGGTTCGTCCGTTATCTGTTTTGGCGAGAGCAAGAATAGCTCACGGAAAACACGGATAAAACTACTTTCCGATACAGAAGCTGGAGAAGATCGCCCCGAGCAGGTCATCAGGCAGGAATTGTCCGGTAATCTCTCCGAGGGATTTTTGTGCCAGGCGGAGCTCCTCTGCAAGAATCTCCGGGGCATTGAACTGTTCCAACTGCAGGGCGCCGGCGCCAACATGATCCCTGGTCCTGCGCAAAGCATCGAGGTGGCGCGTCCGGGCGGAAAAAACACCTTCCTGGCTGACCGCCGCTCCAACGGTGTTTTTAACCAGGTCAACCAGGTCCCGGAGGCCCTGCCCTGTCTTGGCCGACACGCCGACAGTCAGCGGTTTATCGTCCGGGCCCGCCTTGCCGGCGGTCAGGTCAATCTTGTTATTGACCACGATACAGGGAATGTTGTCAGGAAGCTCCGCACGCAGTGCCATCTGTGGTTCCACCGGCTGGGATGAATCGATCACGAGTAAGACGAGGTCGGCCGCACTGAAGGTCGCCCGGGCCCTGCGAACACCCTCGGCCTCCACCAGGCAGTCAGAGTCACGGATGCCGGCAGTGTCAGAGACGTGCACGGGCAGCCCGTCCAATGAAATGTGCTCGCGCAAGACATCCCGGGTGGTGCCGGGAATAGCGGTCACGATTGCCGATTCGCGACCGGCGAGTGCGTTGAGGAGACTGGATTTACCCGCATTCGGCAAGCCGGCAATGGCAATGTGAATGCCATCACGCAAAAGCTGGCCCTGCTGGGCCTGTTCCTGCAGGTCGTGAAGCCTGTCATCCACCCCGGCCAGCTGCTCCAGGACATCGCTGTCGGCAAGGAAGTCGATCTCCTCGTCCGGAAAATCCATCGCCGCTTCCACGAACACCCGCAAGTCGATCAGTTCCTTTTGCAAGCCATTGACCTGGTCGGAAAACAATCCGTCCAACGAACGTTGCGCTGCGCGGGCTGATGCCTCAGTCCCTGATTCGATGAGGTCGGCAATTGCTTCGGCCTGGACGAGGTCGAGCTTGTTGTTCAAAAACGCCCGCTCAGAAAACTCTCCGGGCCGGGCGGCGCGCGCTCCCAGCCCCATGATCCTGGCCATCAACATCTGCATGATCTGCGGACCGCCATGCCCCTGCAGCTCGAGCACGTCCTCGCCGGTAAATGAGGCGGGCGCTTCGAACATGATGGCAATACCGGAATCGATAGTTTCGCCGTCAGCATCCTTAAAGCGCGCGAATTGCGCCTTTCTCGCCGGCATGGGCCGGCCGAGAACCTGCTTCGCTATGGCGGCGCATAATGGGCCGGAAACACGGATCACCCCTACCCCGCCGACGCCGGGCGGCGTCGCGATAGCACAGATAGTTTCGGTTACGTGTGTTTGCGAAGACTGGCCGGCCATGATGACCACAGCTTATTATATTTGCCTGCCAAGTTCAGCTTACATCTGGTCTGCAAGCACTGGCGGGCAGGGCTCTTAGCCTGCCGCTTCGATCTTCCTGGTGATATACCACTGTTGCGCCAACGACAAACCGGCGTTGGTTGCCCAGTAAAGCACCAGTCCGGCCGGGAAGAACGCGAACATGACCGAGAAGCCAATCGGCATGAACTGCATGATCTTGCGCTGCATCGGGTCCATGCCGGCGGTGGGTGTCAGACGCTGGGTCATCATCATGAAAGCGGCATTCAGCACCGGCAAAACGAAGTACGGATCTCTGGCCGTCAGGTTGTCAATCCATAAAATGAAAGGCGCCTGGCGCAACTCTACCGATTCCAGCAACACCCAGTAAAGCGCAATGAAAATTGGGATTTGTACCAGGATTGGCAAACAGCCTCCCAATGGATTGACCTTTTCGGTCTTGTACATTTCCATCATGGCCTGGCTCATGCGCTGCCGGTCATCGCCGTAACGCTCCTTGAGCTGCTCAATTCGCGGCTGCAGCTTGCGCATCCTCGCCATCGAACGATATTGCGCCTCGGTCAACTTGAAAAATAACAACTTGATCAGCACGGTCAGCAAAACAATCGCCCAACCCCAGTTATTGACCACCGAGTGAATTTTCGAAAGCAACCAGAACAGCGGCTTTGAAAACACCGTGAAGATACCGTAGTTAACGGTATAAACGAGACCCGGGGCCACTTCATCGAGGTCGTCCTGCAACTTGGGCCCGATATACAACCGGCTGGAAAATTCGTGTCTGTCACCATCTGCCACTTCAATCGCCGGCGAGACAGCCCTGGCGATATAGCGCGGAAAACCCGTCGGTGAGTAGACTTCCGTAGAATAGCTGTTGACCTGCGACTGCGGCGGTATCCATGCGCTGAAGAAATAATGTTGAACCATCGACAGCCAGCCGTCTGCGACGTTGCGCTTGTAAGGCTCACTGGCGACGTCTTCAAAGTCCAGCTTTTCGAACTTCTCGTCCGGGCTATAGAAGCCCATACCGAAGAAACTGTATCTGCCGGGATTGGTAAATCCACCATCATCCCTGTCGGCGATCACTGATCGCTGCAGCTGGTCATAGCGGCTGCCGGTCCACTTCTGGCCACTCCTGTTGGTCAGCGAGTGTTTGACTTCGATTTCGTATTTGCCACGCTTGAATACCAGCGTCTTGGTAACCTCGACCCCACTTTCGTCACGCCAGGTCAGCGGCACTTCAACTTCGTCTGCTGTTGAACCCAGTGAGTACTGGGTGGAAACAGGGCTAAATTTGCTGGTGTGATTGGGTGCCGCCGCGCGGCTGAGAAGGCCCGATTGCGCGATGAACATTTCCGGTCCGTCGCTTTTCAGCAGGTCAACCTTGATCTCGGGGCTGTCCGGGTTGGCCGGATAATTCAATAGCCGGGCGGACACAACCGTTCCACCAACCGGATCTATACCGACTTCCAGCACATCGGTGGTAACGGTGACCAGGGCGTCCGAGGCAACGCTCAGCTCCTGTGAAACCGGTTTGTCTGCCGGGCTGGGAGCGGCCGATGGCACGTCTCCGGCAGATGGCACGGATTTATCCTGGACCTCTGGAACGGCCGGCATGCCGATTGCTGTGTCGGCTTCCTGGGTTACCACTTGCGGTTGTGGCCGGGGACCATAGTCCTTTTGCCACTCCATCCACATCAAGTAGGCCAAAACGAGCAATCCCATGATCAACATTGGGCGAAGATTTGCCATTATTTCTGTGTCCTTAATCGGTCTTGCCGGTCCGCGGCATTGTGGTTGCCGGCCTTCCTGGTCAGTCTGAGCCAGTGAGCCGCAAGTGACTCATCCAGTATTTTATTACTTTGACTTGCGGCCTGAACAGTCGGCATGACAACAAAATCCAGCGAGGCTCCGGCTGTTCTCGATCCTGCCAGCCGTGCTCTGAAACTTTCCCTTACCACCCGCTTGATGCGGTTGCGGCCGACGGCCTTCGGACAGGTTTTTCTGGAAACAGCCATACCCAGCCGGTGGCGCTCAATGTTGTTGGCCCTGGCCAAAACCCGGAAATAATGATCACCTGAACGGATGGGCCGTTGAAATACCAATTTGAATTCTGCTGGCTTCAGCAGTCGTGATTGCCTGGAAAACTTCATCCTTCCTGGCCTGTAGGCATCTTGATGCGTGTTTGCGTTACCTGGTTTCTTGCTGCGGCTGGGCAGACCCGGTATTTCCAGGTCCAGTATGCCCGACGTTAACAATCAAGCAGGACTCCGCTGATCAGGCACTTAAGCGCTTGCGACCCTTTGCCCTGCGTGCGTTAATCACGGCGCGACCACCACGGGTTGCCATGCGTGCCCGGAACCCATGCCGGCGGGCGCGTTTCAGAAGGCTTGGCTGAAAAGTACGTTTCATTTTTTTGAACCTCAATCTATACGGTGTAAGGCTGTTTTTCTATAACTACAGACAGCCGAGACAAGAGGCGAATGGTATCCCTTATTCACATACCATTCAAGCATTTGCACAGAGATTTTTATTTTAACTACAAGTCTGCTATCAGCTATAGCCAAGTTATCCACAGCACGGTAGACTAAGGCTTAATCAGGCGGAGCGGCTTTCCTGACTCATAACAGCCTGAAGGTGTATCATAATAATCGTATCAAGTTATTGAAATACATCCATAATTTGGCACTCCAACGCCGAGTGGCGAGAGTGCCGCTAACATAATAACTGACTTGGCTTGTACGCGGCATGGCGCAAAACATCTGGCATCTTTGCCTTCAACACCTGGAACGGGAATTACCGGCTGAAGACATCAACACCTTCATTCGCCCGCTCGAGGTTGTTTCAGGGAAGAAGCGCACGCGGCTGATCGCTCCCAATTCGTACGTGAGAGACCATATAGCGACCCACTACCTGGAGCGCATCCGGGACATTTTCGAACATCTCGATCAGCCAAGGGCTTCGGTAGGTATTGAAGATGGCCTGCCCGATGAACCGGCAAAAACCGGCATTGGTGCCCTACCCGCGGCCAAAAACAGGGAAACCGCCGGTCTGAACCCGCGTTACCGTTTTGACAATTTCGTTTTAGGTAAATCCAACGAGCTGGGTTTCGCTGCCGCTTCACAGATCGCTCAGAAACCCGGGGATGCCTACAATCCCCTGCTGCTTTACGGCAGCACGGGCCTCGGTAAAACCCACCTGTTGCACGCCATTGGCAATCTCATCCGTGAACAACATCCGTCAACCAAGGTGTTGTACCTGGATTCGGAGCGTTTTGTCAGCGACATGATCAAGGCGTTGCGCCATGGAGCTATCGACAACTTCAAAAAACACTACCGTTCCGCTGGCGCCCTGTTAATCGACGATATCCAGTTTTTCGCCGGCAAGAAAAGCTCCCAAGAAGAATTTTTTCATACTTTCAATGCTTTGCTGGACAGCAAGCAGCAAATTGTGCTGACTTGCGATCGTTATCCCAAGGAGGTTGAAGGACTCGAGGCGCGCCTGCGCTCGCGCTTTGGCTGGGGACTGACAGTGGCCATTGAGCCGCCAGATTTTGAAACCCGGGTGGCTATTTTGATGAACAAGGCCCAGGAAAAAGACGTTCAGTTGCAGGAGTCGGTCGCTTTCCTGGTCGCCAAGCGCTTACGTTCGCATGTCCGCGACCTGGAAGGTGCTTTGAATACATTGATAGCCAACGCAAGATTCACCGGCCGGGAAATAACCGAGAGCTTCGCCCGCGAGGTGCTGCGGGACTTGCTGACCGTACATGATCGATTGATTACAATTGAAAACATTCAGAAAACCGTTTGTGAATATTACAAAATCAGGATGGCGGAGTTATTATCCAAGCGCAGGCCCCGAAGTATCGCCCGCCCAAGGCAGATGGCGATGGCTTTGTGCAAGGACCTGACGCAACACAGCCTGCCGGAAATTGGCGATGCATTTGGCGGCAGGGACCATACGACGGTGTTGCACGCTTGTCGCAAGATTAATGAACTGTGTGACACCGATGGCCGGTTGCGGGAAGACAAGGTTAAGTTGTTACGTTTATTGACCGCGTAACGATTTGTGGAACAATAGGAGTACAAGACCTTAATAAGCTGTGAATAAGTTTGGCGCAAGCAAAAGAGTTCCGCTTCTCCACAAGTTATTCACAGGCTCCAACTGGTTATTTGCACAGGGTTTATTTTAAATAAGTTATTGATAATAAAGAATTATTTAGGTTTTTTTGGCTTGTTAACAAGGCCTATTACTACCACTGTTTATATATATATTTATTTAAAGAACAGTAATAAAAGGATCAAAGTATGAAATTCTCTATATCCAGGGAAGTGCTTCTTCAACCTCTCAGCCAGGTCGTTGGCGTCGTTGAGCGTCGACAGACATTACCGGTGTTGGCTAATTTTTTGTTGGCGGCCCGGGATGGAAGACTGACCGTCACCGGTACCGATATGGAAGTTGAACTCATATCCAGTGTACCCGCGGATGTTTCCCTGGAAGGAGAGATTACTGTTCCTGCGCGTAAACTGGTCGATATTGTAAAAGCGCTGCCGGATGGTTCAAACATTACTTTCAGCGTCAGTGATGAAAAAGCCACGCTGTCTGCTGGCCGAAGCCGTTACACGCTTTCTACCCTGCCTGCATCAGAGTTTCCAGCAACTGATCAGGTGGAGACCCTGGAAAACATCGCGGTAGCTGAAGCCACGTTAAAGAAAATGATGGAGAAGACATCCTTTGCCATGGCCAACCAGGATGTCCGGTACTACCTCAATGGCTTATTGTTCGATTTCAGTGGTAATGAACTCAAAGCCGTGGCAACCGATGGCCACAGGCTGGCCATATGCGACCTTGAAAGCAGTGTTGATGTCGCCGGTGACCGGCAGCTCATCGTACCGAGGAAGGGTGTGATGGAATTGTCCCGTATGCTTTCCGGTGATACCGACGAAGTCACTTTGGCTATTGGCCGCAATCATGTGCGCCTGGTCAAGGAAAATACAACGTTTACGTCGAAACTGATTGATGGCCGTTTTCCGGATTACAGGGCTGTTATTCCGGTGGGTGCCGATAAGCAAATGCTGGTCGACAAGTCCGTGTTTATCCAGGCATTACAAAGGGCGGCCATTTTGTCCAATGAAAAGTACAAAGGCGTCAGGCTCGAGGCGGCGGGATCCACCATCAAGATCATCGCGCATAACCCGCAACACGAGGAAGCTATCGAGGAAATCGAAGCTGAATTCAATTTTGACCGGCTTGCCGTCGGCTTTAACGTAACCTACCTGCTCGATGCCCTGATGGCCATTGAAACCGAACAGGTGTCACTGGAGCTGAAAGATGCCAACAGCAGCTGCCTGGTATCAGCACCTGACTCAGATGTTAATAGACATGTGGTTATGCCGCTTAAACTCTGATCCGGTTAACATTCAAAGATATGCGGGTTAAAAGCCTAAATATCAACAATTTAAGAAACATTGAATCAACCCAAATCGAATTCAATCCGGGTCTTAATTGTTTCATCGGTGACAATGGTGCAGGTAAAACGACGGTCCTGGAGGCCTTGGCTGTGCTGTCAAAAGGGCGCTCTTTCAGGTCCGGGCAGATCGCTTCCCTGATCGGTCCTGAAGCTTCAAAATTCCAGGTTGTCAGCACGGTTGCTAGCCATGCGGACGAGCAACACCGTTTGGGTATGGAGCGTGGTGCAAATTACTGGACCGCAAGACATAACGGAGAGGACGTCACCCAATTAAGCAGACTGACGCGCTTGCTCCCGCATGTTTTACTGGCGCCCAGCAGCCATACACTGGTTAGTGGCCCACCGGATGGTCGCCGCAAGTACCTTGACTGGGGAGTGTTTCACGTGGAACACGCTTATCTTACGTTATGGCGCAGGTACAGCCGCGCACTAAAACAACGAAATGCTGCCCTGAGGAAATCCAACGCAATGGTTGTCGAGAGCCTGGACCCACAACTGATTGAGTTGGGTGAGCGACTTCACACCGCCAGGGAACAGCATGCCGGCCGTCTGAACTCTATTTTGCAAAATACGCTTGCTCTATTCAATGACACGCTGGATGGCATTTCCATGAGTTACCGCAAGGGGTGGGCAGGAGAAGACCTTGGCGAAGCGCTGAGGCATTCCGCCCCGCGTGACAGCGAGAGAGGCTCCACTGGTCCAGGGCCGCATAAAGCCGACCTTTACCTCGCGCTTGACGGCGCTGCCGCCAGGGAACGCCTTTCTCGTGGAGAGCAAAAATCAATGACGGCGGCGTTGATCCTGGCCCAGGCGCAACTGATTTGTGAGTCGGGGGAAAAACCGGTACTCATGCTCGACGATCTGTCCTCGGAATTGGACGCGCAACATTTGGAGCGCGTACTGAGTGCCGGTATGGACCTTGGTGTGCAGGTATGGTTAACAGGCACACGCTTACCGCCAGCCACAGCGACCTATGAGTCGTCCTCAACAGTGTTTCACGTGGAACACGGCCAGGTTTCCCAAACACCTGTGAAAATGGCCTAAAACGCCAAAAAACAAGCATTTAATAACGCTGGATGGTATAATAAAGTACCTTTAAGGCAGACTAACCCACAGCAATTTCAAACGTATATTTGCCGCCAAGTGACGCGGCAAGTGACTCCTGTAAGACGGGCCCGGAGATATATGAGCAAGCAAGATTATGATTCCACTAGCATCAAGGTACTCAAGGGCCTTGATGCTGTACGCAAGCGTCCCGGTATGTATATCGGTGACACCGATGATGGTACTGGTTTACATCACATGGTGTTTGAGGTTGTGGATAATTCCATCGATGAGGCGCTTGCCGGTCACTGTGACGAAATCAAAGTCGTTATCGAGATGGGTGGCTGCGTCAGTGTTTCCGACAACGGGCGCGGTGTTCCTGTTGACATGCATAAAGAGGAGGGCTGTTCTGCTGCCGAAGTTATCATGACGGTTTTGCACGCGGGCGGTAAGTTCGATGATAACTCCTACAAGGTGTCCGGCGGTTTACATGGTGTCGGCGTCTCCGTTGTAAACGCACTCTCCGAAGTGCTGGAGCTGACCATCAAGCGCGATGGGCACGTATGGCAGCAAACTTACAAAATGGGTGTTCCCGTTGAGCCGTTGAAAATAATTGGCGACACAGCTGATACCGGCACCCAGATCAAGTTCCTGCCCAGTAAGGACGTGTTTTCCGACACGGACTTCCATTACGACATCCTGGCAAAGCGCTTACGCGAGCTGAGTTTCCTGAACTCAGGTGTGCATGTCGAATTAATCGATGAAATCTCCGGCAAATCAGATGTATTCGAATATGAAGGTGGTATTCGCTCTTTCGTAGAACATCTTGGACGCAAAAAAACTGCTTTACATCAGACAGTTATGTATTTTCAGGGTGAAGCCAACGACGTTGCTGTCGAAGTTGCTTTGCAATGGACCGACGCTTACCAGGAAAGTGTTTTCTGTTTTACCAACAACATTCCACAACGAGACGGGGGTGCTCACCTTGCCGGTTTCAGAGCAGCGCTGACCCGCACCATGAACCAGTACATCGAAGAGTCCGGCCTCGCCAAGAAGAGCAAGGTCTCCATGACGGGTGATGACGCTCGTGAAGGATTGGTCGCCGTACTGTCTGTCAAGGCGCCCGATCCAAAGTTCTCGTCCCAGACCAAGGACAAGCTGGTTTCGTCAGAAATCAAGCCGGTTGTAGAGTCGCTGGTGGCTTCACACCTGCGCGACTTCCTGCTGGAGAATCCGGTCGAAGCGAAAACCATTACGATGAAAGCAGTCGAGGCTGCGCGCGCCCGTGAGGCGGCGCGCAAAGCCCGCGATATGACTCGTCGTAAAGGTGTACTCGACGTCGCCGGCCTGCCCGGAAAGCTGGCGGACTGCCAGGAAAAGGATCCGGCTCTTTCTGAACTTTTCATCGTCGAGGGCGACTCAGCGGGTGGCTCGGCAAAACAGGGCAGGAACAGAAAAACCCAGGCAATTCTGCCACTTAAGGGAAAAATCCTCAATGTGGAAAAAGCCCGCTTTGACAAAATGCTGTCTTCTGCTGAGGTAGGAACCTTGATTACCGCGCTCGGTTGCGGAATCGGCAGGGATGAGTTCGATATCGAAAAATTGCGTTATCACACGATTATTATCATGACGGATGCCGATGTTGATGGCTCCCATATACGCACACTGCTGTTGACGTTCTTTTATCGCCAGATGCCGGAATTAATCGAACGGGGCCACATCTATATCGGTCAACCACCGCTTTACAAGGTCAAGCAGGGTAAGCAGGAGCATTACCTGAAAGATGATGCGGAAATGAACGAATACATGCTGGCAAGGGCAATGGACAATGCCTCACTGGTTTATGACCAGGATGCGCCGCCGTTGACCGGGGAGGCGCTGGAGGGCTTGTTGCGTGATTACATGGCCGTCAAGGCTGCCAATGCACGTCTGGCGCTCCGTTATGAACCGCTTTTGTTGGATCAACTTATTGATAATAAAGCATTTTCTCTTAACTGGAGCGTTGCACAGGCACAACAATGGTGTGATGCAGTTCTGGTTGATATGAACCAGGACTCTCCACCAAGTGTGAGTTACGACCTCCAGGCTGAAGACACCGGCAGCGGACTTCAGTTGTTGTTGAGTAAGACCACTTATGGCGTTGTAGAAACCACGACGCTTAACCGGGAATTCTTTCTGTCGCCGGAATACAGGCTGACCGCAAAACTGGCCGACACCCTCCATGACCTGGTGCAGGACGGAGCGACTGTGCATCGTGGCAAAGCCGAGCAAAGTATTGCGAGCTTTGCCGAGGCACATGACTGGTTAATGAACGAGAGCAGAAAAGGCCGGACCTTCCAACGTTTCAAAGGATTGGGTGAAATGAACCCGGAACAACTCTGGGATACAACGGTTAACCCCGAAACCCGGCGTTTACTCAAAGTGACGATTGAAGACGTCATTGCTGCGGACGAGATCTTTACTACCCTGATGGGAGATGAGGTGGAACCCCGGCGGGAGTTTATTGAAAGTAACGCGCTTTACGTCACGAACCTGGACGTGTAGTGCTCAGAACACGCCCGCGCGCAGAGCCGGGCGTGTCTATCAATGGCTAACCCAATCTTGCCAGGTTGGCGGTACGATCAAACAGCGCTTTTAGCCGGGCCAGCAAGCTGAGTCGGTTACGACGCACATCCGCGTCATCGTCCATCACCATGACCTTGTCAAAAAAGGCTTCAATTTCATCCGACAAACCAGCCAGCAGGGTCAGCGCTGCCGTGTAGTCTGCAGAGCCATACAGCCCCTCAAGCTCTGTAGAAATGCTGCTAATTTCTTTGAAAAGATGCTTTTCTTCTTCGATTACCAATATATCTTCGTTTATCTGACCGCCCTCCTCTGCATCGGCTTTACGCAAAATATTACCGATTCTCTTATTGGCAGCAACCAGGTTATCTGCAGCCTCATGGGTCATGAATTCACGCAAGGCATCAATCCGTGACACCAGGTCGGGCAGCGTGCTCAATGGCGCATCCAGCGCAGCATTGATAAGGCTGGTATCGTAGCCCTGCTCGCGAAGATAATGCTTCATCCTGTCAAGAATGAACTGACGCAACTCCAGCAAAACATGTGGAGCAACCGCTACCTGTTCCTGAACCGACAAAGCAGCTATTGCCAACACCCGGTCCAGTTCGATATTCAGCTCAGCATCAAGCAAAATGCGGATCAGTCCTAACGCGGCCCTGCGCAATGCAAACGGATCCTTGTTACCGGTAGGTTTTTGCCCGATCGCAAAAATGCCCGTTAAGGTATCTAGGCGATCAGCTAACGCAACCACCTTACCCGCAGATTGCGACGGCAGGTTGTCACCCGAATAGGCGGGAAGATAGTGATCGCCGATCGCCTGGGCTACCTGCTTGTCTTCACCGCTCTGAGATGCGTAATAACGACCCATAATGCCCTGGAGTTCCGGAAATTCACCTACCATATGGCTGACCAGGTCGCACTTGCAAAGCAGCGCAGCACGCTCCGCAACGGTTTCGTTGACTCCTGTTTCTTCGGCGATCTTCTTTGATATTTGAGCAACTCGCCTCGATTTGTCGCCAACAGTGCCTAGTTCCTTTTGAAAAACAACGTTGTCAAGCTGCGGTAACCAGTCGGCAAGTGAAGATTTATTATCCTGGTCCCAGAAAAATCGCGCATCGGCGAGTCTTGGTCTGATGACCCGTTCGAAACCGTCTCTGACAGCATCAACATCGAGGCTATCGAGGTTGGCGACCGTAATGAAACGGGCCTGCAAACCGCCGCCTTCAGGATTGACTACCGGGAAAAATTTCTGGTGGTCCTGCATGCTTGCCACCAGGCATTCAGCGGGCACTTCCAAAAACTCCTTATCGAAGCTGCCACAAAGTGACCGTGGCCATTCAACCAGGTTGGTGACTTCCTCAAGCAAGTGGTCGTCAATCAGTGCCTTACCGCCAGCAGAATCTGCCTGCTCAATCGCCTGCGCCCGGATCACAGCACTGCGCTTAACAGGGTCGGCAATGACGCAGGCTGCCTCCAAAACCTCCTCATAGTCATCCGCCAGCGCAACTTCATGCGGCCCAGGGCTGTGAATCCTGTGTCCGTGGGTCGTGTTGCCAGCTGTTAATCCGAACAGGCTGCCATCGATAACGTTTGAACCATGCAATGTCACCAGCCAGTGGACGGGCCGGATAAAACTGAAATCATTGGATGCCCAACGCATGGGTTTTGCCACGGGTAAAGCTGCCAGCGCTTTCTCCAGCATGGGGAAAAGCAGGTCTGCCAGCTTTTGACCGGGTTTTTCGATACGGCAATACAACCACTCGCCCTTGTCATTTTTCAGTGTTTCGAGTTCTGTCACGTCCTTGCCGACGGAGCGAGCGAAACCTGCCGCAGCGGGAGTGGGTTTACCTTCGGGATCAAATGCCGCACTCAGGGCCGGCCCCTTGCGCTCCAGCACCTGGTCCGGCTGGGAACCGGCAACGTTCGAGACCAGTACCGCCAGGCGGCGTGGCGTGTAGTAGAGCTTGCTGGCGTTGGCGTCGAAAGCGATTTCAGCCTTTTCCAGCTGCGACAAGACACCTTCAAACAGCGTCTCACCGAGCCGGGTCAGTGATTTGGGCGGTAGCTCCTCGCAACCCAGCTCGATTAAGAGGTCTGCACGCTCAAGAACGTCTTTGTTCATTGCTTTATTCACCGGATCCCTCCTTCAGGCCGGGAAAGCCGAGTGACTCCCGACGGGCAAAATAGGCCTCGGCAACAAGGCGTGACAGGTTTCTCACGCGCAGGATAAACCGTTGACGCTCGGTCACCGAAATGGCCCGGCGCGCATCCAGGAGGTTGAAGGTGTGTGAGGCTTTCAGCACCTGCTCATATGCTGGCAGCGGCAAATCGAGTTCGACCAGCTTGGCGGCCTCTGATTCACAGGTATCGAACCATGCAAACAGGGAGTCAATGTCGGCGTGTTCGAAGTTGTAAGCCGACTGCTCCACCTCATTCTGATGAAACACCTCGCCGTAGGTTACTTTGTGCCCACCGATATCGGTCCAGACGAGGTCAAATATACTGTCAACGTTTTGCAGATACATGGCGAGCCGCTCAAGCCCGTAAGTTATTTCACCCAGCACCGGGCGGCATTCGAGGCCGCCGGCTTGTTGAAAATAGGTAAACTGCGTCACTTCCATGCCGTTGAGCCATACCTCCCAGCCCAGGCCCCAGGCCCCCAGCGTCGGGGACTCCCAGTTATCCTCTACAAAACGTATATCATGAACAGCAGGGTCTATACCGATAGCCTTGAGTGAACCCAGGTACATTTCCTGGATATTCTCAGGCGCCGGTTTCAAGGCTACCTGGTACTGGTAATAATGCTGCAGGCGATTCGGGTTTTCGCCGTATCGTCCGTCGGTAGGGCGCCTTGAAGGTTGCACATAAGCCGCGTTCCAGGGCTCCGGCCCGATGGCACGCAGAAAAGTGGCGGGGTGAAAAGTACCAGCACCCACCTCCATATCGAGTGGTTGCACCAGTACGCAACCCTGTTCTGCCCAATACGATTGCAGGCAGTTGATAAAATCCTGAAAAGTCATGAAAATCCCGTGGTCTGAAAACCGGCTTGTTAACCAGCTAGTATAGCCAAGCACGAGCAAAGACAGAAGATGAATGGACAAAAAGCCTTGAAACAAATTGCATTGATAAAAACCGGCACGACGATCGAGCAGATCAAGCCGCGACACGGCGATTTTGAGGACTGGTTTGCAGAAGGCATGGGGATTCGGGACCTGCTGCAGATAGACGTGTTCAGACACGAACCCCTGCCTGTGGCAGAAAGGTTGAGCGGAATAGTGATCACCGGCTCCCCGGCGATGGTTTCAGACCGGGAAGACTGGAGCGAGCGAACTGCAGAATGGCTGGCGAAGGTCGTGCCAACCGGGTTGCCGGTACTGGGTGTCTGTTACGGCCATCAACTGCTTGCGCATGCGCTTGGTGGACGGGTTGCGGCTAACCCAAACGGCCGTCAAATCGGAACAGTTATGAGCCAACTGGTTGATAATACTTTAGAAAAAGACCCGTTGCTTGGTCATTTACCAGCAACCTTCGCAGCGCAAACCTCGCACTCCGAATCAGTGCTGGAACTGCCAGTCGGTGCAAAAAAGTTGGCAGTCAGCCCTCTGGACCAAAATTTTGCGGTCCGTTTTGCAGAGAATGCCTGGGGTGTTCAGTTTCATCCGGAATTCTCCGTTGCCGTGACGGCTGACTACATTCGCTACCGGGCCGGGGCTTTGCGTACGGAACGGCTCGATCCCGAGGCGTTGTTACAGAAAACCACTTATACCCGGGAAGCACAGACGGTGTTGCGACAATTTGTCGAGCTATGTCAGCAGGCTTGAGGGCCGCTATCGCTAGTCGGTAGCCTCTACCCTGAACACGACACCTTCGACATCAACGACCTTGACATGCGTCCCGGCCGGCATATCTGAACCCTTAACCTTCCAGGTTGAATCATCCACTGTCACTTTGCCAACGCCGTTGACAATCGGGTTGTTCAGTGAAAACTGCCGGCCGATATACTGGTGACCGCGCCGGTTAAGGTTGGGTTGATCGCTTTTAAAGGGCCGAGCCTCCCGGTATTTACGCCAGGCAATGACCGATACGATGGAGGCGATACCAAACAACACCAGCTGGGTTTCCATTGCCATGGACGGAAATACCAGCAGAATCAAACCCACAGCAGCGGCGGCGATGCCCACCCACAGGAAGAAAAATGCCGGGGCTGTGAGCTCCAAAATCAGTAACAGGCCGGCGAGTATCCACCAGTGCCAGAATACAACGTGTTCAAGCCACGACATCATGCTCATGAGCCTCCGGTCTTGTTATCAGCCAAGGCGGCCTTCGCTATTTCAGTGATACCCGCCAGGCTGCCCAGGATACCCGTGGTTTCCATTGGCAGGAGCAGGGTCTTCTGGTTCGGGCTGAGGGCAAACTCTTTCAGTGCATCGACGTATTTTTGTGCGACAAAATAGTTGATGGCTTGCAGGTCACCCGCTGCGATGGCCTCGGAAACCATGGTGGTGGCCTTGGCTTCGGCCTGGGCCAGGCGCTCACGGGCCTCGGCGTCCCTGAAAGCGGCCTCCCTGCGGCCTTCAGCGTCCAGCACAATCGCCTGTTTTTCACCTTCGGCCTTGAGAATTTCCGCTTGCCGGAAGCCTTCCGCGTCAAGGATGTTCGCACGTTTTTCACGTTCCGCTTTCATCTGCCGGGCCATGGCGTTGACCAGGTCCATCGGCGGCGATATATCCTTGATCTCTATGCGTGTAACTTTAAGTCCCCAGGGTGTGGTCGCTTCATCAACTACGTCCAACAGCTGGGCGTTAATCATGTCTCGTTTGGATAGCGCATCATCGAGGTCCATCGAGCCGAGAACGGTACGGATATTGGTCATTGTCAGGTTCAGTACGGCGTGCTCCAGGCGGAAGACTTCATAGGCGGCCTTGGCGGCATCCAGCACCTGGAAAAAGACCACGCCATCAACAGTCAGAACGGCGTTGTCCTTTGAAATGACTTCCTGCGATGGCACGTCCAGCACGCGCTCCATCATGTTCACGCGCTGTCCGATGCGGTTGATAAACGGTACCATCACGTGGAAACCGGGCCGGAAGGTGGTGCTGTATTTGCCAAACCGCTCCACGGTGTACTCGTAACCCTGCCGGACAATAATGACCGCCTTGCGGACAATGACGATGGCCAGAAATGCTACGATCACCGACCAGATTAATGTGCTTTCCATAGTGGACCCTCTTTGAATGTGCTTGAATCAGACACAAGTGAATCATCATAATTGACTACTTTCTCCCGCTTGCAAGCATAGCAGAGCGAACCACCGGCGGGATGCGCCAGAAGTCACTGGCGCCAGGTGCGCGAACGGTGAAAACATGACCGATAAGCAGGACAGATTATTTGCCAGGAACCGGGCGATGACGTCGGGTTTTCGCTTTGACGAAGAGGTCGTCAAAGTCTTCCCCGATATGATAGCCCGCTCCGTACCCGGTTATGAGCTGATCGTGCCGATGATCGGATTACTCGCAAGGCGCTATGCCCAACCGGATTCGGTGATTTACGACCTGGGCTGTTCGCTGGGCGCTGCAAGCCTGGCCATGAGCCTGGCGGTCAAGGCCAGCGGCGCGAGGATCGTAGCCGTGGATAGCTCCGCAGCGATGGTGGAGCAGTGCCAACAACACCTGGCGAAAAAGGCCGGCGCCGTTCCCGTCGATGTCCGCCTTGAGGATATGCTCGACACCAGGATAGAAAACGCTTCGGTCGTGGTGCTCAACTTCACCTTGCAGTTCCTGGACCGCGAACAGCGCCAGGCGTTGATCAACCAGGTTGCGGCGGGGATGCGAAAAGGCGGAGCTTTGGTTCTGTCTGAAAAAATCTGTTTCGAAGACGAAGTGGAACAGGCCGAGCAGACGGCGTGGCACCATGATTTCAAGCGAGCGCAAGGTTATTCGGAGCTGGAGATTGCGCAGAAACGTAATGCGCTTGAAGAAGTTCTGCGGCCCGATACGGAAGCCCGGCACCTTCAGCGCCTGCACCTGGCGGGTCTTCGCGGAGCGCGGCGCTGGTTCCAGTGCTTCAGTTTTGCCAGTTACATCGCGTTCAAGTGAACAATCCTTACCAACAGCTTCATGATGCCGGCTGGTCCGAACTGGCGGAGCTCGGTTGGCGAAAGCTGAGTAGCAGCACACACGGCGACCTGGCTGGCTGGTTGGAGGCTATTGAGGCGCTTCCCGGGGGCGATGGCCAACACCAACTGAATCGCGCTGCGCCGGTGCTTGGCCGGCCAGTAGAAAACCAGGCAGTCGTGAAAAATCTCCTTATGCATCTGCACCCGTGGCGCAAGGGGCCGCTCGAGCTGGGCGGTATCCACATTGACACCGAGTGGCGGTCCGACTGGAAATGGAACCGCATTGCGCCCCACTTGGACCTCCGGGAACAGTGCATACTGGATATTGGCAGCGGCAACGGCTATTTTGGCTTGCGCATGCTCGGTGCCGGTGCAAAATTGGTAGTGGGTGTGGATCCGACGATGGTATTTGTCATGCAGTGGCTGGCAATCCAAAAGTTCGCGCCCGCTCTGAATAACTTTGTGCTACCCGCCGGCATTGAAGACCTGCCTTTGGATACCGGCGGATTTGACAGTGTGTTTTCAATGGGTGTTCTGTACCATCGACGTAAGCC
>JABDPJ010000239.1 GCA_013042835.1 Lysobacterales bacterium
CAGTGATGCTGCCACCGATACGATCTGCTTTGGCGAAACGTCCATATAGTTGACTTCGATGGGCTCTTTCAAGGTAAATTCACCCTGGTGCCTGCAGGGAATAAAGTCATCGACGAACTTTCCGTTGTTGTCGAGTTCCGCGTTGGCCTGCGCAATGACGAAATCGCCCTCTACAATAGCCGACAGATACTCAACGTCATTGGTGACCTTGCCATTTTTAACCTTGCGGTAAGGGGTTTCCAGGAAACCATAATCATTGGTCCTCGAGTAAACTGCCAGCGAATTTATCAGGCCGATGTTCGGACCTTCGGGCGTTTCAATCGGGCAGACACGACCATAGTGCGTCGGGTGTACGTCGCGAACTTCAAAACCGGCCCGCTCACGCGTAAGACCGCCCGGACCAAGCGCGGATACACGGCGCTTGTGAGTCACTTCCGACAGGGGGTTGTTTTGATCCATGAACTGGCTGAGCTGGCTGGAACCAAAGAATTCCTTGATCGCGGCCGCCACCGGTTTTGCATTGATCAGTTCCTGCGGTGAGAGGTCTTCACTCTCAGCAACCGACAACCGCTCGCGCACAGCCCGCTCGACCCTGACCACACCCACACGGAAGACATTTTCCGCCATTTCACCAACGCTGCGAACGCGCCGGTTGCCGAGGTGATCAATGTCATCAACGGTGCCGTTCCCATTCCGGATATCGATCAGCACCTTCAGAACCGCAAGAATATCTTCACGGTCCAGCACGCCTGGCCCGGTAATTTCGTCGCGGCCAACACGCCGGTTGAATTTCATTCTGCCGACACCGGACAGGTCGTAACGCTCTTCGGTAAAGAACAGGTTCTTGAACAGGTTCTGCGCCGCATCCTTGGTCGGCGGCTCACCCGGCCGCATCATGCGGTAGATTTCAACCAGCGCTTCGAGTTCATTGGTCGAAGCGTCGATATTCAGCGTGTTAGAAATGTACGGGCCCTGGTCGAGGTCATTGACGTACAGCACTTCAAATTTCTTGATACCGGCTTCACGCAACTGCTGCAGCAGTTCCTCTGTGATCTCGGTGTTGGCGTCCGCCAGGACTTCACCTGAGTCCTTGTCGATGATGTTGTGTGAAATGATCTTGCCAAGCAGGTAGTCATCAGGCACCTGCAGCGCCTTGAGACCGGCTTTCTCGATCAACTTTACGTGGCGCGCGGTTACGCGTTTACCATTGGCGACAATAACATTGCCCTTCTTGTCCGCGATATCGAACAAGGCTGATTCGCCACGCAAACGTTCCGGAATCAATGCCAGTTTTGCGCCGTTCTTTAACAAGGTCACATGGCTCGTGTCAAAAAACGTGTCCAGCATTTCCTCGTCGTTCATGCCCAGGGCACGCAACAATACGGTCACCGGCAATTTGCGGCGCCTGTCAATACGGGTAAAAATCCCGTCTTTTGGATCGAACTCGAAATCCAGCCACGAACCGCGATACGGAATCACACGTGCTGAAAACAGCAGCTTGCCACTCGAATGTGTCTTGCCTTTATCATGGTCGAAGAACACGCCCGGGGAACGGTGTAACTGGGATACGATTACGCGCTCGGTACCATTGATTACAAAGGTGCCGGTATCGGTCATCAGTGGCAGGTCGCCCATATAGACTTCCTGCTCCTTCACATATTTCACCGGTTTCTGCTTGGCGGAGCTCTCCTTGTCATAGATGACCAGTCGCACCTTGACACGCAAGGGCGCTGCATACGTCATTCCGCGCAGTTTGCATTCCCTTACATTGAATGGCGGGTTCCCGAGTTTGTAGCTGACATATTCAAGCGCAGCATTCCGGGAGTATGAAATAATCGGAAACACGGACTTGAGCGCACCGTGGAGACCACGTTCACGCCGTTCATCCGACTTTGTTTCCAGTTGCAGGAATTCCGCATAAGACCGGATCTGGGTCTGCAACAAGTTGGGCACTTCAAGAATGGCCTGACTTGTACCAAAATCCTTGCGGATACGTTTTTTCTCAGTAAATGAGTAATTCATATTACCTACCGCCTCTGTGCGACCCGGGCAATGGTCGCGTCACCAAATAACAAACAGGAACAGGCCGGAGATGAAAATCCCCAGCCAGTTCCGTACTACTTCGCGTAAATCAAAAATCTTGATTTACTTGACCTCGACGGTAGCACCTACCTCTTCGAGCTTCTTCTTCAACTCTTCAGCTTCGTCAGCTTCAACGCCTTCCTTCACGTTGGCGGGTGCGCCCTCAACCAGGTCCTTGGCCTCTTTCAGGCCCAGGCCGGTGATCTCGCGAACAGCCTTGATTACCGGAACCTTGCTGCTGCCGAAAGAAGCCAGAACCACGTCGAATTCTGTCTGCTCTGCTGCTGCAGCGGCTTCACCGCCAGCAGCCGGACCAGCAGCCACGGCCACGGGGGCAGCAGCTGACACACCAAACTTTTCTTCCATGGCGCTGATCAGATCAACTACATCCATTACGCTCATGTTCGAAATTGTTTCTAAAATATCTTCTTTTGAAACGGCCATTGTCGTCTCTCCTAATGTCAATTTTGGCAACCAGGTGGTCGCCGGGGTTTAAGTTAGTTTTCAGGCAGCTTGCTTGGCATCGCTGACTGCAGCAAAAGTACGTACAAGTTTGGTATGCGGTTCGGCCAGGGTACGGACGAACTTCTCAACCGGTGCTTTCATCACGCCCATCAAGATCGCAATAGCCTGATCGTAAGTTGGCAAGCTGGACAGACGGTCCAACTCGGAGGCTTCATAAACCTCTCCACCAACAGCAACAAGCTTTGTGATCAGTTTGTCATTTGACTTAACATAGTCTTTGACAAGGCGTGCAGCAGCGCCCGGATCTTCCATACTGAAAGCCAGGAGCAGTGGTCCCGTCAGGGATTCCTGCATACATTCAAACTCGGTACCTTCCACAGCGCGACGCACCAGCGTATTTTTGGCAACCTTGAGATAGACGCCGCTCTCGCGTGCTTTCACACGCAAATCCGTCATCTGCTCAACAGTCAAGCCGCGATACTCCGCCGCCACAGCAGCAAGCGCGACCTTGGCGACTTCCGCCACTTCCGCAACTACTGCTTTTTTCTGCTCAATACTCAGAGCCATTTGATACCTCCAAGAGTCAAATTACCGGTTTCCCGGCATGGTTAACGACTCATGACATCGATAACGCGGATGTCACAGGACCAGAATCGGTCCTTCAGTGGCTACCCCGCTTCTCAATTGTGCTCTTTCGAACCCGATTGAGAAGCGGGGGCTCCACCATCTGCGCAGGCAGTGACCGGTCGCCCGGAACACGCTTAAATCAAATTACTGCTCATACCAGTCATTCGATACCTACGGTCTCTGACGGCCTACTTCCGGTCGATCGCCCTCAATTGTCTCGAAAACGTCCAGGCCGGAATCAGCCCGCCTTTCCACCAGCTTTCGCCAGTGAAATTTTTATAACTTGATAGCCTGGTGATCCACCACCAGGCCAGGGCCCATCGTGGTAGAGATGGCAACTTTCTTCAGGTACTGACCTTTGGAAGAGGCCGGTTTCAACTTGACCAGGTCGGCTAACAACGCAGTCAAGTTGTCGCGCAGCGCATCAACTTCGAAGTCAGCCTTGCCGATTGTGCTGTGGATGATCCCTGCCT
>JABDPJ010000240.1 GCA_013042835.1 Lysobacterales bacterium
CTAAAGGAGCTCGTCATGTCATATCAAAAACCCGAATTCAAACCACAATATGAAAATTACATTGGCGGTGAATGGGTCGCACCTGTTGATGGTGAATATTTTGATGACACCTCTCCTGTCGATGGCAGCCACCTTACCCGGGTACCGAAATCCAACAGCAAGGACATAGACCTGGCGGTAAAGGCCGCGGGCCAGGCCGCCGATGCCTGGGGTAAAACCTCTGCAACCGAACGCGGCAATATCATGTTCAAGATCGCCGAGCGTATCGAAGAAAACCTTGAAAGCCTGGCATTGGTGGAAAGCTGGGATAACGGTAAAGCCATCAGGGAAACCATGGCGGCCGACATTCCCCTGGCGGTCGATCATTTCCGCTATTTCGGCAGCGTTATACGCGCAGAGGCCGGGCAAGTGGCGGATCTCGATGCGGGTACGGTTTCAATGGAGGTGCATGAGCCCCTGGGTGTCGTGGGTCAGATTATTCCCTGGAACTTCCCGATATTGATGGCGACCTGGAAACTGGCGCCGGCCTTGTCTGCCGGCAATTGCGTGGTTCTGAAGCCCGCAGAACAGACCCCGGTTTCTGTGCTTTTCCTGGTTGAGTTGATTGCAGACCTGCTGCCAGCCGGGGTGTTGAATGTCGTCAACGGCTTTGGCCCGGAAGCGGGCAAACCACTGGCGACGCATCCGGATATCAAGAAAATTGCCTTCACCGGCGAGACCACCACCGGCCGCCTGATCATGCAATATGCCTCCGAGAATATTATTCCCGTGACCCTGGAACTGGGCGGCAAGTCACCGAATATCTTTTTTGAAAGCGTGATGGCCGAGGACGACAACTTCCTTGATAAGGCCATCGAAGGCCTGGTGCTGTTCGCCTTTAACCAGGGTGAGGTCTGTACCTGTCCGTCACGTGCGCTGATCCAGGAAAGCATTTATGACGAGTTCATGGAGCGTTGCCTGGAACGGGTTGCCGCGATCAAGATGGGTGACACCATGGATCTGGGTACCCAGATGGGTGCGCAGGCGTCCAATGATCAATACGAGAAAATCCTGAATTACATTGACGTGGGCAAACAGGAAGGCGCGGAAGTGCTGATCGGCGGTGAAGCCTATGATAACGAGGTTTACCCGAATGGCCTCTACATCAAACCGACCATTTTCAAGGGCAACAACAAGATGCGGGTATTCCAGGAGGAGATATTCGGTCCGGTCCTGTGCGTGACAACATTCAAGGACGAAGCCGAAGCGATGGAGATCGCCAATGACACACTCTACGGCCTGGGCGCCGGTGTCTGGACGCGTGATGTGCACCAGATGCAGACTTTCGCCCGCGGTATCGAGGCAGGCCGAATCTGGTGTAATTGCTACCACGCCTATCCGGCTGGTGCCTCTTTTGGTGGATACAAGAAGTCCGGTATCGGCCGTGAAAACCACAAGATGATGCTGAATCATTATCGCCATACCAAGAACGTGTTGATGTCCTACGACAAGAATCCATTGGGATTTTTCTGACCGGCGGGGTTGTTGAGTGTTAGTAGAACGGGTATCGGTTACTGAAAAAGCCAAGGCGGTTATAGACCAGCTTAAGCAAACGCATGGGGAGCTGATGTTCCATCAAAGCGGCGGGTGCTGTGATGGTTCCGCCCCCATGTGTTTTGCAAAGGGTGATTTTTTGGTGGGTTCGCGCGATCTTTGCCTGGGTGAAATTGAAGGCTGCAAGTTCTACATGGCAGCGGATCAGTTTGAGTACTACAAAAACTCTCACATCGTGGTTGATGTCACCGAGGGCAGGGGCTCGAGCTTTTCGCTGGAAATCCCGTTGGGCTTGAGGTTTATGGCCGTATCACGAATCTTTACGGATGATGAGCTCCCTAACGTTCGACCGGTAGAGCAATAGCCGAAAGTTTGGGGTCAAAGAAAGTTTGGGGTCAGAGTAAAAACTATAAGTTCCAATAATTTTTACTCTGACCCCAATTGTGATTGCCACCGCGATTGACCCATGCTTTAAAAACATAATCCTTGTGTTAAGGGCCGGTACCGCGTATGGTGCGTGCGCCTGTTGGATACTAGCTTCGCAATTGTGCCTGGCCGGATTCAGGCAGGTTGCAGATTGATTACCATCTCACTAAGTCTTCTCAGCTGTTCCACTTCGGTTCCTCCTGTTATTGATTCTTTTGATGTTCGTGGTTAGTCCGTAATTTTTTTAACAGTTCAAAGGAATATTAATATGAATATAGGTACAGTTAAGTGGTTCAACGATGCGAAAGGTTTCGGATTCATCACGCCTGAAAGTGGCGAAAAAGATGTGTTCGTACATTTTTCTGCCATCCAGGCCGGTGGCTTCAAGTCACTCGCCGAAGGACAGCGCGTTAGTTTTGACGTGACCGCTGGCGATAAGGGCCCAAGTGCAACGAATGTTGCTGAAGCCTAAGCGCTAGCGCTTTGTTCTACCAGGA
>JABDPJ010000245.1 GCA_013042835.1 Lysobacterales bacterium
CTGATGCTGGTGGTCGGCTCTGTCAACAGCTCAAACTCCAACCGCCTGCGTGAGCTTGCGGAGAAACAGGGTGTGCCGGCTTACCTGATAGACGGTGCTGAGGATATCCGGGAAGAATGGCTGGAAGATGCCAAACGTATTGGCGTGACGGCCGGGGCGTCTGCCCCGGAGAGCCTGGTTGCCGGAGTCGTTGAGCAACTGCGTCAGCAGGTGTCAGCTACAGTCGATGAGGTTGGTGGGGTGGATGAGAATATGGAATTTGCCTTGCCCAAGGAACTGCGGGTCATTACCACTGGTTGATTTTTATCCCGTGGTTCATCGCTGCTGGTTCAGCATAAGCCTGGATTGAAAACGAACCGGGCAGTATTCAACGGCCATTCCAGCACTTCAAACTATCCATGTCCGGGCCGCTGACACTTCTATTGCCGTTTTGATCCAGGCTCAGCCTGCCGCAGGCGTCAGCCAGTTGTGCGCCGTTCGGGGTTGCGATAGCCAGGTATGTCTGCCCTTGTTCATTCGCGGAGCTATAACTCAACTGGTACTGTTGCTGTCCGGAGGTAAAGCGACACTGCGAGGTATCGTAGTTGCCCAGCCTGGCATGGATTCGTTCCTGGCACATTGAGGCCTGCAGCAGCATCCTGACAGCTTCTGTCCGGTGTACCCTGAGCATGTAAGTCCGATAACCGGGTACGGCTACGGTCAGTAAAATGCCGATCACTGCGACGACAATGATCAACTCGACCAGGGTCATACCCAGGGGAGCAAGGCTTTTGAGTCTGCCCGTCAACGCAATTCCCGCCAGGCAACACGTCCGCACTTCGCCGTCGCTCCGGACGCCGGACAGGCGGCGATATATTCATTCTCTTCAATTGTGGGCCAGGACCGGACCAGGATACTTTCAAACACTGCAATGGAATTGTCGGTCCGCCCGCTACCGCGCGCGAGCACCCGGTACCAAACCTGCAGGTCCGCAGAGCCGTCTTGCGCAGCAGGCAGGCTGTGAACGGACTCGACGATCCACGCCGGTGTGTCATGGCTGCCTGCGGACACCAACGCAGTGCGGTTTCCGCTGTACGGATCAACCCCCGCTGCATGGCCTTGTTCAAGCCACCAGGAGAGGTCTTCAAATTCAGGGTTGGACGGTAAATCACCGGACGGGTGAAGGCGTAAGCCCTGGCAGGACTCCGTGCAAATTTCCGGCGCGATGCCACCCTTGCCAAGTAGCCAGTTTTCAGCCCATGCCAGGGCTGCCAGTGCGGACTGTCGTGCCTGCTCTGACTCATGGTTGTTGGCGGCCAGCTTCTTTTGTAAAACCGTGTCTGAGACGGAGGACAAGCCGAGCAGGGTCAATGCTGTCAGAAAGATCAGGCAAATCAGTAACACCATACCTTCTTGTGGTCCACGTGGGTGTGACAGTGACATGATCAAGCCGGGTTTCATTTCAGCCTGCCCTGGATAGTCGCCGTAAGCAGCCTGACTTTGCGTAAATACCCATCAGCAGGCACATTCAGGGTTTCATCGAGCAATGTGATGGTTGCGCCGTTTGCCGGGGCGACTGCCCGGTTGGTAAACAGCAGCAGCGCGACCTTTACCGCCAGGACACTGCCTTCCTGCTGCCATGCCTGTGCCGTTACCCAACTGTCAGCAACATGGTCGCCATCGCTATCCCTCGCGTAGACAACCTGCATTGACTCGACATTTTCAACCAGGCCGAAGTTATTGACCTGGGTCTGCAGCAGGGAAGCATCCGGCCCATAGCGACACGTCATCGACAGGTTCTTATCGCTTTTCACGGCGAAACGGAGCTGGAGCAGGTAATAAGCCGGCTGGCCAGAGCCGTCCAGAACCGGGTTTTCATTGCCATAGCAGTTCTGGCGCGACCATCGCTGCAGACCCAACTGGTCGCCGGCCAGCGACCCACCATTAATCGATTCGCCAGTCAGTGCAGCCAGTTCTGATTGATTTTCCCAAGGTTCCGGCCGGAAACCGGCCTGGGATATATGCGAGTTTAAGACATCAAGGGCATAACTGGCGGATTCTTCCAGGCGGCTTTGCTCCAGTTGCAGCCGGTACGCCGAGACACTGCCAGCCAGCAACTGGATGATGCCGGACAGTAACAGCGTGGAGAGAAAAACGCCGATCATCAATTCCATCAAGGAGAAGCCTTTAGCGGAATTGAAGCGTCGCATCTCAGGAGATTTCCAGGATGAAGCGGTGCTGCCTTGGCCGGTCGTTTTCATCTTTACCCTGGCTGTTCCAGAAAATCTTGATGACCAGCGGGCCGGCGCCGTCACAATGACCGTCCCCGGCGATGCCGTCCCGTGGTGTGGCGTCACGGCAGACCAGTCCCCTTGCATTCGGAATGCTGTCGGCGAGTTCCAGTTGCCATAACCTGAAATCAAAGTCGGCCTGTTGTTCGGGCGAACAGCGGTTCTCGCCGGAACAGATCCTGGAAATGTATTCAGGCGGGTTCAGGTAGCGCTCGAGGGCCGTCTGGTTCATGCGGATTTGCTCGGACAAGCTGGCTGCCGCCGTTGACGCGACAGTTTCACGGCGTGCCTGGGCGGAGCCGATCAAGCTGCTCAGCAGCAGGGCGGCAAAACCGGCCATGCCAAGCGAAAACACGGTGCTGGCAACGAGTACCTCCAGCAGGCTGAAGCCTGCATCCGGGGCCTTCAAGCATCTGCGCCCGTAATGTTTACCCCCATTCTTTTTGTGTGAGACCAACACGATTGCACTTCCCCTGGTCGGCGATTATTCGATAGTTGAATATCCTCCGCATACAGGCGCAGGAGCGCTAGCGCAATCCACCTTGCTGGTTTGTAGGTTGTTATTGAAAATCGATGTAAATTACAAAGATGTCAGATCGGTATTGTCGCAGGGTGCTGATTTGAATATACTTGCCGCCCCGTGCCGATATAGCTCAGTTGGCAGAGCGGCGCATTCGTAATGCGTAGGTCGCAAGTTCGAATCTTGCTATCGGCACCATTTCCTTAAGTGGTCAGACAACACCAAGGCTAAACTGTCAGAAACCCGAATTTAAATGGCCCGGCAAGGTCCTGTAACCTTGCCGGTTCCTCCTGGGTAGCAATGTTTTATTTTGGCGGCTAATTGCACCATTCCATAATAATTTAAACGGCTGCCCTGAACTTTTTGATTTTTTGACCTTTGACCCCTCTCACTCGGAGAAAACGGTCAGTTCATTCCTCGTTGGTCATCTATTTTTTAAAGTCAGGATAATCAAACGAGTGACATCCGGCACAAAGCAATTCGCTTTCCCGATGTTCTCCATGACATTCCATACAAGGTACATCCTTTCCATAATGCATATTGTTATGGGGGTTTTGCCATTTCTCTTCTTCCGGGCGAGCGGTAGCCTGCACCAACTCAACCTCATCGTGACAATCCAGGCAGACAAAGTCAGCCGGAAAAGCTGTCGGCTCTGAATTTTCATGGCATGAATCGCAGGATTGTCTTTTATAAAGAAGAGCATGATGGCTTCGGCCCATGTGGTCGCCGAATTGCTTCAGAGCTCCTGCCGAAAAAGTATTTTCAGCGGTGAATACGGCAAGAGCCGACATAATAAATACCGTTAATATCATTTGTGGTTTCATGATCCGTCCTTGTTTGACGTATTTATGATTTCATCATTGTTCTGGCGGCCGTCATGCCCATGACCATACAGTCGGGAATCGAGCAACTGCCCAATCTGCTGACGCCGTGCATACCCCCGGTAACTTCGCCTCCGGCATATAGTCCCGGTATCGGCTGCCAGTTGTCAGAACCAATTACACGTGCATGAACATCAATTTGGGCGCCGCCCTGGCAATAGTGAACCTTCGGCCAGTTTCTCACCACGACAAATGGGGCACGGATGTATTTCCCTTCGGCTTTGCCCATTGGTTTTCCGAACTGTTCATCCATGCCTGACTTAACGTAACCGTTATATTCTTCAATCTGTGCTTTGAGTGGTTCCAACGGCACATTGAAATGAGCGGTAAGCTCTTCGAGCGTGTCAAATTTCCAACCTACTTTGTACTTGAGTACTTTTTCCATTGTCGGATGCTCTTTTGCATCTTCGAAACTGGTGATGGTGATCGGTGGAAGAGGACTGCCGTCATCATTTCGCAGAGCAAGTTGGGCATCGGACCTCGTCTTTCTGTCGGCAATTTCATTCATAAACCGTTTTCCGGTTCTTACATTGATAGAAACGGAGTGGGCGAAGTTATAAATCGAGTAGTTTGAAACATAGCCAAATCCGTCTTCATCGGGTGAAGCCCATGGCCCTGTTTGAATATATGCCATGTGCACCGGCACAGCGCCGACACGGAACATCTCGAGAAGTGCTTCCCCCGTCGCACTGGGAGGATTGGTGGAGGGGACTTCTTCGGTCAGGGTCGGATCCTGGGCACTCCGAAGGCCAACATTTCTGGCGAAGCCGCCTGTGGCAATCAGAAGGCCGCGTTTTGAGCGGACATTTACCGGGGTACCGTCAACATCACGCCCAAAGTAATAGCCCATTGCTATTTCTGCTCCTTCAACAGTCCCTTCTTTATTAAAAATAAGACGCTTGAATTTGGCCCTGGTCACTAGTTTTATACCCAGCTTCCTGCATTGCTCTACGAGTGGTCGAATAATACCGGCACCACAAGCCTCTATTGTCTGGTATGTCCGCGGCACCGAATGTCCACCAAGTTGCTGTAAATACGGCAAATATTCAGTTCCCGCATCAAGGGTCATCTGAAGCGCCTCATTGGCATGCGAAGCAACATGAAGTAAAAGATCCTGATAGGCCAACCCACGTCCGGCCAGCACCTGGTCGGCAGTCATTCTCTCAGGTGAATCTTCAATTCCATTTTCCTTTTGCAAGGGTGAATCTGGAACCGCGAACAGGCCACCGTTATAGGTGGAGTTACCGCCAAAATATGGCATCATGTCGTAGACAACAATATCCGTTGCACCTAGTTTATGTGCTTCAATCGCAGCTGCGAGACCAGTGAATCCGGAGCCGATAACTACGATTTCATGGTCTTCGCCCCATTCCACTTCGCCTTCATTGACCATGGCGCTTAATGATGGACCAGCCAGTGTTGCCGCACCGGCCACACCCATGCTGACGAGAAATCTCCGACGATCTGCCTGGTAGTCTTTCTTGTTGTCCATAGTTACGGCTCCTTTTGTTAATAATTTCTGTTCACAAAAAATACCAAGTCAGCCCCGAATATACTCCTTAAGGTTATGCTTTTTAAGCGTTTTAACGATGTAAGCGATTTCATCGTGAGATTAATTGTACAAATTCTCAGAATCACCTCATTTTCCATCGCTACATTGATGTGTTCAGTCAACGACATCATCAGTGAGTCTTCCTGTTGCTAAGTGTTTTGTTAACGAATATCACTGATTCCTGGGGTTGGTGACTGGACCTCAAATGACGAATAACGACAAATTCGGTACCAATGATTCAAGTGCTGTGTGCTTAGCCAGAGAACCCTCCAGCCTGAGTGGTTATCGACCAGGCTATTTAATGATTTTCCTGGTTTATCTGATATGGCCGGCTACGCGAAAAACATAGAGTACGGTTTGGTGCAGTCACGTCTATGCGCGGATTCGAACTCTTGTATCAACAGCAACAATGCCACTCATTGAGCCCATCAGCGGATTGATGTCCATTTCCACGATCTCTGGCGCCACCGTGACCAGGCTGGAGATGCGCTGAATGATCTCGCTGAATGACTGCTGGTCGACACCTTCCTTGCCGCGGATTCCCTGTATGACCTGATAGCCCTTCAGGCTCTGGATCATTTCCATGGCCTCCTCCCTGCCAACCGGTGTGAGACAGGAGGAAAAATCGTTCAGGACTTCGATGAATATTCCGCCCAGGCCGCACAGCACGAGATGGCCAAAATTTGACTCGCGTTGAACACCGATAAATAGTTCTCTTCCGGCGATCATCGGTTGGACGAGTACGGCAGTGGCGCCCTCAATTTGCATCAGTTCTTTGAAATGCCTTTTCATGCCTCGCTTTGAATGAACGTTCAGGATGACACCGCCGACATCGGTTTTATGCACCGGTCCGATGGCCTTCAAGACAACGGGGAAACCCAGTGACTTGTCAAAAGAATCGATGTCCGCCAGGCTTTCGATAATCTGTTCGCTGACACGGGAAATACCGGCTCCGTCCAACAGTGCGGCTACCTGGCGGGGGCTGAGAAATCCTTCGGCGGCCGAATCGATTACCTTCCTGATGCGCTCGCGATCGATCACGTGTTCCGATGCACAAACGGTTTGCGGCGCAGGGGTGTTATAGATCGCCACCAGCGCCCTGCCGAGGACGACTTCGTCGGGAAAGTTGACATGCCCGGTGGCCATGAAATCATGGATTTCATGTTGCGCATTGATGACCGAAGGCAAGACCGGGTAAATCGGTTTTGAGCAGGCCTCCAGTTTGACGCTCAGCACATCGTAGACATTCGCTACATCGAACAGGCCGGGACTCCCGAACACGACCACCATGGCATCGATAAAGTCGAACTTTTGCTCGCAATAATCGATGATGATGCCCAGTTGCTCAGCCGTTCCCGTGGCCAGGAAATCAATGGGGTTGCTGACCGAGGAGCCCGGGTGGAGGTGGGAAAGCAGTTCTTCCGCATGCGGACCTTCAATAGCCGGCACGTTCAGGCCACCCGCTGAGAGTGAGTCTGTCAACATCACCGCCGAACCGCCGGCGTGGGTGATAACCGCGATGTTTTTCCCTGTCAGTTCCTTGTAATTGAATACGGAAGCGACGCTCAATAACTCTTCGCGGCTCGAACAATAGACGATACCGGCTTTTCTGAACAACGCGCGGACCACCATGTCAGAATTCGTCAGCGCACCGGTATGCGAAGCGGCCGCCCTGCTGCCGGCTTCAGTGCTGCCGGCCTTGATAGCGGCGATCCGCACCCCTTTGCGAATCAAAGACGATGCGTGTCTAAGAAGTTTCTGCGGATCCGCTAGCGATTCCAGGTAGAGTAACTTGATGGTCGAGTCCGTTTCCGGATCATGGTTCAGGTCCATGTACTCCAGCACTTCCTCGACACCCACCTGGGCGCTGTTGCCGACTGAAAAAACACTGGAGAACTTGATGCCCAGGGAAATTCCGGCCTCCATCAGGAAGACCGCCGTGGCCCCTGAACTGGAAATCAGGTCGCAGCCTTCCGGGTCAAGAGGCGGAGTGGGTGAGGTAAAGACTCCGTTGTAATTTGCCGTTAACACGCCGATGCAATTCGGGCCGATCAGGCAACCGTTCACCGAGTTGACGGTATCTGTTATCTCCTTCTCCCAGGCCTTGCCCTCCTCGCAGGCCTCGGCAAACCCTGCGGACAATATGATAAAAGCGCGGGTCTTCTTTTCACTTGCCAGCGTCCGGACGACCTGTGGGCAAAATCTCGCCGGTATGGATATGATCGCCAGGTCTGCTTCATCGAGTTCATCCACCGATGCCAGGCACGGCAGGCCCTGGACCGATGTTTCCTTGTGATTGACCACGAAGATTTCATTTTGAAAATGACCGTCGATGATGTTTTTGAGTATTTTTCCACCGGGCTTTTGAATATCGTTGGACGCGCCGACGATGACGATGCTTTGCGGGTCTAGCAGCGACTGGTTGATCATATTCCCGGGCATTGCTCTTTGGCATAAGGTTGGCTTCATTCTAAGTGATCAGGCGGGTCGATGGATACTCGCTGCGATCAATAAACCACCCGGGACCGGGCCTGCCAATGGTATGCTGGTTCAGGCGGAACAAGAGGAGTCATTACCCTGCACTTACGTCAAATCGAAGTTTTTCACGCGGTTTACTCCTGTGGCTCGGTGACGCGCGCTGCAGAGGTTCTGAATGTCTCTCAGCCCTCGGTCAGCAAGGTCCTGTCCAACGCGGAACAGCAACTGGGTTATGCGTTATTTGACCGCATTAAGGGCAAGCTGATCCCGACGCCCGAGGCCGACCGGCTCTTTCTGCAGGTGACACAGGTGAACGAGAGTGTTGATCGTTTGCGCCAGGTCGCGGAAAACATACGGTCGATGGAAAAGGGCATGGTGCGGGTCGCAGCCACGCCGGCGTTCGGCTATGATTTTCTGCCTGCCGCGGTCGCCAGTTACCGTCGCGAGCACGGTGAGCTGATGTTCAGTGTTGAAATATTGCGGCATGAGGAACTGGCCGGGGCATTGCTGGATTCGAGGATCGACATCGGCCTGGGTTTTGACGCCGGAAACCTCCCTGGTATCAGGGGTGAGTTGTTGTGCCGGGGCAGGTTCGTGGTGCTGACGCCGCCTGAGTTCGACACGGGTAATGGCGGCGCGGTGCAACTCGAGGACCTGGCTGGTTTGCCTTTCATCAAGCTCGACAACCAGGGCCCGCTGGATCGTCTGCTCGCCGCACATATAGAGTCGACCCATGTTGACTTGAAACCCGTGGCGGTTGCCGGATCCTACGGCCTGGCCAAGGCGCTGGTCTCGCACGGTGTTGGTGTCGCCATCGTTGACGAAGTCACCGCACGTTCCTGCTGGCACGCCAATGTGGTCATGCGGCCACTGGAGCCGGCACTGAAGTTCCGCATCTCCGCGCTGCACATCGACAATGAACCGATGTCGCTGGTTTGCGGGGAATTCGTTGCGCATTTGAAATCTGCTTTGCAGCGCTTTTTGGACGACCCTGAAAAGACAGGCTGACGGCTCTGCAAGCCCTGGCCAGGACTCATACTTTAAAGAACCAAGCGGGCGGGGGCGGTGGCACATGATGGCCCCAGGTTTTAATGGCATTGGCTTCGAATGCTGCCTATACTCGGCACGATTATGCAGGCCTTCGCCTTAATCATCATCGCGGTTACCATTTTTCTGATCGTCAAGCGCTATCAGACGCATGCGACTTTGTTCCTGTCAGGCTTTGCCCTGCTGGTAACGGCGCATTTCGCCCGCAGCTGGGGCGGCGTGCCGGGGGCTGAAGAATCTGTCACCGGCCTGTTTGCCTTTGACCTTTTTGCGATGGTCAGCGAAGCGTTTTCCACCCGGGTTGCGCGCATCGGCATGATCATCATGGCGGCCGGTGGTTTTGCCAGGTACATGTCGGCAATTTCTGCCTCGCATGCGCTGGTCAACCTGTCCATCAAGCCGCTTTCACGCATTGATAACGCCTATGTGCTGCTGGCGATCACCTATGTGGCCGGCCAGTGCCTGAATATTTTTATTCCCAGCGCGGCAGGCCTGGCGATGCTGCTGCTGGTGGCGATGTATCCGACGCTGGTCAAACTCGGCATTCGCCCCGTCGCGGCCGCGGCAGTGATCGGGACCACGGCCTGTCTCGATCTCGGCCCGGCTTCGCCGGCGGCCAACGTAGCCGCAGAAACAATCGGCATTTCACCGATTGAATATTTCGTGCGCTACCAGCTTAAAATCAGTGCGGTGGTGGTGCCGGTGGTCGCGGTACTGCACTTCCTCTGGCAGCGATGGTGTGATGGCAGGGAGCCTGCCGTGGTAGAGCACGCCATGAAGATCAAGCCCGGAGAAGTCCTTGCCGACGAGCGTCCTCCGATGATTTACGCCGTGTTACCGGTGCTGCCGCTGGTGCTGTTGTTTGTTTGCAGTCCACTGATGGTCGAAACGATCCGCCTGGATGTCGTCACGGCCATGCTGATCAGTCTCGCAGTGGGCATGGTTTGTGAGGGTGTGCGGCACCGCAGCCTGCGCAAAGCCTTTGCCGGCATCGTGCACTTTTTCAAAGGCATGGGCGATATCTTCAGTACCGTCGTGACACTGATCGTTGCTGCGGAAGTTTTCGCGATGGGCGTCAAGGCAACCGGCCTGATCGGCTCGCTGATTGCGGCTGTCGAAGGCAACGCCCTGGGTGGTGGGGTCATGGCACTGGCGCTGGTGTTTCTGCTTGGCACCACGGCCTTGCTCACCGGCAGCGGCAATGCCGCCCTGTTCAGTTTCGCCGGCATGATCCCGGGCATTGCTGGCCGGATCAATGTTTCACTGGAATCGCTGATGCTGCCATCGCAGCTTGCCGGCGGTCTCTTCCGGAGCATGTCGCCGGTGGCGGGTGTCATCATCGCGGTTGCGGGAACTGCCGGGGTTACGCCATTTGATATCATCAAGCGCACCTCGGTACCGATGATCGGGGGTGTCATTGCCACCCTTATCGCCAGCCAATTATTGCTCTAGTCCGGCTTCACGCGACCGCCAGGTGGCGTTCAAAAAACTCCGTGATATCCCTGCGCAGGTTGATGGAGGCACCTGCAGCATTGGTCGCTGCAGGTGCGAAGCTGTGTCCAAAGCCTTTAGCGATGATAGCCTTGAAGCGGTAACCTCTCTGTTCGCAATCAGCCTTGAAAGCCTGGTGCTGGTCGGGGTAGACGATGGTGTCCTGATCGCCCTGGATGTGCAGCACCGGCGGGGGAGCGGGGCCGTCGCATTTTCTCAACCAGTAAGAAGGTGAATGGTAGAGGTTGACCAAGGCGTCGTCCGAGCGCCGTTCCGGCTGCCTGCTGGGAAAATCGTACGGTCCGTAGAAACCGACCAGCGCCGCCGGGTGTAAAACCGGCGTTGCATAGCCAAAGTGCCTGAACAGTGCGGTGCCGCCCTGGATATAAAGGTTCGCCAGGCAGCAACCGGCCGAGAATCCCAGCATGCCGAACCGGCTGCAGTTATAGGCATATTCTGCGGCATGGTTATGCAGGAAACTGGTCGCATCCGCTACATCGAACAGGTTGCGCGGCCACATGGCGAAGCGGTTGCTTTCAGGCGCCAGGGAATAGCTGACAGACGCGCAACTGAATCCCGCTTCGGTTAACAACCTGACCGCTTGCCGGCAACGTTCGTCATTTCTGTCACCGCCAATAAAGCCGCCGCCGTGCAGGCAAATTACCAGCGGCCGCCCGGGTTCATCCGCCAGGTGCAAATCCAGGCGTTGCGTGTCGTTGTAAACAAGATTTGCTATCTGAGTGGGCATCTGATGCTCTGATCCCGTGCCTGCAAACACCAAGCGGCTTTGCAGCAGTTTCCGTCGCTTGTTCGAGAACCCTTCACACGCCGGCTGCCACATCATGGCCGCTGACGCAAGCCAGCGTCCAACCCAGCATTCCCTGGCCGACATTAAGGTGGACGCCCTGAATTTTGCTCGGACCGATGACAGGTAGGCTGTCAGGCGTCATTGGCCGGAATCCGCCCCACTCCCCCGCGGGTTTGAAACTGAAATCTGCAATTTTCGGGGCGGTTCTGCGGGCGGTCTGCAGCAGGTCCCTCGTCCTGCTTTCGTCCTTTGCCGTGCGGAAATCGACAAAATCGGCAAAGCCGGCAATTCGAACCTGGTCGCCAAGCCGGCTGAAAACGGTCTTGCTGGCCAGATCCGTGATGCTGACGGAATTCGAACCCCCGGTGACGGGTAAAGTGATGCTGTAACCGCGCATCGGGTAAATATTGGTCCTGATGCCAAGCGGGGCGAGAATGCGATTCGTCCATGCGCCGAGGCAGACAACCACCGCGCCCGGTGTGTGCACGCCGCGGTCGGTGTGTACCGCCGCCAGTTGACCGTTCTCGGTGACGATCCTTTCAACCGTGGTCTTCATTTGAAACTCTGTACCATGGTTTTCACTGAGCCACTGGCCGAGGCCCGCGGTAAACGCCAGGGTGTCGCCCACTTCGTCACTCTCGGAGTACACTGCGCCCGAATAATCGTTGTCCATATTCAGCAGGGCCGGTTCGATCTCGATGGCTTGTTCCGGTGTGATAACCCGGGCATCGCAGCCGAACTGGCGCTTCAGTTCACAGGCTTCCCTGGCTTCAGAAAGGCCCGGCTCGCCGCTTAACATGACCAGTTTTCCGGCCCGGCGATGGGAAAACTCGAGTCCCGTGCTGGCGCGCAGGTCATCCATCAACTCGCCCGACCGTAAAGCCAGTTTCAAAATCTCAACGGTATTTGCCTGGTGCCTGCTTTTCCTGCACTGGCTCAAAAAGGACAGGCCCCAGCGAATCAGCGCCGCGGACGGTACGGGCCTGACATGAAACGCCGGGTTCAGGCCCGCGATGATGCCAGGCAGCTTGGGGACGAGTGCCGGGCCGGCCATGGCGTCCGTGAAACTGTAAGACAACTGGCCACCATTGCCGCCACTGGCTCCGTCGGCCAGTTTTTCAGCACGTTCCACCACCGTGACCTCGTGGCCACGTTTGGCGAGATAATATGCTGTGGTAACACCGATGACCCCGGCGCCCAGAACGACGACGTGCATAGCTCAGCTGCCTGTACTTCGTTGGAGATTGTTTTAGTTAAATTTTAATCGTCGATAACCGGCCACCTCCAATGACGTTTTGTACCCACCTCATAAAGCCGGTCTATGAGCCCTTGGCAAAGGGTGTCTGCAGAAACGACCGGGTTGCATCTTTCAGGTGACCGATAAACTGTTGATTCAAAACGGAAAATGGAGTAGATTCAGCATGTACCAATGAGACTTCGAATTGCAGCGGCGGGTCCATGCGCCGGACGACAATATATTTATGCCCCGCTGATTTCGCAGTGATCTCGTCGATCAGCGCGATCCCGGCGCCGTGAGCGACCAGCGCCTTGGCCATCTGGTAGGTTTCAACGTTGGCGACGGAACGCAACTGGATACCACCGGACTCGATCCGATTGGCGAGCAACTGGCCAAGCGGGCTGCGCGTACTCAGGTTGATGAAAGATACGCCGTCCAGGTCATCCAGCGTAAGGGTTTTTCCTTTGTCCACAAACATTGATTCGTGGCTGATGGCGACAAGTTCAGCGGTCGCCAGGCGGTCAATCATGAAGCCCGGTGTCGCTGGAGGATCGAAAACGATGCCGAAGTCTACCCGCAGTTCCTTCAATGCGCGGAAAACCTGGCGCAGGTGCAAAGTCTCGATTTCAAAGGTGGTCTGCGGGTGCAGTTTCAGGTAACTGGCGATCGCCGAAGGAATCAGGTCGATACCCAGAGCGGGCGCCATCGCGATACGTATGCGCCCTGTTTCAGCGATACCAAGGTTCTTTGACATCCGCCGGAGTTCGCCGATGTTGCTGTAGACGTCATCGATGTGGTGAATAAGGC
>JABDPJ010000246.1 GCA_013042835.1 Lysobacterales bacterium
CGATGCGTTTGTCTTGGCTGAGCACATGCTGAGTGGCAATTTGCAGGAAGGCTTGCGGGTGGCGGCAGGGCTGAAACGCATGGGCACGCCGCTGCCGCCGCTGCTTGGCGCCCTGTTACGTGAACTCAAAACCACCGAGGCGTTCAGGCTGGCGATGCGCGGTGGTGAACAGGAAGCCATGGTTTTCCGCCGGCTTAATGTCTGGCAAAACCGGCAGAATAATGTGCGTAACGCGGCCAGGCGCCTGACGACGCGCAAACTCTTTGCCGCGTTCAGAACACTGTCCCTGGTAGACCGTCAAAGCAAGGGGCGGGCGCCGGGCGACCCCTGGCAGAGTATCGACAGCCTGCTGCTTCAATTGTCCGCCTGATCCATTGCAGGCCTGCGCATGAACGACAAGCAGCGCTCCGGCTCCGAACCGCTGGCCCTGTTCGGAGGGACCTTTGATCCGGTGCACTACGGGCATCTGCGTTGTGCCGATGAGGCGCGTGAGATGCTGCGGCTGGAAACCCTGTACCTGCTGCCGGCCGGTACGCCCGTGCACCGTCGGAAACCGGGCGCGAGCGCGCGGCAGAGACTGGACATGTTGAGGCTGGCACTGAATGAGTTCCCGCAACTGGATATCGATGAACGCGAAATCCGGCGCCAGGGCCCGTCGTTCATGGTCGATACGTTGCAGGAGTTGCGCACGGAGTTCCCGCAGCGGCCGCTGCTGCTGCTGGTCGGACAGGATGCCGTTAACCTTTTGCACACCTGGTCGCGCTGGCAACAATTACTGGAGCTGACCCACCTGGTCATTGTTACCCGGCCGGGGGCGAGTGCGAAGTACCGTGATGACGTCAGGACGCAAATTGAGTCGCGCACTGCAACTGATTTACAGCAATTGTCAGCATCGGAGGCCGGCAGTGTTTATCACCTGGCGGTCACCGCCATCGATGTTTCGGCCACCAGCATCAAGCGCATTATCGGCACGGGGCGTTCACCGGGCCCGATGTTGCCCGCGGCGGTGTTGGACTATATCGGCGACAATGGGCTGTATGTGCGCTCGAATGAGCGGTGAATCCCATCCTGAGCTTTACGCTAACCACATCGACAGCTAAAATCAAACCACTTCCAACAGGTAATACTGAAAATTTGAATACCCAAACCGTTCGTGACGAATTAACCACCAACCAGTTGCAACAACTCGTTGTCTCCTCATTAGAAGATTTCAAGGCCACCGATATCCAGGTGCTCGACGTATCCGGAAACAATCCCCTGACCGAGAGAATGGTCATTGCGTCCGGTAATTCGACGCGCCATGTCAAATCCATGGCCGAGAACCTGATTGTCAAGGCCAAGTCGGAGGGCAGTCCGCCCCTGGGTGTCGAAGGCGTCAACGAGGGCGAGTGGGTGCTGGTCGATTTGAACGACGTCATTGTTCACATGATGCTGCCGCAGACGCGGGCCTTTTATAACCTGGAAAAACTCTGGGAAGCGAGTGCTGATCACCGTAGCGGTGCAAGCAGTTCCGTCTGAACTACCAAGGGGTACTCTGAATGCAATTGCTGGTGGCTGCCGTTGGCCAGCGTATGCCAGGCTGGGTCAGCGAAGCATGGACTGAATATTCCCGCAGAATGCCTTCGGGGCTGGGCTTGTCATTGCGGGAAATCAACATGGCAAAACGCGGCAAGAATGCCGATACCCGGCGTTTGACCGCCACCGAAAGCGACACCCTTTACCAGGCCATGCCCAAAAACGCCAGGGTCGTTGCACTGGATATTCGCGGACAGGTCTGGTCGACGGAAAAACTGGCGGCGAACCTCGAGTCATGGATGGGCGAGGGCCGTGACGTCGGGTTCATGATTGGCGGACCGGATGGAATATCTCCGGAAATTTTGCAGAAAGCCGATAACCGCTGGTCGTTTGGTCCGCTGACCTTACCTCACCCGCTGGTCCGCGTCGTGCTCGCAGAGCAGTTGTACCGGGCCTGGACAATTACCCAAAACCACCCGTATCACCGGGCATGAGTGCAGCCGTATGAGTTTAAATCAATCCATACTTCTCGCTTCCGCATCTCCACGTCGCAGGGAATTGCTGACGCAATTAGGTGTCACATTCACGGTATCCGCTGCCAATATTGACGAGACCGTGGACCAAGGTGAGACGCCACAAAACTACGTCACGCGCATGGCGCGCGAAAAGGCGCTGGCGGGACTGGAACAGACCCTCGGCCTGATGCCGTCGCTGGGGTCCGACACGATCGTGTTGCTGGACGGGGAAATACTTTGTAAGCCGGAAACAAGGGCCGAGGCCGAAAGCATGTTGCAGGCACTGTCTGAACGGACCCACCATGTTTACTCGGCCGTCGCAGTAGCGCTGCAGCCGGACGAGGTTCTGGAGAGCTTGAATATTACCGCGGTGACTTTTGGAAAAATGCCGACAGACTGGATCAAATCCTATTGCCAGAGCAACGAGCCCATGGACAAGGCCGGCGCCTACGCGGTGCAGGGCGGGGCAGGCCAATTCATCAAACACATTGATGGCAGCTACTCCGGGGTCATGGGTTTGCCCCTGTTTGAAACCGCGCAATTGCTGCGCGAAGCCGGGATACTGGTGTGATACTGGCCATTGCGCTCAAACGCCCAATTGACCTTTGTCATTACCGGCCCCGGTGCGGATGTTATTCTAGTCGCCTTGAATTGAGCGCCTGCGGGTGCGGGACGATACGCGTATGAGCGAAGAAATCCTGATTAATGTAACGCCCACGGAAACACGCGTGGCCGTGGTTGAAAACGGCATGCTGCAAGAGGTCTCCCTCGAGCGCAATACCCACCTGGGTTACCTTGGCAATATTTACAAGGGCACGGTATCGCGTGTTTTACCGGGTATGCAGGCGGCGTTCATAGATATCGGTCTTGATCGCACCGCTTTTTTGCACGCTTCGGATATCCACCGGGTGGGAATCGAGCAAACACCGGATGATCCACCACCGGAACCGCCAATTACCTCCCTGGTGCGTGAAGGTGAAGAGGTCATCGTCCAGGTGATCAAGGATCCCCTGGGCACGAAAGGCGCCCGCCTGACCACCAACTTGAGCATACCGTCCCGCTTCCTGGTGTTGCTGCCCGACAGTGAGACCATCGCGGTATCGGTGCGCATTGAAGACGAAAACGAACGTAACCGCCTGAAGAGCCTGGTTGCGACCCTGCGTGAACACAAGGGAAAACACGGATACATCGTTCGCACCAATGCGGAAAACATCAATGACTTTGCCTTGTCCGCGGACATGTCCTACCTGGAAAAGATCTGGGAGAGCATCACGCAACATATCCAGGTCAGCAAACCGGGTGAATGCATCTATGAAGACCTTGCACTGCCGTTGCGGGCCCTGCGTGACCACATGCATGAAGAGGTTGAAAAAGTACGTATCGATTCGCTTGAGGAGTACGCCCGGCTCAAAGATTTCACCGGCAAGTTTTTACCGGAATGGGAGCAACGCATCGAGAGCTACTCTGCCGAACGGCCGGTATTCGACCTGTACGGCATCGAAGACGAAATCGATAATGCGCTGCACCGCACGACGCCGTTGAAATCCGGCGGCCACCTGGTGATCGACCAGACCGAGGCCATGACCACCATCGATGTGAACACCGGTGGCTTCGTGGGTCACCGCACGCTCGAGGAAACCATCTATAAGACCAACCTGGAAGCGGTGCAAAGCATTGCGCGGCAGCTACGCCTGCGCAACCTGGGCGGCATTATCATTATTGACTTCATCGATATGGCCAACGAGGAACACCGGCGCCAGGTCATGCTGGCGCTGGAGCGCGCACTCGAACGTGACCATGCGAAGACCAATGTCTGCGAGATATCCGCACTCGGACTGGTCGAAATGACCCGCAAGCGCACGACCGAAAGTCTCGGTCATGTTTTGTGTGAACCCTGTCCCATGTGCTCGGGGCGCGGCGAAATCAAGAGCGCGGAGACCGTTTGTCTCGAGGTTTTCAGGGAGATCCTGCGCTCCAGCAGGCAGTTCGAAGCCAGTCGATTGCTGGTGGTAGCGTCCAGCGTCGTAGTGGATAAGATTCTCGACGATCAATCGACCACCGTGGCCGAGCTCGAAGAGGTGGTCGGCAAATCCATTCGTTTCCAGCGTGAAGATCAATACACCCAGGAACAATTCGACGTGGTATTGCTGTAAGGCTCCCTGGACGGTATGACCGGCTTGAAGAAAATCTTCCGGCGGCTCAGGACACTGCTGTGGACGGCACTGACGCTGTTGACCGTGCTGGCGGCGGTCATTGTTGGTATTGGCAAATTGCTGATGCCCTACAGCGTCCATTACCAGCCTGAACTCGAGGCCTGGTTGAGCGAGGCTTTCAACCAGCCGGTCAAAGTCGAGAGTTTCAACGGCGAGTGGAAAGCATTCGGACCCCGTATCAGTTTACAGGGCCTGACGCTGATGCCTGAGGGCCTGCAGTCAGAGATAGCTATCAAAACGGCGGCCCTGGACATCAAACCATTGAACGCGCTGATTCCGGGCCGGCCGCTCTACAGTTTCCGTATCATTGGCGCGGACCTTTCACTGGAGCGGGCAACAGACGGCCGTTACGTGCTTTCGGGGCTCGGTGTCAGTGACACGTCCGGCGGCCAGGAAAGCAATGCCGGTTTACGGGATGTGGTGTTGAACGGCGAAGTTAGCCTGCAGGACATCAGCCTGAGTTTCGATGATCCGGAACGGGATATTCACCTGCTGCTGAATGATGTCAACGGCCGCTTCAAGGCGAATGGTCGCCGCCTGGCTGCTGAAATCAAGGCCAGGGTGACGGACAAGGGCGGGGTTCGGGTCATTGGCGACCTGGATGCCATTGTCAGGGTCAGGCTCGATTCGAACCAGCGCTTGAGAGAAGCGAGCTGGCATGTCGAGACCGGCGAACTGCTGTTGACGGACCTGATCCCTCAACTGCCACACCACCCGTTGATTCCGGTTTCAGGAAGATTGAATGCCGAGGTCTGGGGCCAATGGCAAAGGGGCGAACCACAGCAGATGCAGGGGGTGTTGGATTTACGCGACGCCCAGCTCAGTTCACAGACCGGGCCGCTGGTCGTTGACCACCTCAACAGCCGCTTCAATTTCGAGTTCACGCACCGTAAGAACTGGCGGGCGGACATGGCCGGCCTGACGGTGGGCTATGCCGGTGAAGAATGGCAAAGCGACAGGTTTTCGGTGGCCAGGAACCTGCCGCAGAATCTCGGCCTTTGGGTCAGTGCCGACTACGCCGAGTTGGAATACCCGCTGCAACTGACGCAACGGATCATGGCAAATTATGGCAAACAATGGCCGCTCTCGGTTCCGCGGCGTGCGCAGGGCGGCGTAACAGATTTCGACCTGGTGCTGGATGGCCGCTGGCAGTTGAAAAAACTGACCGGTGAACTCAGGGACGGCTACTTCTGGGGCTGGGAAAAAGGCCCCGATGTAGAGGGCCTCAGCGCCACACTCGCGCTTGATTCCGGAGAGGGCAATGTCAGTTTGGAAGGCACAGCCATCAAGCTGGACTGGCTCAGGGCCTTCCGGCGGCCACTGGTTTTCTCGATGACTGATTGCCAAATGGAGGTTATCTGGAAGGACAAGCACGACTGGGGCCTGGACCTTAACCGCTGCATCGCAGAGAACGATGACCTGAGCGCCTCCGGTCGCGTCCGACTGGCATTTGGCCAGGGCAAACCGACCGTGGATATCAATGTTGCCCTTGAGCGTGGCGAGGTCTCGCGTTTCCGAGATTACTGGCCGCAGAATGTCATGACTCAAAAAACCATTCAATGGCTGCGGAAGTCGCTGGTCAGCGGTCGTGTTTCGAATGGGCGCTACACCATGGTTGGCGACATGGACGATTTTCCGTTCAAGGACCAAGGTGGCAAGGTACAGGCCATCGCATCGTTTAACGGCGTTGAGATCAACTACTTCGATGGCTGGCCAAGAGCCAGCGGCGCAGATGGCGTCGTCGAGTTTGACGGGCCCGGTATGAACGTCGAGGCAAGAGTAGAAAATATCGCCGGTGCAGTGGTCGATAAAATGACTGGCAGCATTGCCGATTTTAAAAATCCGGTCCTGGATCTCAACTATCAAACCGCAACAAAATTACCGTCCCTGATTGGCTTTATCAAGCAAACGCCGTTACTGGACGGGTTGGAACTGGATCCTGAACAGTTCGTGTTTGATGGTGAAGCGGAACTCTCGGGTCACTTGCATTCACGGCTTGGTGGTTCTGAAGAACCCATCCAGGTCACCGGTGCCCTTACCATGAAGGGCAACCGCTTCACCGACCTCGTATCGGACGTGGTGCTGGAGGATATCGAAGGTGTACTCAACTACAGCCATGAAGGGCTCAAAGCGGTTGAATTGCCCGCCAATTTCCGGGGCTACCCTGTGCTGGTCGATATCATTTCACAATGGGATGCGGACGAGGTCTTCCGCATGTGGTTGCGCGGGGACTTGCCGGTGGCGGAAGTCGTGCCGCAAGTCCTGTTTGAACGTGAACCCCTGTTTCACCGCGCAACCGGCACCAGCCGCTGGGATGTCAGCCTGCGCGTGGTTACGCCTGAAGGTGGTGGCGACCGGGAAACCTGGCTGGACCTGTTCAGCAACCTCGAGGGAGTCAGCATCGATATGCCGGCGCCGCTGGCAAAACCCGCGGAACCTGGCTGGCCTTTGCTGGTTCGCTACCCCGTTAAAGCCGAACAGCACATACTGACGGCCGATTTTATTGACCGGATGCAGCTTAAGATGGAGCTTTCCAGGGAAGACTACTCGCCCATCCGTGCCGCCGTTCGCCTGGGTGGAAAAGCGGAATCGCTACCTGATCCGGGCCTGTTCAAGGTGAGTGGTTCGACACCGGATTTCGACCTCGATAACTGGATTGACCTGGTCGTGGATCGCTTTGCCGATGCGGAAGAAGATGATGGGCTTAGCCTGCAAAATGCCGACCTGTATGCTGAACGGGTCAAGATATTCGATCGGCAGTTCGACGCGGTCGAACTTGGCATGCGCTTTGAAAATGGCGTCATTACGGGGAATTTTGACAGTCAGGATATCAACGGGGTGGTGAACTACTATAAAAACGAGTCCGACTCCCATAGCATGAGTGGCGAATTCGAGCGGTTGATCGTACCTGACGCCCTCGCCGAGGGATTAACGATGGAGTCCGATCCCGCCGAGCTGCCGGAAATTCACTTTTACAGCAGGGAGTTCAATTACCTGGGCGTCGATATGGGTGAAACCCGTATCGAAGGCTACCCCGTCAGCAATGGTTTTCATATCGAGTCTGTCGAGGCGCAGTCGCCCCGTTTCAATTTCAATGCGCGGGGTGACTGGTACAGGACAGACGCTGGCGAACGCTCGGATTTTGACATACGCATCACCTCGGAGAGCCTCGGTGCGGTGCTGGAAGCCATGGATATCTCGTCAGCCATGCAAGGCGGGCAGACCATGGTCCATTTTGATGCCTGGTGGGAAGGTCCGCCGGCCGCCTTTGCACTCGAACGCCTGAATGGTGAGATCGACATCAGCGTGGTCCGGGGGAATATTCTTACCGCGGATTCCGGTGCGGGTCGCATGCTCGGTTTATTCAGTTTGACCGAGTTACCGCGGCGACTGGCGATGGATTTCCGCGATGTCTTTGATGAAGGTTTCAGTTTTGATGAGGCCAGGGGCACCATGAGACTTGAAAATGGCACCAGTCACACCGATGACATGGTATTGACTTCGACGGTTGCGGAAATTTCGATCACCGGTTCTGCCGACCTGGTCGAGCAGACTTTTGACTACGAGTTTGCCGTGCGCCCGGGTGTCAGCAAGACTCTGCCGGTCATTGGTGCTATTGCCGGTGGGCCGGTTGGTGCCGCGGCAGGCCTCGCACTTCAGGCCATCCTTCGCGACGCCTTGGGCGAGGCCGCTGAAGCGAGGTATACCATTGGCGGTACGTGGGAAGAGCCCGTGATAGAACCCGTGGCAAAGCCGTCAAAATCATCGGGCGGCAACGACACACCGCAATCCGACGCTGCGGCGCCGGGAGCGGATCAGCAACAGGACCCGGAACAGGGCAAAGGGCTGGAAAGCGAAACAGCACCACAACCTGAAACGGTTCTGGAGGCAGAAACCGAACCGGAAACGTTAAAAGAACCGGAAGCAGAGCCGGATGGCGATGGCACCGGACAACCAACAACACGAGAGACCATACCTGATGACTGATGCATTAAAACTGGCTGAGCAACAGCTGCTTGCCCCCGGCGGCCTTGGCCATTCTGACCTTGAAAAAGTATTGCATCACCTCATGGGGCCAGCGGTCGATGCCGGAGATCTTTATTTTCAGAACACCCGCCACGAGGCATGGTCGCTGGAAGACGGCCGCGTACGCAGCGGCACACATGCGGTGGAACAGGGGGTCGGCATCCGTGCCATCAGCGGTGAAAAAACCGGTTTTGCCTACGCGGACGAGATTATCATGCCATCTTTGTTGCAGGCCTCGAGTGCGGCCCGCGCCATTGCACAGCAAGGTAAGAAAGGGGCCGTGCAGGCCTGGCGGCGGCAGAGTCCCACCGCACTGTATTTGCCGGATGATCCAATGCCCACGCTCAGTGCGGATGAGAAGGTCGACCTGTTACGCCAGATCGACAGCTACGCCCGCTCGTTGGACACCCGGGTCAAGCAGGTCATGGTGAGCCTCGCCGCCACCCATGAAACCATCCTGGTGGCATCGACCGACGGTTCGCTGGCGGCCGATGTGCGCCCGCTGGTCAGGCTGAATGTTTCCGTGATAGCAGAGCACAACGGTCGTCGTGAACAAGGCAGTGATGGCGGCGGCGGGCGTTTTGATTACCGTCAACTGGTCAGGGACAACGCCTGGCAGCATTTTGCCGATGAAGCCGTCAGGCAAGCGCTGGTCAACCTCGAAGCCGAAGCCGCGCCAGCAGGAACCATGACCGTGGTATTGGGGCCGGGCTGGCCCGGCGTCCTGCTTCATGAGGCTGTGGGCCACGGGTTGGAGGGCGATTTCAATCGCAAGGGTACGTCGGCATTCAGCGGGCGAATGGGCGAAAAAGTGGCTGCCGAGGGTGTAACCATCGTCGATGATGGCACGCTTCCTGAGCGCCGGGGTTCCCTGAGTGTGGACGATGAAGGCACGCCTACCGGGCAGACGGTCCTGATTGAAGACGGCGTGCTGGTGGGTTACATGCAGGACAAGCTCAATGCCCGCCTGATGAATATGAAACCGACCGGCAACGGCCGGCGCGAGTCATTTGCGCACCTGCCGATGCCCCGCATGACCAATACGTTCATGTTGCCTGGACAGTCGGATCCGCAGGAAATCATCCAATCGGTCGACAAGGGCCTGTATGCGGTCAATTTTGCCGGCGGCCAGGTTGATATCACGTCGGGCAAATTCGTATTTTCGGCCTCCGAGGCCTACCTGATTGAAAACGGCAAGGTTACCCGCCCCGTTCGTGGCGCCACCCTGATTGGAAATGGTCCGGAAGTGATGACCCGCGTCAGCATGGTCGGTAACGATCTGAAGCTGGATGCCGGTGTAGGTGTTTGCGGCAAGGATGGTCAGAGCGTACCGGTGGGTGTTGGTCAACCGACGCTGCGGATCGATGCTTTGACGGTTGGTGGTACGCAGGCTTGAGGGGTGGGGTGAGATGAATTTCCCAAGGCTACGGATGGGCCGGGAGTTCCACGCTTGCGCGGGGATGACGGTGCCTGTTATTGGGAAAGCAGCGGTGCCGGGTTACAGGGGCGGCAGTGGGGTTTGCCCGTCGGTCTGGCGCAGCAGTTTGAATAACTTGCGTGCGGCGGTGGGTGGTTTGCCGTGCTTGGCTTCTTTCCTGGCATTTCGGACTAGCTGGCGCAGCGTCTGTACATTGATAGCGGGGCATTTTTCGAGCAGTGTGGGTAATTCTTCGTCACCACCCTCAAGCAACCGGTCGCGCCAGGATTCGATCAGGTGAAAACGCGCGCTCGCCTTGCGGTTTCTATGGTCAAGATTATTGACGGCCTCCACCAGCACTTCATTGTCACGTTTGCGCAGCATTTTCCCCACCGTCATCAACTGTCGCTTCCGGGCGCCATGCGCGCGGATGCTGCGGGCAAAATCAATCTCGGTGCGCAAGTCGTCATCCAAAGGCATTTTGCCGAGCGTGGCATCCGGCATCGAAATCAGTTTCTTTGCCAGCTCCAGCAATTCATGTGCTTCGCGTTTACGCTGGCTCTTGCTGATTTCAATCGTTTCATTTTCACTGATAGGTTCGTTCATGCCTTCCCGTCTCGCTAACATGGTCAAATTAATTACAGGACACCGCATCCAATGACAGATTCCAATATGGTAGCCCACACAGTGCCTGACCGCGATCAGGAATTATCCGGCCTGGCGGACTGTGCGCAAGCGGCAATCGACCACGCGCGCAGCCTGGGTGCAGACAGTTCGGAGGTTTCTGCGAGTGCGCACTATGGCCTGGAAGTGGGTGTGCGTATGGGTGAAGTCGAGACGCTGGAGCACGCCCGCGACCGCGGACTGGCCATCAGTGTTTTCCTTGGCAACAGCAAGGGCCACGCCAGCAGCGGCGATCTGCGGCCTGATTCAATCAGGAACTGCGTGGAAAAGGCCATGGATATCGCCCGCTTTACGCAGGCCGATACCTGCAACGGACTGGCGCCGCGCGACAGGCTGGCGGAGAATTTTCCGGACCTCGATTTGTGGCACCCGCAACCGCTCGATGCCGGTTTGACAGCGCAGAAGGCGCTCGCCTGCGAGGCCGCGGGCCTGGAAAATTCTGCCATAAGCAATTCGGATGGCGCCTCGGTATCCAGCAGTTTAGGGCTGAATGTCTATGCCAATTCGAATGGTTTCGTGGGACACCGCGACGGGACCCGTTACTCGCAAAGCTGCGTGCTGATCGCCGGCAAGGGCGAAACCATGCAGCGCGACTACTGGTATGACTCCAGGCGTGCGCATGTCGACCTTGAGAGCGTCGAAGAAACCGGCCGGGAGGCGGCACGCAGAACGGCGCGGCGCCTCGGCGCCCGCAACATCCCTACCTGTGAAGTACCGGTGTTGCTCGCACCGGAAGTCGCACGCGGCCTGGTCGGTCACATGCTGGCCGCGGTATCCGGAGCGGCGCTGTATCGCAAAGCCTCCTTTCTAATGGATCACGCCGGGCAGCAGATCTTTCCGGCGTGGATGACGATGTCGGAACGGCCTTTCATCAAACGCGGTGCGGCCAGCACGGCGTTTGACGCCGAGGGCGTTGCGACCGTCGACCGCGACCTCATCAGTAACGGTATTCTTAACGGATATGTGCTGGACAGCTACGCGGCGCGCAGGCTGGGCCTGGAAACGACCGGCAACGCTGGCGGCGTTCACAACCTGGTCGTGCAAGCGGGCCGCTTTTCAGCCGCGGAACTGATGCAGCAAATGGGTACCGGCCTGCTGGTCACCGAGGTGATGGGGCAGGGCGTCAGTATCGTCACCGGCGACTATTCCCGCGGCGCCGGCGGTTTCTGGGTCGAAAACGGCGAGATTCAATTTCCGGTCGATGAGGTGACCATAGCCGGCAACCTGAAAGACATGTTCATGTGCATGGAAGCGGTCGGAACGGATATGGATGAACGTTCCAACGTGAGGTCCGGTTCGATCCTGATGGGTAAAATGACCGTGGCCGGATCCTAGGCCGGTTGCCGATCACGTGTTGCGTTACATACGCATCGGTATTCTCCTCACCATACTGGTGGTGGTCGCGGGCAACCAGTGGTTAACCGAAAACCGTTTCAGTAGTTGGGAGAAGCCCCTGTGGATCAGCATCTACCCGGTGCTGGCTGAGCCCGGTGAAGGAGTGCGCCGCTATGCGGAAAATCTGGATGCGGCTGCTTTCGAAGACATCGTGGAATTTTTCGGGCAACAGGCGCGCCGTTATGGGCGTGAACTCGAACCCGCAATCGTCATCCAGGTGGCGCGCCCACTGACGGCCCAGCCACCGGCTCTGCCGACCGAAGGTTCCCGGCTGGACACCGCATTGTGGAGTCTGAAAATGCGCTGGTGGTCGTGGAGAAACGGCCGGCAGGACGGCATGGTCAGTGATGATGTCAGGATGTATGTGCTTTACCAGGAGCGCAAACCGGATACCGCGCTTGAGCGTTCCGTGGGCATCAAGAACGGCAGCTACGGCCTGGTTAACGCGGTGGCCTCGCGGCGTGAAGCCGCTCACAACCGCATTGTCATCGCCCATGAGTTATTGCATATCCTGGGCGCGATCGACAAGTACGACCTGAATACCGGCCAGCCCCTGCCTCCCGGCGGCCTGGCAGACCCTTCAAAGTCCCCCTTGTACCCGCAGGAACGCGCGGAAATCATGGGTGGGCGTATCGCGGTGTCCGCTAACCGTTGGCGGCATCCTGCGAGCCTGGCTTATTGTGTTATCGGCGCTGAAACAGCGGCGGAGATAGGCTGGATTACCAACCAACCCTAAAGCAGGTCAATTCCTGCTGCCAGCACGTCTTAGGTTGTCAGTCCGTCACCCGCCAGTGCTTTGCAGTCCGGGCGGAAAGCTTTTTTGCCAGCCAGGGCAGGTAGCGGCTTATGAAGACCGTGAACTTGTATTGTGCGCCGGGGATCACCAGCAACTTGACCTTTTCCGCCGACATGGCTTCGAGCGTATCCGCGACGACGTCCTTGGCATCCAGCCATAAATAGCCGGGAAGCTTGCTGATCATTTCGCGGGTGCCGCTGACATCGTGAAACTCACTGTAGGTGAAGCCCGGGCATAAGGCGCAGACCTTGACGCCGGTTTTGGTATTTTCCAGCGCCAGCGACTCGCTGAACTTGATCAGGAATGCTTTGCTGGCCCCGTACAGTGTGTGGCCCGCGCTTGCCGGTGCGATGCCGGCGATCGAGGCGACGTTTACGATGTGGCCGCGGCCGCGTTTTTGCATGCCGGGCAGCAGCCGCCAGGTCAGTTCACAGACGGCGGTCATCATGACCTGGATAAAGTCGGCGTGTTCCTGCCAGTCCGGTACATGAAAGCTTCCGGGAATTCCGTACCCGGCATTATTGACCAGGTAGTCGATGTTCACGTTTGCCTGCTCCAGGCGCTCGACGATCATCCGGCTGGCGTCAGCTTTGGACAGGTCGGCAGTGATGATGATGCTGTTGGCTCCATGCCTGGTCCTGAGCTCATCCGCTATTGCTTTCAGCTTGTCCTCCCGCCTGGCGATCAGTACCAGCTGATAGCCTCCGGCGGCCAGTTGCCTGCAAAACTCCGCACCAATACCGGCGGAAGCACCCGTCACCAATGCCCATGGCTTCTGATTATCCTGCGGCGGTTTTTCCTGAACCATTCTATTGACCTGTATCATGTGATTGAGCTTGTATGCTACTACACTTTAAAAGGGCTGGTTCCATGCACGCGAGCGGGTGCAGCGGACCGGGATGAATTGCGGAGTACCAGAACCATGACACGTCTCGTATTGGGTGTATTGCTTTGGAGTGTTGTTCACTTGTTTCCCGGCCTGGCGCCCGGGTTGAAAAATGCTGTGATCAAGCATGTCGGTGAATACCCGTATAAAGGCATATTCCTGGTATTCATGGTCGTGGCGCTGTACCTGATAATCTCGGGCTGGGCCTCGATGACGCCGGTGGAGCCCGATGTTCTGGTGCCGTTGTACACGGCGCCGGAGTGGGGTGGACACGCGGCGGCCGTGCTGGTTTTGCTGGGGTTTATCCTGTTTCTTGCGCCCTATCCGCCCAACAATATCAAGCGGATGATGCGCCACCCGCAGTTGATTGGCGTGGTGGCCTGGAGTGTCGGTCATCTGCTTGCCGTCGGAACGGCGCGCTCGCTGGTGCTGTTTGGTGGCCTCGCCGTCTGGTCGGTCATCGAAATACTGGTGATTAACCGGCGCGAAGGTGCCTGGGTCAAACCTGAAAAAGCGCCGCTAAAAAAAGACCTTGGAATGGTGTTGTTCAGTGTACTGGCCTACCTGGCATTCCTGTACACACACCACCTTCTTTTCGGTGGGACGGAATTGATCTGAATCCTGCCCGCTTTGGCGGGAGTTTTGACGAACGCGGTTGCTGCCGGAGGGCCGGCATTTGGAGCGCCTGACGGGCAGAAGGGTAAAAAACCTGCCTGGACACAGGCTTTAAAAGAAAAAATTGACCTGCATCATTTGTTTTTTTCTCGATGTAAAGCATCATCCCTCTCGATTTTTGGCTTGCGACATGGGTAGCGTGTGGGTATGCTTGCGCGCCTTAGCGAAAGCGGTGCTTTAAAGGATAAGAATGATGAGAAAAATACTGGTCGCAGGTAACTGGAAGATGCATGGTTCCAAGTCCATGGTCCGTTCATTGCTCGACGGTCTGCTGGCTGGCAGTTCGGCGCAAGGCAAGGCTGACCTGGCCGTGTTTCCCTCCTTTCCCTATCTTTCCCTGGCCGAGTCGATTCTTAGTGGCAGCCATATCCAGTGGGGCGGGCAGACACTGAACCCAAATGCTCAGGGCGCCCACACGGGTGAAACCAGCGGCAATATGCTGGTTGACATGGGTTGCCGGTATGTTTTGGTTGGCCATTCAGAGCGGCGTGCAATCTATGGCGAAAGCGACGAGGACGTTGCCACGCGCTTCAATGCCGCCCAGGATGCAGGTCTGGAACCGGTCTTGTGCGTCGGCGAGACGCTCGAAGAGCGCGAAGCGGGTGAAACCGAGGCAGTCGTCGAGCGTCAGCTGGATGCAGTCATCAACCGTGTCGGTATCGACGCTTTCAGCCGGGCCATCATCGCCTACGAACCGGTCTGGGCTATTGGAACCGGATTGACCGCATCGCCGGAACAGGCGCAGTCCGTTCATGCATTTATACGTGACAAACTGTTATCGCTCAATGGTATAATAGCTGATCAACTACGTATTCTTTACGGCGGCAGTGTGAAAGGTTCCAATGCCGCCGAATTGTTTGCCCAGGGTGATATTGATGGCGGGCTCGTTGGAGGAGCTTCATTAACAGCTGAAGACTTCCTCGCAATCTACAACGCCGTTGCCTGACGGGTACTTTACAGAACGGAATAAACTATGCAGGTTTTAAATATATTTCATGTGCTTATCGCCATTGCGATGATCGCTTTTATCTTGATTCAGAAAGGTGCCGGCGCGACCGCCGGCGCCGCTTTCGGAAGTGGCGCGTCGGGGACCGTTTTCGGTTCACGCGGTGCGGGCAACTTTTTGTCGCGCAGCACCTGGGTGATGGCGGCCTTGTTTTGCCTGATCAGCCTGACCATGGCGGTCATGGCCTCGCGCAGCAGCCTTGAGCCCGAAACCGATCTCGGTGTCGTCGCCAGTACGCCGGCTACCGAAGAGGTTGCCGAGCAGGTTGTACCGGAAGTGCCGGTGGTGATAAGTGCCACCGATCCCTCGGACATGCCCTCGATTGATGCCGTGATTGCTGAGCCGGCGTCAGATGTGAATGCCGGCGATGTGCCGGTGATAGAAACAGACCCTGATACAGTGCCTCCCAAGGATGGCTCTGGTGAAGATGCCTCTGGCAACGAAGGGTTCTGAGGTAAAAAGAACAGCCCAAGTGGTGGAATTGGTAGACACGCTATCTTGAGGGGGTAGTGACGAAAGTCGTGCCGGTTCGAGTCCGGCCTTGGGCACCATTAAAATGGGTGGGGTTTAGCCGCCCGAAAACTGAATTGAGACCGGAGTATGCTTGCACAATACCTGCCAATTCTGATTTTTCTCTGTATTTCTACAGTTATCGGCGTCGTGCTGGTAACACTCGGGAGTTTTCTGGGCCCAACCAAGCCCGACAGTGAAAAATTGTCTCCTTACGAGTGCGGTTTCGAAGCCTTTGAGGACACGCGCTCGAAGTTCGATGTCCGCTACTACCTTGTAGCGATCCTGTTTATCATTTTTGATCTTGAAATAACTTTCTTCCTGCCCTGGGCGCTGGCCCTCGATACGCTGGGAGTTTTCGCCGTGGTCGCCATGCTGGTATTCGTTCTTGAACTGGTTGTTGGTTACTTCGTGATCTGGAAAAGAGGGGCTCTGGAATGGGAATGATGGACATTATGTACCCCGGTCGGGGTACCGAGTTGGGTGAAGTCGATGACATTCTGCGGCCAAATGCCGACAGCAATCCACTGCTGGCCCGGGGAGTCGTGACCACCTCACTTGACGCACTGATCAATTGGGCGCGAACCGGCTCCATGTGGCCGGTTTCTTTTGGCCTTGCCTGTTGCGCAGTGGAAATGATGCAGGCGGGCGCGGCCCGTTACGATCTTGACAGGCTGGGGGTTATTTTTCGTCCCAGCCCGCGCCAGTCGGACGTGATGATCGTGGCCGGAACGCTGGTCAATAAAATGGCGCCGGCGATGCGCAAGGTGTACGACCAGATGGCCGAACCCAGGTGGGTGATTTCCATGGGTTCCTGCGCCAACGGCGGTGGTTACTATCATTATTCTTACTCGGTCACGCGCGGTTGTGACCGCATCGTGCCGGTGGATGTGTATGTGCCCGGTTGCCCGCCGACGGCGGAAGCCCTGATTTACGGCATTTTGCAGTTGCAGAAGAAAGTCCGCCGTACCGATACGATTGCCAGGTAAAGCTATGATTGACATGTCCAATAGCCTGTCCGATCAACTTGAAGCATGTTTCGGCGAACGGATCACCGTGTCCGACCCGGACCGTGGAATGGTTACGATCCAGGTTCCTGTTGATGAATGGTTGGAAGTTGCCCAGACGCTTCGCGATGACCCACGCTTTGCATTCGGCCAGTTGACCGATCTCTGCGGTGTGGATTTTCTTGGCTATGGCCAGGAAGAGTGGGAAACATCCGAAGCGACAAGCGAGGGTTTCAGCCGCGGTGTCGAGGGTCTCGGGCCGGGGCGTTTTGACTGGAAAAGCCGCCCCGAAGCCGGTGATGCCGAGCAGCGTTTCGGCGTAGTTGCCCACCTGCTTTCGCATAGCCAGAACATGCGCTTGCGCATGGCGACGTTCGCTGCTGACGAAGGCCTGCCTATCGTGCCGTCGCTGGTGGAAATCTGGAACTCGGCCAACTGGTACGAGCGGGAGACTTTCGACCTTTTCGGAATAATTTTTGAAGGTCATCCCGATCTGCGCAGGATTTTGACGGACTATGGTTTCACCGGACACCCGTTCCGCAAGGATTTCCCGCTGATTGGCAACGTTACCGTCCGTTACGACGAAGAGAAGGGCCGCGTGGTCTACGAACCGGTGGAGATTGAGCCCCGGGTACTGGTGCCGCGCGTCATACGTGAAGATTCACGTTATAACTCAGACGATATCGACAGGGCGGCGGATGATGCCGGGTCCCTGGCGTCCGGGACAGAATAAACATGGCTGAAATTCGCAATTACACAATGAATTTCGGGCCGCAGCATCCGGCGGCTCATGGTGTGCTCAGGCTGGTGCTTGAACTCGACGGTGAGACAGTCGTGCGCGCGGATCCGCACATTGGCCTGTTGCACCGGGGTACGGAGAAGCTGGCGGAAAGCAAACCGTTCAATCACTCCATCGGTTATATGGATCGCATGGATTACGTTTCCATGATGTGCAGCGAGCACGCTTATGTGCGTGCCATCGAGCAATTGCTGGGTATTGAACCACCCAAGCGGGCGCAGTATATCCGCACCATGTTCGACGAGATCACGCGTATCGGCAACCACATGCTGTGGATCGGTTCGAGCGGTATCGACCTGGGTGCAATGACAGTTTTCCTGTATGCATTCCGTGAGCGCGAGCAGACCATCGATATGTACGAGGCGGTTTCCGGCACCCGTATGCATGCGAATTACTACCGCCCTGGTGGTGTCTATCGCGATTTGCCGGATACGATGCCGAAATACGAGGAAACGCCCTGGACCAAGGGCAAAAAACTCAAGCAAAGAAACGAATGGCGCGAAGGCAGCCTGCTGGATTTCATCGAAGCGTTTGCCCGTGACTTCCCGTCCAAGGTGGACGAATATGAAACCCTGCTGACAGAAAACCGCATCTGGAAACAGCGCACGGTCGGTATCGGCGTATTATCGCCCGAGCGCGCACTGCAGTTGGGCTGTACCGGTCCGATGTTGCGCGGTTCCGGGATCGAGTGGGACCTGCGGAAAAAGCAACCGTATGCCGCTTACGACGAGATGGATTTTGATATACCCGTTGGCGTCAACGGCGATTGCTATGACCGGTACCTGGTGCGGGTTGAGGAAATGCGCCAGTCAGCGCGAATCATCCTGCAGTGCGTCGATTGGTTGCGCGCCAACCCCGGCCGCGTGATGCTGAAGAATTTCAAGGTCATTCCCCCGACCCGTGAAGAGATGAAGGACGATATGGAAGCACTGATCCATCACTTCAAACTGTTCACCGAGGGTTACAGCGTGCCGAAAGGCCAGACCTACGCCGCGGTTGAAGCGCCAAAGGGTGAATTTGGCTGTTACCTGGTTTCCGATGGAGCCAACAAGCCGTTCCGCGTGCATTTGCGGGCACCTGGTTTTGCGCATTTATCCGCCATGAATGAATTGGCAAGCGGGCATATGCTCGCGGACGTGGTGGCCCTGATGGGCACCCTGGATATCGTATTTGGTGAGGTGGACCGCTAATGAGCCATAAAGCTGATTTCATTGCCGGCAAGCAAGATCTTCTCAACGAGGAGACCTGCGCGACGATCGATCATTGGGTCGCCAAGTTCCCGCCGGAGAACAAGCGCTCGGCGCTGATTCAGGCCTTGCTCGCCGCGCAGGAGCAAAATGGCGGCTGGGTCAATACTGACATGATCGAAGCCGTTGCCGACTACCTCGGCCTGCCTCCGGTGTGGGCCTACGAAGTGGCCAGCTTCTACTCGATGATCGATGAGAAGCCGGTCGGCAAGCACAAGGTCAATATTTGCACCAATATCTCCTGCTGGCTCAATGGCGCGGAAGATATCGTCGACCACGTGGAAAAGAAGCTCGGCGTCAAGCTGGGTGAGACGACCGGGGATCAACGCATAACGCTGGTGGTCGAGGAAGAGTGCCTGGCCGCATGTTGCGGGGCGCCGATGATGGTGGTCGACGGCCATTATCATGAAAACCTCGATACCGACAAGATTGATAAAATTCTGGATGGGCTCGACTGATGGCTGAACATAACGTCGTTTTTGCTACCCTTGATGCCGAAAAGCCCTGGTCCATGGATGCTTATGTCGCTATCGATGGATACAAGGCCTGGAAAAAGATCCTGGCTGAGAAAACCGATCCCGGCGATATCATAGATAACGTCAAACTTTCGGCCTTGCGGGGCCGCGGCGGGGCAGGTTTCCCAACCGGGCTGAAGTGGAGCTTCATGCCACGTTCCGCGCCGGGACAGAAATACATCCTCTGCAACTCGGATGAATCCGAGCCCGGAACCTGCCACGACCGTGACATCCTGCGTTACAACCCGCACGCCGTCATCGAGGGTATGGCCATAGCGGGTTACGCCATGGGCGCAACCGTGGGCTACAACTACATGCGTGGCGAGTTCCACCATGAACCGTTTGAGCGTTTCGAGGCCGCCCTGGAAGAGGCCTATGCGGCCGGTTTACTCGGCAAGGACGTGTTCGGCAGTGGTATCGACATGGATATCTACAGTGCGCTCGGTGCCGGTGCATACATCTGCGGCGAAGAAACCGCCCTGATGGAATCGCTGGAGGGCAAAAAGGGCCAGCCGCGTTTCAAACCGCCGTTCCCGGCCAACTTCGGCCTGTACGGCAAACCCAGCACCATTAACAATACTGAATCACTGGCGTCCGTGCCGCATATCATGCGCAACGGCGGCGAATGGTTCCTGAACATTGGCAAGCCCAATAACGGCGGCCCGAAGGTGTTCTCGGTTTCCGGTCACGTCAACAAGCCCGGAAATTTTGAAGTTCCGCTGGGCACACCGTTTAGCGAGCTACTCGAAATGGCCGGTGGTGTCCGCAACGGTAACAAGCTCAAAGGTGTCATCCCGGGCGGGTCGTCCATGCCGGTATTGCCTGCCGACACCATCATGGACTGCACGATGGATTTCGACGCCCTGAGCAAAGCCGGTTCCGGTCTTGGCTCCGGTGCCGTCATCGTCATGGACGAGACAACCTGCATGGTCAAGGCCTGTACGCGCATTTCCCGCTTTTACCACATGGAATCCTGTGGCCAGTGCACGCCGTGCCGGGAAGGAACCGGCTGGATGCACCGCGTCCTGCAAAGAATCGTTGATGGCGGTGGTAAACAAGAAGACCTGGAATTGTTGCGCTCCGCAGCCGGGCAGATCGAGGGTCACACCATCTGTGCGTTTGGTGAAGCCGCCGCATGGCCGGTGCAGGGATTCCTGCGTCATTTCTGGCATGAATTTGAATACTACATTGAACACGGCCATTCCATGGTCGATGCGCAAGAGGGGAAAGCTGCATGAGCACGCAGCCCGAAAAAATGGTTGAAACCGTCAACATTGAGGTTGATGGACAGGCCATGGAAGTGCCTAAAAACTCGATGATTATCGAGGCCACTGATAAAGCCGGGATCAGTATTCCGCGCTTTTGCTATCACAGCAAGCTGAGCATCGCGGCCAACTGCCGCATGTGCCTGGTGGACGTTGAAAAGGCGCCAAAACCCATGCCGGCCTGTGCCACACCGGTGATGGACGGCATGAAAATCTACACACAGTCGCGCCGCGCAATCGACGCGCAGCACGGCGTAATGGAGTTTTTGCTGATCAACCACCCGCTGGACTGTCCGATTTGCGACCAGGGCGGCGAATGCGAATTGCAGGACTTGGCCATGGGCTATGGCCGTTCCGTGTCCCGCTTCAGCGAACGCAAACGCGTCGTCGATGACCATGACATCGGGCCGTTGGTACAAACCGACCTGACCCGCTGCATCCAATGTACACGTTGTGTGCGATTCCTCGATGAGATCGCCGGCACCAATGAGTTGGGAATGTTCGGGCGTGGCGACCGTTCGGAAATTGGCACCAGCCTCTCACAGGGTATTGACTCGGAATTGTCGGGCAATGTCATTGATCTATGCCCGGTTGGCGCCCTGACCAACAAACCTTTCCGTTTTTCAGCCAGGCCCTGGGAACTCATGGCCCGGCCGTCGCTGGCTGCGCACGATGGCGTCGGCTCCAGCTTGTGGTATCACACGCGAAGTCAGCAAGTCATGCGCGCGGTGCCGCGGGAGAATGAAAGCACGAACGAAACCTGGCTGGCGGACCGCGACCGCTATTCCCATTTCGGCCTGGCTTCTGAAGACAGGGTTCTTGAACCCATGATCAAGCTCGATGGCGAGTGGCAGACACTGAGCTGGGACGAGGGTATTCGCGCCGCTACCAAGGCCCTGAGGACTACCGTGACTGAGCACGGCGGGTCGCAGTTGGGCGTTTTAATGTCAGCCAGCGCATCGACAGAAGAGTACTTCCTGGCGCAGCGTCTGGCGCGTGGACTCGATTGTCCAAACATTGATCACCGCCTGCGGGAACAGGATTTCAGCGATGATACCGTGCGTCACCCGGGCGCCGCTTTCCAGTCGCCGATGGCGGCCATCGATGAAGCCAACGCAATCCTGCTCGTCGGCAGCAACATCCGTCATGAGGCGCCCATTCTGGGCCAGCGGGTGCGCAAGGCCTGGCGGGCCGGTGCACAAGTGGCGGCGATAAACCCGGTTGACTGGAATTTCCATTTCAGCCTGGCCGGTGAAGTCATAGCCGCACCTCAGCATCTGCCAGCGGAACTGGCTGCCCTGGCAAAAGCCGTGGCCGCCGTGACCGGAAAAGAGATTCCTGAATCGCTGCAGTCCGCCCTGGGTGAGCAGCAACCGGGTGAGGCGCACGAGGCCATTGCCGCCATGCTGAATGGCGACGGTAACAGGATGCTGATCCTGGGGCAGTCCGCCCTCGCACATAGCCACGCCGCATGGTTGCGACGCTTGTCCGCGTGGATTGCTGAAGCCACCGGCGCAGTCCTGAACATGGTGCCGCATGGTGGTAATTCCACCGGTGCCGGGATGGCCGGCGCCCTGCCTTACGTGGGTCCTGGCGGCAGTGATGTCGAGCATGGAAACAATGTTCGGGATATGCTTTCAGAACCCCTGAAAGGCTACCTGTTATGGGACATCGAACCTGATTTCGACCTGGCCAACCCGGCGTTGTCTGCACAGGCGCTGGGCGCGGCGGAAACCGTCGTTGCGGTCGCAGCTTTTGCCAGTGACGGGCTCAAGGCCAACGCTGATATTATCCTGCCGCTGGCGCCGCTGGCAGAGTCAGAGGGATTGTTTTACACCGTTGACGGGCAATCATTTGCCGCCAAGGCCGCTGTGCGGCCTGCAGGCCAGGCCAGGCCGGGGTGGAAAATCCTGCGCCGCCTGGGCGAAGCGCTTGAGCTGGATGGTTTCACCCAGGTTGACATCACTGCGCTCAGGGATGAAATGCTTGCTGCAATCAAAGCAACAGGCCCGCTGGCGGAGGATGTTCAATTAGCCGCACTGCCGGCGAATGGCAGCGGTCTTTACCGCCTTGGAGATGTCGCCATGTACGCGGTGGATGGCCTCTGCCGGCGTTCTGAGTACCTGCAAAATACCTCTCATGCCGAAACTGATTTTGTCGGTTTGAACGCGGATGATGCCGGCAGCAGGGGCCTGGTTGATGGACGTGATGTCAAAATCAGCCAGGGCGCCGGAAGCGTCACGCTCCCGGTACGGATCTTTGAAGAACTGCCAGCAGGTGCTGTCTGGGTCAAAAGCGCCACCAATGCCGGTATTGCACTGGGTGACAGTTTCGGCCCGATTAGCGTGGAGGCGGTCTGATGCTCGAAATGCTTGAAACAGTCTGGACCTGGTTACAGTCACAGTACCTGATCTGGACGGTGCTGAAGATTCTCGTTATCGTCGCTCCGCTCATCACCGCTGTTGCTTTCTATACCTATTTTGAACGCAAGGTTATCGGCGCCATGCAGATTCGCGTGGGTCCCAACCGGGTCGGACCGCTTGGCCTGATCCAGCCGTTTGCAGATGTATTCAAACTATTGTTGAAAGAAATCATTCTGCCGACCAACGCCAACCGCTTCCTGTTTGTGCTGGCTCCGGTTATCGCTCTCGCGCCGGCCTTTGCGGCCTGGGCGGTGGTGCCATTTAATGATTTCCTGGTGCTGGCGGATGTCGATGCGGGATTGTTGTATGTGCTCGCGCTGACTTCACTCGGCGTCTACGGCATTATCATCGCGGGCTGGGCATCCAACTCCAAGTATGCGTTCCTCGGCGCCATGCGTGCCGCGGCGCAGGCAGTGTCTTACGAAATAGCCATGGGTTTTGCCCTGGTTGGCGTCTTGATCCTGGCCGGTACCATGAACCTGCGCGAAATAGTGCTCGCTCAGCAAGGTGGCTTGTTTGACTGGTTCTGGTTGCCGTTGTTGCCGCTATTTGTCATCTACATGATCTCCGGCCTGGCTGAAACCAACCGGGCGCCATTCGATGTCGCCGAAGGTGAATCGGAGATCGTCGCCGGTTTCCACGTGGAATATTCAGGCGCCGCATTCGCCGTATTTTTTCTGGCGGAGTACGCCAACATGATCCTGATATCGGGCTTGACAGCAATCCTGTTTGCCGGTGGCTGGTTGTCGCCGTTCCAGGGTTGGCCACTGCTGGGCGACACCATACTGGGCCAGGAAAGCATCATCTGGTTCCTCGCCAAGACGGTCGTGTTCATGTTCATGTTTTTATGGTACCGGGCCACGTTCCCGCGCTACCGCTATGATCAGATCATGCGCCTGGGCTGGAAAGTACTTATTCCGATCACGTTGGTCTGGGTGCTGGTGGCAGCAATGATGGTACTTCTCGGAATCGTGGTAAGGGGTAGCTGAGGATGAAACGAATCTTCGAATATTTGCGGAGCCTGATGTTGCTCGAGTTGCTGAAAGGCCTGAGCCTCACAATGCGCCATATGTTCCGTCCGAACATAACTATCATTTACCCGGAGGAAAAAACGCCGAAGTCACCGCGTTTCCGCGGATTGCACGCATTGCGGCGTTATCCCAACGGTGAAGAACGCTGTATCGCGTGCAAGTTGTGCGAGGCGGTATGCCCGGCGCTGGCGATCACCATTGATTCCACCCAGCGTGAAGACGGCACCCGGCGCACGACACGTTATGACATTGACTTGTTCAAATGTATTTATTGCGGATTTTGCGAAGAGTCCTGTCCGGTCGATTCTATCGTCCTTACCGATTTTCTCGAGTATCACATGGAAACCCGGGAAGAAAGTATCCTGACGAAAGATAAATTGCTGGCCATTGGAGACCGCTTCGAGTCAAAAATCGCGGAAGCTCGTAAAAAGGATGCGGCCTACAGATGATTGTCCAGGAACTGATTTTCTACGCTTTTTCACTCGTGATGATATTTGCCGCGGTGTCGGTCATTACCGTGCGCAACCCGGTTTATGCCGTCTTGTTCCTGGTGCTGGCTTTCTTCAGTGCCGCCGCAATCTGGTTGCTGCTGGAGGCTGAATTTCTCGCCATCATCCTGATCGTGGTTTACGTCGGTGCCGTAATGGTGCTGTTCCTGTTCGTGGTCATGATGCTGGATATCAACCTGGTGCCGTTCAAAGAAGGCTTTATCAGGTACCTGCCGGTCGCCGTGCTGGTGGCACTTGCCATGGCAGTTGAATTGTTGATGGTGCTGTGGGCCAGGGGCCGGTTCGGGGCTGACATGTTCCCGGTGCCGCCGCTCAGTTCAGCAGACTACAGCAACACCCGGGAACTGGGTCAATTGCTGTATTCCAATTACCTGCTGCCGTTTGAAGTCGCCGGTGTAATCTTGCTTGTAGCGATCATCGCGGCAGTCGCTTTGACGCTGCGCACAAGGCCCGGGATCAGAACACAGAACCCGTCCGCACAAGTCAGAACCCGCCGTGACGAGAGCGTCAGGCTGGTCAAAATGAAATCAGAAAAGCCGCGGAGCGTATAGGGAATCACCATGTTGACACTTGCTCACTTTCTGACCCTCGGCGCCATACTGTTCAGTCTCAGTATTGCCGGTATTTTCATTAACCGTAAGAACATCATCATTCTGCTGATGTGCATAGAGTTGATGCTCCTGGCGGTCAACATGAATTTTGTCGCTTTTTCCCGTTTCCTGGGTAATCTCGACGGACAGATCTTCGTATTTTTCATACTGACGGTTGCAGCGGCAGAGGCGGGCATCGGGCTCGCCATTCTGGTCGTGTTATTCCGTAACCGCCAGACCATCAACGTTGCCGAACTGGACGATCTGAAAGGATGAACATGTCGCTGCAAACCACCCTGTTGCTAATTCCGCTGTTGCCGTTGGGTGGCGCGATTTTAGCCGGATTCTTCCGCAACCAGATAGGCCGGGTAGGCGCACATACCGTTGCGATTCTCGGTGTGGGACTGTCATTTGCCCTGTCTGTGTGGATTCTCTTACAACAGATAAACGGCACGCTGGGTACGGTCAATGTCACCGTTTATACCTGGATGGTAGCCGACGGTATCAATTTCCAGGTGGGTTTCCTGGTCGACCACCTCACCAGCCTGATGATGTGTGTCGTGTCATTTGTTTCATGGATGGTGCACTTTTATACCATCGGGTACATGCGAGACGACCCCGGCTATCAGCGGTTCTTCAGTTATATCGCACTGTTCACCTTCGCCATGCTGATGCTGGTGATGTCCAACAATTTCCTGCAGCTGTTTTTTGGCTGGGAAGCCGTCGGACTGGTGTCCTACCTGCTCATCGGTTTCTGGTTCAACCGTGAATCCGCCATCAGGGCCAACCTCAAGGCGTTCCTGGTTAATCGTGTGGGTGACTTTGGTTTCCTGCTGGGTCTCGCTGCTGTCCTGCTGACGTTTGGTACGCTTGACTACGTGGATGTTTTTGCCCAGGCCAGCAACGTGGTTGACCAGACCCTGTCGGTTCCCGGCGGGTTTGAGTGGAACATGATCACTTTCATCTGCGTCTGCCTGTTTATTGGCGCCATGGGTAAATCGGCGCAGGCGCCGTTACATGTGTGGCTGCCGGATTCCATGGAAGGCCCGACCCCGATCTCCGCATTGATCCATGCCGCGACCATGGTGACCGCAGGCATCTTTATGGTCGCGAGGATGTCGCCGTTGTTCGAACTCAGCGATGTAGCACTGAGTTTCGTCCTGTTGATCGGTGCGGTTACAGCGCTGTCAATGGGCCTGATCGGTATTGTTCAGAATGACATCAAGCGGGTCATCGCTTACTCGACCCTGTCGCAGTTGGGTTACATGACGGTCGCATTGGGTGTTTCCGCTTACTCGGCGGCGATATTCCACCTGATGACCCATGCCTTCTTCAAGGCACTTTTATTCCTCGGTGCGGGTTCCGTGATCATCGCCCTGCATCATCAGCAGGATATGCGTTACATGGGTGGGCTCAGGAAGTACATGCCCATCACCTGGATAACGGCCTGGATAGGCACCCTGGCGCTGATCGGGTTCCCGTTCTTTTCCGGCTTCTACTCCAAGGATATGATCATCGAGGCGGTGGCGGATTCGCACCGCTGGGGAAGCAGCTTCGCTTACTTCGCAGTAGTGGCCGGCGTATTGATCACGGCCATCTACAGCTTCAGGTTGCTGTACCTGACTTTTCACGGCAAAGAGCGCTTCGAAGTCAAGCATGAAGGCGGCGAGCATCCGCCGCCCGGGCAATTGGAGCATGCGCCCAAGGAGTCTCCGCTGGTCGTCACCGTGCCATTGATTTTGCTGGCCATTCCGTCCGTTGTAATCGGCTGGATGACCATTGAGCCGGTGCTGTTCGGCGGTTGGCTGGAAGACTCGATCTTCGTCCTGGACAAGAACAATGTACTGGCTGAGTTGGGCGAACATTTCCACGGCGCCTCCGCAATGGCCACGCACGCGCTCAGCACGTTGCCGTTCTGGCTGATGGTCACCGGTTTCGTGTTGTCGACGATTATTTACCTGTTCCGGCCGTCAATAGCAGACGCTGTCCGCGACCGGGTGCAATGGTTGTACACCCTGCTCGACCACAAATACTATTTTGACGAGTTCTACCAGAAGGTGTTTGCCAGTGGCAGCGTGAAGCTGGGCAAGAACCTCTGGAACAAGGCGGATGCGGGCCTCATTGACAATGGCATCGTGAACGGTTCCGCCCGGGTGGTTGAATGGGTGGCTGCGCGGGTTCGCCGCTGGCAGACAGGATTCCTGTATGACTATGCCTTTACCATGATTATCGGACTGATCGGCATACTGGCGGTCTGGGTGGCGATGGTACCTTGATGGTGAATGGGACAATGAACGGATTTCTTCTCAGTATCTTAATCTGGCTGCCCATTCTGGGTGGCGTTGGCGTCATGATGGCTGGAGCGCAAAGGCCGGCACTGGCAAAGGGCCTGGCGCTGTTGATTGCGACAGCGACATTCCTGGTGAGCCTGCCACTGTTCTTTGCATTTGATACTTCCACCGCGGCGATGCAGTTCGTGGAGTTACGGCCCTGGATCGAGACTTTCAACATCCACTATTACCTGGGTGTCGACGGCTTTTCAGCACCCCTGATCCTGTTGACCACATTTTTCGGCGTGCTGGTGGTCATCGCCGGCTGGCGTTCGATCCAACAGAACGTCAATCAGTACATGGCCGCTTTCCTGGTCATGGAAGGCTTGATGGTTGGTGTCTTTTCAGCACTCGATGCCTTGCTGTTTTACGTGTTTTTCGAAGCCATGCTGATTCCAATGTTCCTGGTTATCGGTATCTGGGGCGGACCGCGGCGCGTTTACGCGACCATCAAGTTCTTCCTCTACACCTTCCTCGGATCGGTATTCATGCTCATCGGGCTCATCTACCTGTATATCCAGTCCGGCACCTGGGATATCCTGGCCTGGCATGACATGCCTCTGAGCCTGGCGGTGCAGAAGTGGCTGTTCATAGGATTTCTTGCTGCCTTTGCCGTCAAGATTCCGATGTTTCCAGTGCATACATGGTTGCCGGACGCGCACGTTGAGGCGCCTACCGGCGGTTCCGTGATACTGGCGGCGATCATGCTGAAGATCGGCGGTTACGGCTTTATCCGGTTCAGCCTGCCAATCACGCCGGACGCATCCGCGGCCCTTGACTGGCTGGTGATAGCCCTGTCGCTGATCGCGGTGGTCTACATCGGATTCGTGGCCCTTGCGCAGCAGGACATGAAGAAGCTGATCGCCTATTCCTCTATTTCACATATGGGATTCGTCACGCTCGGCCTGTTTATCGCATTCGCCATTTACCGAAAGACCGGCGGGGTTTCGGGCGCGGCACTGGGTGTCGAAGGCGCGATGGTGCAGATGGTGTCGCACGGGTTTATCTCCGGCGCATTGTTCCTGACCGTCGGGGTGCTTTATGACCGGATGCACAGCCGCATGATCAAGGACTACGGCGGTGTAGCCAATACCATGCCCTGGTTTGCCCTGTTCGCGGTATTTTTCCTGATGGCAAACTCAGGTTTGCCGGGAACCAGCGGCTTTGTCGGTGAATTCATGGTTATCCTGTCGTCCTTCCAGGCCAATTTCTGGTTCGCTCTGCTGGCCGCCCTGACCCTGATCCTGGGTGCAGCGTACAGCCTGTGGCTGGCGAAGCGCGTTATCTTCGGTGCGGTGACCAATCGTGAAGTCCAGAATTTGCAGGACATTAATTCCCGTGAAGCCTTTGTGCTGGGCACATTGGCCGTGGCCATACTGTTTATCGGCCTGTGGCCGCAACCGCTGGTAGATATGATGCAAGCGTCTGTCGATCACCTGTTACAACACATCATTCAATCAAAGGTCATCTAACATGAATGGCGCCGAACTTTTATTAGCTGCTCCCGAATACCTGGTTCTGGTGATGGCCTGCGTGGTTATGATTGTCGACCTGTTCCTGAGCAAAGAACGTGGCGGAATCATTCACATGCTGTCCATGTTGACGGTTATTTTCGCCGCCATCATTACCTTGCGCGGTGGTTTCCTGATGGATACAACCCAGGCGGCGACGACTTTCAATGACAGTTTCATCAGGGACCAGATGGGTGATGTCCTGAAGGTTTTCAGTTTCGTGATGATGGGATTGATCTACATCTACGCAAAATTCTACCTGCGCAGCTTCGACCTGTTCCGGTCAGACTTCCATGCACTGAGCCTGTTTGCACTGCTCGGTGTCATGCTGCTGATTTCCGCCAACAGCATGTTGATGATCTATCTCGGTCTGGAACTGATCGCGCTTTCGGTTTACGCCCTGGTCGCGTTCGACAGGGACTCGGGGCGCGGATCAGAGTCCGCCATGAAATATTTCGTGCTGGGTTCAATGGCGTCCGGCATGTTGCTGTACGGAATGTCCATGATCTATGGCGCTACCGGTAGTCTTCTGCTTCCAGATATCGCGGAGGCGGTTCGTACCCAGGGCGCGGATGATATCCTGCTGGTCTTCGGCCTGGTGTTCGTCGTCGTAGGTATTGCCTTCAAGTTCGGTGTTGTGCCGTTCCATATGTGGATACCCGATGTTTACGAAGGCGCGCCGCCCGCGGTAACGCTGTTCATTTCATCGGTGCCAAAACTGGCCGCGTTTGCAATGGCCTTCCGGTTCCTGAGCAGTGGCCTGGGTGATTTGCATTTTCAATGGCAGAACATGCTGGCGAGCCTGGCGGTACTCTCGATTGTTCTCGGTAACCTGGCCGCGATCATGCAGACGAACATCAAGCGCATGTTGGCGTATTCGACCATTTCGCACATGGGTTTCGTTCTGCTGGGCCTTTTGCCGGATACTGTCTTCGGCTTTGGTTCGTCGATGTATTACGTCATTGTTTACGGCATCATGTCTGTCGCAGCTTTCGGTATGGTCATCCTTCTCAGCGGCCGTGGCGTGGAAGCTGAACACCTGAGCGATTTCAAAGGGCTCAACCAGCGCAACCCTTATTACGCGGCGATCATGGGCCTGGTGATGTTTTCCATGGCGGGCATTCCGCCAATGGTTGGTTTCTTCGCCAAGCTGATGGTGCTTAAAGCCGTCATTGAGGCCGGCATGCTGTGGTTGGCGGTTACGGCCGTGGTTTTCGCGGTTATCGGTGCGTTTTACTACCTGCGGGTTGTCAAGTACATGTATTTTGATGAGCCGGAAAGTGAGGCAGCGATCGTAGCGCCCGTGGATTTTGGTGCGGCCCTGACTTTGAATGGCATAATGATCCTAGGTCTGGGGATGTTTTCCAGTTCTTTGATTACCATTTGCATGACCAGTTTCGGCTAATTACCCGGTCCGCGTCGGATGCGGGCCGCAGTGGCTTGAATTTATCGTATATTCAGGTCTTGTAATTAGGGCATCAAATCTTTATCATGCCTTCCTTGCTGCTGCGGGGTGGAGCAGTCTGGCAGCTCGTCGGGCTCATAACCCGAAGGTCGCAGGTTCGAATCCTGCCCCCGCTACCACTATTTTATGGAGGGTCCGGTAGGGCCCTTTTTTGTTTCACCGGCTATTGCCGGTGGTCCTTTGCGACGATTGGATGGTGTAATGAAATAAAGCTGTCGCATCCGCCCAGTGGGGCGTGATCTTGTAGGCTCTGGCTATTGCCAGCGCTGATCGTCGGGGGCGAATATGCCCTTTTTTTGTGCCCGGAGATCGTGTTTTGAGCGTTCAGAAACTGAATGAATTATTACAGCCACTGGTTGAAGAACTGGGCTATGAGTTTGTCGGGCTTGAGTACAACAGTAATCCGAAGCATGCGGTGTTACGCATCTTCATTGACCATGAGAACGGCGTCGGTATTGAAGACTGCGAGGTCGTAAGCAGGGAAACCGCCGCACTGCTGGATGTCAAGGACCCGATAAGGAGCCATTACAATCTCGAGGTTTCCTCGCCGGGGCTGGACAGGCCGTTGTTTACACCGGCTCATTACCAGGCGTTTGCGGGGCGGCAGGCGCAGATCAACCTGTTTGCGCCGCAGGACGGCCGCCGCAAGTTTTCGGGCCCGATTCTGAGCGCGGATGAAAACAGCGTCAGAATCGAACAGGACGGTATGGAAGTCACGCTTGACCTTGACAATATTGCCAAGGCAAAGCTGGTACCCGACTACGAGAAGTTACTAGCTGGTCACAAGACGAAATAATGATGGAACAGGGGATAGGTCCCCACACGGAGTTAAAAGCAGATGAGCAAAGAAATCCTTTTGGTTGTAGACGCAGTTTCCAATGAGAAAGGTGTCAGTAAGGGCATCATTTTTGAGGCCCTGGAAGCAGCGCTTGCGTCGGCAACAGCCAAACGCCATAACGATGAAATAGTCGCGCGCGTCTCCATTGACCGGAAAACAGGTGACTATGAAACCTTTCGGCGTTGGGAAGTGATGGAAGACGATGCGGAGATTGAGTCGGAAGATCACCAGATTCTGCTGCAGGACGCACACCAGCATGCCCCGGATATCGAGGTGGGTGATTTCATCGAAGAACCGATGGACAACGTGGAGTTCGGGCGTATCGCTGCGCAGACGGCCAAGCAGGTCATTGTGCAACGTGTTCGCGAGGCCGAAAGGGAGCAGGTGGTTGACGCCTACAAGGACCGTGAAGGCGAACTTATCAACGGTATCGTCAAGCGGGTTGAGCGCGGCAATGTTTACCTTGACCTCGGTGGCAATGCCGAGGCTTTTGTGGCCCAGCGACACATGATCCAGGGGGAAACAGTGCGCCCCGGAGACCGCCTGCGCGCGTTCCTCTACGAGGTCAAGCCCGAAGTTCGCGGCCCGCAATTGTTTGCCAGCCGCACCATCAAGGAATTTCTCATCGCACTGTTTGAGCTCGAAGTGCCGGAAATCGGCCAGGAGCTGATCTCCATCATGGGTGGTGCGCGTGATCCCGGCCGCCGGGCGAAAATCGCTGTCCGTTCCAACGATCCGCGCACCGATCCGATCGGCGCATGTGTCGGCATGCGCGGTTCACGCGTACAGGCCGTCTCGAATGAACTGGCGGGCGAGCGTATCGATATCATTCTCTGGGATGAAAACCCGGCCCAGTTTGTCATCAATGCCATGGCGCCGGCCGAAGTCGCGTCCATCGTGGTGGATGAAGAACGCAGCATGATGGATATCGCAGTCGAAGAAACCAACCTCTCCCAGGCCATCGGCCGCGGGGGCCAGAACGTCAGGCTGGCAAGTGACCTGACCGGTTGGGAACTGAACGTGCTGACGGTGGAAGACGCCGACAAGAAGGGCGAAGAGGAAGCCGGCAAGGTGCTGAATAATTTCATGGAGCGCCTGGATGTCGACGAGGGTGTCGCCAATATCCTCGTGCAGGAAGGCTTCAGTAATATCGAGGAAGTCGCCTACGTGCCGGATTCCGAATTGTTGGAAATCGAAGAATTTGATGAAGACATGGTGACCGAGTTGCGTCGGCGGGCGCGTGATGCGTTGCTGACACAATTGATCGCCAAGGAAGAGGCGCTTGATGACAACAGCCCTGCTGAAGACCTCCTCGGCCTGGACGGCATGACCGAGCGTCTCGCCTACCGCCTGGCTGAAAAGGGGACCCGAACACAAGAAGAACTCGCCGAGCTTTCAGTCGATGAATTGCTGGAAGTAGACGAAATGCCTGAAGAAGAGGCAGCCGCATTGATCATGGCGGCACGTGCCCCCTGGTTTGAAGAGAACGACCAGGAGTCCTGATAGTAAGACCGAGCAGGTTCTTCAAGGAGCAACATATATGTCACAAGTTACTGTTTCACAATTGGCCGAAGTTCTGGGCGTCAGCGTAGAAAAGCTGATCGCTCAGATGAAAAAGGCCGAAATCAACCTCAGCTCGGCTGACGCCACGGTCTCCAACGATGACAAGAAGAGACTTCTTGCGCATCTCAGGTCGTCCCACGGCAAGTCCGAGAGCGATGCAACGGCGCCGCGCAAAGTGACGCTCAAGCGCAAATCGGTCAGTGAATTGCGTGTCCAGGGCAGCGGTCCCAGGGCCTCAACCAAGACCGTTAACGTGGAGTTCCGCAAAAGCCGGACATACGTAAAACGCGAAGCGCTGCAGGAGGCTGAACAGGCCGATCCAGAGCGGGAGAAGGTTCAAAAGGCGCTTAAAGAAGCGCAGGAACGGCGTGAGGCCGAGGAAAGGGCGCGCCAGGAAGCGGCCGAGAAGAAGCGCCTGGAAGCCGAAGAAGCCGCCCGCAAAGCCGCTGAAGAACAAGCGAAAAAAGAGCAGGAAGAACGCTCGCAACGCGAACAGGAAGAAAAGGCCGAGCAGGCAGCGGCCAAGCGCAAGGCCGAGGAAGAGGAGCGCAAGAAGGAGGAAGAGCGTTTGCGCAAGGTCGCCGAAGAGCAACACAAACGCAAGAAAGAGCGTGCTAAGCCGGCAACACGTTACGGCCGCAAGGAACTGCATGTTGCAGGTGGAGCGGCAGCGCGGCGGCGTAAGCCTACCCGCCGTGTCACACCGTCTTCACGGCCGACCGAGCATGGTTTCTCCAAGCCGACTGCGCCGGTGGTGCGTGACGTAGAAATACCCGAGAACATTGTTGTTGCCGACCTGGCGAAATTGCTGGCGATCAAGGCCGCAGAAATCATCAAGGTACTGATGAATATGGGCATGATGGTCACCATCAACCAGCCACTGGACCAGGATACGGCGATACTTGTCGTCGAAGAGCTGGGGCATACGGCCCGGCCGGCGGAAGACAAGGGTATCGAGCAGGAGCTGATCGCGGAGGAAGCCGAGACAGAGAGCGAAGGCGTCACCCGGCCCCCGGTCGTTACCGTGATGGGCCACGTTGACCATGGTAAGACGTCGTTGCTTGATTATATCAAGGCGACCAAGGTTGCCGATGGTGAAGCGGGCGGAATTACCCAGCACATCGGTGCTTACCAGGTGAAAACAAAAAGCGGCTCTATTACGTTCCTGGACACTCCGGGGCATGCGGCTTTCACCGCCATGCGCTCACGGGGCGCCAAGGCAACGGATATTGTCGTGCTGGTCGTTGCGGCTGATGACGGCGTGATGCCGCAAACCAAGGAAGCCATTCAGCACGCCCGTGCAGCCGAAGTGCCGCTTATCGTGGCGATCAACAAGATCGATATTCCTGACTCGGATGTTGAACGGGTGAGATCTGAACTTTCGCAGGAAGAAGTCATTTCCGAGGAATGGGGTGGTGAAGAACTGTTCGTTCCTGTTTCAGCCAAAACCGGTGAAGGCATTGATGACCTGCTCGAAGGTATTTCGTTGCAGGCCGAGTTGCTTGAACTTAAAGCGGATCCCAACAGGCGTGCCCAGGGTCTGATCATTGAATCCAGCCTGGACCGCGGTCGCGGGCCTGTGGCCACTATCCTGGTGCAGAACGGTACGCTGAAGCGTGGTGAAATGGTTTTGGCCGGCCAGGAGTTTGGTCGTGTCAGGGCGATGTTTGATGAGACCGGCGAGTCGATTGAATCCGCCGGGCCTTCCATGCCCGTGGAAATTCTCGGTTTATCCGGGGTTCCGTTTGCGGGCGATGAAGTACTGGTCGTGGCCAATGAGCGTAAGGCTCGCGAGGCGGCGGGTCAAAGACAGGACCGTCAACGTGAAAGCCGGCTCGCGCAGCAGCAGGCCGCCAACCTGCAAAACCTGTTCGAGAACATGGGTAAGGGCGAACAGGTCGCGGTTAACCTGCTGATCCGCGCTGATGTCCAGGGCAGTGTCGAAGCACTGAAGGATGCATTGACCAATCTCAGCAATGACGAGGTCAAAGTCAACATCGTTGCATCCGGCGTTGGCGCCATCACTGAATCAGATGCCTCGCTGGCGCATGCTTCAGGCGCCATCATCATTGGCTTTAACGTCCGCGCGGACGCCAGTGCGCGCAAAGTCATCCAGGAACACGAACTGGATCTGCACTACTACAGCATCATCTACGAGGCCATTGATGAAGTTAAGGCCGCTATATCCGGTTTGCTGGGCACCGAGACGCGCGAAACGATCGTCGGCCTGGCAGAGGTCAGGGACGTGTTCCGGTCATCCAAGCTTGGCGCCATTGCCGGTTGCCTGGTGGTCGAGGGTCACGTCACCCGCCACAACCCGATCAGGGTGTTGCGCGACAACGTGGTGATCTATGAGGGTGAGCTTGAATCCTTGCGGCGCTTCAAAGATGACGTCAACGAGGTTCAGTCGGGCACCGAGTGCGGCATCGGCGTCAAGATGTACAATGACGTCAAACCGGGCGACCATATCGAATGTTTCGAGCGTACCGAGGTTGCAAGGCAGCTCAGTTAAAGGACAGCGAAATACGATGCCAAGGGAATTTCAAAGATCCGAAAGGGTGGCCGGCCAGCTAAGGCGTGACCTTGCCAAGCTCATTCAGCAGGAAATCAAGGACCCGCAAGTCGGTTTTGTCAGTGTGTCGGATGTTGAAGTGACGCGTGATCTCGCGCATGCCAAGGTTTTCGTCACTGTTTATCAACCTGATAAAGCAAAAGAAAGCCTGCAGGCCCTGCGCCGCGCAGCCTCTTTTTTGCGGACCCGCCTGGGCCAGGAATTGCGCTTGCGGCATGTGCCCGAGCTGCATTTCATCCATGATGATTCCGTCGAGCAGGGCAGTCGCATTGACGACCTGATCAGCAAGGCCCTGAAGGCCGATACGGACGGCCACGAACCTACCCTGGCTGATGCTGAATCACCCGACAAGGAATAGCATTGGCCCGGCGCAAACGTGGACTGAATATTCACGGTGTCGTGCTGCTGGATAAGCCGGCAGGAATCTCCTCCAACCGCGCTCTGCAGAAAGCCCGGGGCATCTACCAGGCCCGCAAGGCCGGACACACCGGCAGCCTTGATCCGTTTGCAACCGGTATGCTGCCCGTATGTCTTGGCGAGGCGAGCAAAACCGCGGCCTTCATGCTGGAAGCAGGTAAACGCTACCGGGCGACCGCCCGCCTGGGTGAAGCCACGACCACCGGCGACATCGAAGGCGATATTATCCAAACCTGTTCACCCGCCCGCTGTGATGCTGAACTCCTGGCCAGGACGCTGAAGTCTTTCGAGGGTCAGATAGAGCAGGTGCCGCCGATGTACTCCGCCCTGAAACACGAGGGCAGGCCTCTTTATGAGTATGCGCGCGCCGGCATTGAAATTGAGCGTCCGGCACGCACTGTGACCATCCATCAACTGGACCTGGTGGACTGGCAATCGCCCAACCTGACGTTTGAGGTGCATTGCTCAAAGGGAACCTATGTCAGGACACTGGCCGAGGATATTGCCACGGCCCTGGGCAGTTGCGCACACCTGGTTGCGCTGCGCCGAACCGCCGTGGAGCCATTTGAATCCTCTTCCATGGTAACGCTGGAGCAACTGCAGGAAGCACGGGAGCATGGTGGTTTGCAGGAGTATCTGCTGCCGGTTGACGCGGGCTTGCTGCACTGGCCAAGGGTTGAACTGGACATCATCCAGCAAGGCCGCTTCGAACACGGCAACCAGTTCGAATACACACCGGCAGGGTTAAATGTGGAACGGGTCCGCGTCTACGGCCCCGAGAACAATCTGTTGGGACTGGCAGATTTAGACCCCGGCGGAAGATTGATACCCCTGAAGGTATTCAACCTCTAATCCCGTCATCCCCGCCACACGCACCATCATCCTCAACTCCATGCACAGTCATCCCCGCCCGCGCGGTATGACAATGTGTTACTGATTGACAGCACCTGGCCAATTGACAGCGCATTGATTTTAAAACCACTTATCACTTGTGAGCTACTACCGTGTCCGGTTAAAATGAGCGGCTACCGAAAACCCGGGGCTACCGGTTTTTGCGAAACTCCATCGTAATCATGTGATGAGAGATTTCCAGGGACCAAGGGGCTCTATTCATGGAGATGGAACCATGTCTATTACTGCAGAAACAAAAAGTAAAGTTGTTAACGAATTTAAACGCTCGGAAAATGACACCGGATCACCGGAAGTCCAGGTCGCATTGTTGACCGCAAGAATCCAGTACCTCACTGATCATTTCAAAGCCCACAAGCATGATCACCATTCCCGCCGCGGTTTGCTGCGGATGGTTAATCAGCGTCGCAGCCTGTTGGATTACCTCAAGAAGAAGGATATCCAGCGTTACCGCGATCTGATTGAACGTCTTGGTTTACGTCGTTAAACCTTTTTTGTTCACTAATTTATGGTCACACAATGTCACGGCAAAAGTGCTGGCAGCGGTTGGCTGTAGTCGAAAGAACTGCCTGAAAACAGGCGTACAAGAGCCAGGTGGCTCTTCACATGAAGCAGGAAACTAAAGTGCAAAAACTGACAAAGTCATTTCAATTCGGCGAGCATACCGTCACCATCGAAACCGGTGAAATTGCCCGCCAGGCGAGCGCCACAGTTATGGTCAACATGGCCGACACCGTGGTCATGGTTGCCGTAGTCGGACAGAAAGAAGCCAAACCCGGCCAGTCTTTCTTCCCGTTAACGGTCAACTACCAGGAAAAATTCTACGCTGCCGGGCGCATCCCGGGCGGCTTCTTCAAGCGTGAAGGACGTCCGACCGAAAAAGAGACACTGACCTGTCGTCTGATCGACCGTCCGATTCGTCCGCTGTTTCCAAAAGGATTTCTGAACGAGGTCCAGGTTACCGCAAATCTTATCTCTTCCAACCCGGAAGTGGATGGTGATATCCCCGCCCTGATCGGCACATCCGCGGCGCTGGCGTTGTCCGGCATGCCGTTCAGCGGTCCGATAGGTGCATCGAAGGTCGGTTACATCAACAATGAGTATGTGCTGAATCCAAGCACCACCCAGTTGGAAGACTCTTCACTGAACCTAATTGTTGCCGGCACCGAGAATGCCGTCCTGATGGTTGAATCTGAAGCCGACCTGCTTCCGGAGGACGTCATGCTGGGCGCCGTGACATTCGGCCACGACGCCATGAAAGCCGTTGTGAGCGCGATCAACGAACTGGTCGCCGAGGCGGGCGTGGAAAAATGGGGGTGGGAAGCTGCTGCAGAAGACACTGACCTGAAGGCAAAGGTCGAGGCTGCCGCCACCGACGGTCTGAAAGCCGCTTACGCCATTGCCGACAAGATGGAGCGGCAAGCGGCCGTTGCCGAAGTGAAGAGCTCATTGATTGAATCTCTTTGCAATGAAGAAGATGAAAACGCACCTGCAGCAGCAGATGTTGCGGGCGCCTTGTACAAGCTCGAAAAGTTCCTTGTCCGCGACCACATTCTTTCCGGCAATCCCCGCATTGACGGTCGTGACCTGACCACCGTTCGGCCGATCACCGTCAAGCCCGGTATCCTGCCACGCACCCATGGTTCCGCCCTGTTTACACGTGGTGAGACACAGGCCATCGTGACCACCACCCTGGGCACCACCCGGGATGCGCAGCTGATCGACGCGGTCAACGGAGAATACAAGGATCCGTTCATGCTGCACTACAACTTCCCGCTGTTCTGCGTGGGTGAGACCGGTTTTGCCGGCGGCCCCAAGCGTCGGGAAATCGGTCATGGCTGGCTGGCACGCCGCGGTGTGACGGCGGTATTGCCAACTATCGAGGACTTTCCCTACGTCGTTCGCGTGGTTTCGGAAATCACCGAATCAAACGGCTCCAGCTCAATGGCGTCAGTTTGTGGCACCTCCCTGGCGCTGATGGACGCGGGCGTACCGGTCAAGGCGCCGGTTGCCGGCATCGCCATGGGCTTGATCAAGGAAGGCGACCGCTTTGCAGTGCTCAGCGACATTCTGGGTGATGAGGACCACCTCGGTGACATGGATTTCAAGGTAGCCGGAACGGCAGACGGAATTACCGCCCTGCAGATGGATATCAAGATCGAAGGCATCAACGAGGAAATCATGCGGATTGCGCTGTCACAGGCGCATGAAGGCCGTAATTTCATCCTGGGTGAAATGAACAAGGTTATCTCCGAACCGCGTGGCGAAATGTCCGAGTTTGCACCGCGCCTGGTAACGATCAAGATCCATCCGGACAAGATCCGCGACGTAATCGGCAAGGGTGGCGTCACCATCCGCAGCATCACCGAGGAAACCGGCGCGACCATAGATATCGCCGATGACGGCACGATTACCATCGGTTCCGTGAACAAGGAAGCCGGTGACGATGCACGCAAGCGCATCGAGCAGATTACCGCTGACATCGAGCCCGGCCAGATATTCGAAGGCAAGGTCATCAAGATCATGAACTTCGGCGCATTTGTTTCGCTGACCCCGGGCCGCGATGGCCTGGTGCACATCTCGCAGCTTTCCGATGAGCGCGTTGAGAATGTCACTGACGTGGTCAAGGAAGGCGAAGTCGTCAAGGTCAAGGTTCTTGAAGTCGACAAGCAAGGCCGTGTCCGCCTGTCCATGAAAGAGGTAGGCAAAGACGACTAACCCGTCTTTCGGTCAAAAAGCAAAGAAAAATGCCCGGTTTGCCCGGGCATTTTTTTGTCTCAAAAAAGTACCTGTTTGCACCACCGTCATATAGACAACTGCCGGCCCACATCAGGTTACAATACACAGCATTAAGAAGGAGGCTTACATGCACGCAATAATCCTTGCTGCCGGTCGCGGCAACCGCCTTGCGGAATTCAACCCGGATGGTCGACCCAAGTGCCTGTTGGAGTTTGGCGGGCGCAGCCTGCTGGAGCGCCAGCTGGACATTCTCTTCCGTCTCGGCGTCAGGCATGCAACGCTGGTGCTTGGCTATAAGGCGGGTTTGATTGTTGAGCATATCGCGACACTTTCTTCGCGTCCTGAAATGGCGTTATTTTATAATCCGGCCTTTGAAAAAGGCAGCGTGCTGAGCCTGCTCGCCGCCCATGAGATGATGACCAGCGGCGAGACCGTCCTGGTCCTGGATGCGGACGTGTTGTTTCACCCCCGGATAATGCAGAAGTTGATCGAATCCGCGCATGAGAATTGTTACTTGCTCGACCGGGATTTTGCCGCTGGCGATGAGCCGGTGAAAATTGCCATCCACGCGGGGGAAATGGTGGAGTTCAGAAAAGCGCTGCCGGACGGGTTGGAGTTTGATACCTTGGGCGAGTCGGTGGGCTTTTTCAAGTTCAATGGCGAGATCGCGGCTAAAATTTCACAAGCTTGTGAAGATTACAACTCTGAAGGCCTGTTGGGTGCCCCGCACGAGGAGGCCTTGCGGGATGTTTTGCTGGCGCAGCCCTCGGCCTTTGCATGCGAAGATGTCAGCGGCCTGCCATGGCTTGAGATAGACTTTCCTGAAGATGTGGAACGGGCGATCAAAGAGGTGTTGCCCGCGATACAAAAGGATGTAGCTGATTTTTGACCCGGGATGAGAGTATCGTGCGAAAGACCACGCAATTGAAGAATATGCTGAACTCCGCACAGACGGAGTTTATCCTCGAAGCGCATAACGGCCTGTCTGCACGGATAGTGGAGGAGGCCGGTTTCAAGGGTATCTGGGGTTCTGGACTCGCGCTGTCGGCCCAGCACGCCGTGCGGGACAACAACGAACTTTCCTGGACCCAGGTCGTAGAACAACTGGCGTTCATGACCGACGTCACCCAAATACCCATCCTGTTGGATGGCGATACAGGCTACGGCGATTTCAACAATATGCGCAGGCTGGTGCGCAAGCTGGGCCAGATCGGCATCGCCGGAGTTTGCATTGAAGACAAGCTGTTTCCTAAAACCAACAGCTTTATCCAGGGTGAGGCTCAGCCGCTCGAAGATATCCCGACTTTCTGCGGCAAGATCCAGGCCGGCAAGGATTCCCAAACCGATGACGATTTCTGCATTGTCGCCAGGGTGGAGGCCTTTATTGCAGGCTGGGGTCTGGACGAGGCCCTGAAGCGCGCAGAGGCCTATCAC
>JABDPJ010000254.1 GCA_013042835.1 Lysobacterales bacterium
CGATGCAGGTACCACAGGCGCCTGCACTGGCTGTGCATGGCTGTTAACGCCTTCACCAGGAAGCGGTTGTGGCAGGCCGCTTCCAGCAATTCATCCAGGCGCTGATCAAGTCGAAAGAAGTGCTCGAGGTCATTTTCGGCCGACTCCAGGTGCCCGCCTAGAATATGGAGAGCCTGGCGTTGATCGGGCGTGGCACGCTCGGCTGCCTTGACAACCATTAAGCGCTCCAGCACCCGGCGGACTTCGATGATCCGCAACAGGTCCGAGCGCAGTATTGGCGTCACCATCAGGCCCTTGCGCGGCAACACTTGCAACAGGCCCTCCGCGGATAGCCTCTGAATCGCCTCCCTGACCGGTGTCCGGCCGATGCCCACCCTGTCCACCAGGTCTTTTTCGGCAATCAAGTCGCCCGGCGCCAGCACCAGTGTGACCAGTTGTGCCTCCAGCAAGCGGTAAGCCTTCTCAGCCAGGCTGTCATGATGCCGCTGTGGCCCGGCCGTGCTCATACCGCCAGGCGGTTCGCCAGTGCCTGCTCGACTATTGTGCGGACAAGCGCTGCTTCGGCTGCATCCAGTGGCAGCCTCGGTGAACGCACCCGCGCGGAGCCCACGCCCATGATCTCTTCGACCAGCTTGATCTGCTGCACGAATTTGGGTCCGATATCGAGGCTTAACAACGGCAGGAACCACTCATAGAGTTTGCGTGCCTCGGACCATTGCCCGGCGCTCATCAGTTCGTAAAGGCGAACCGTCTCGTGCGGGAACGCCACTACCAGGCCGGCAACCCATCCCACCGCGCCCAATGAAAAGGACTCAAAAGCCAGGTCGTCGACTCCACAGAAAATATCATAGCGGTCGCCGGTCATCCGCCGGATGGCGGGTATACGCCGCGTATCGGCCGAGGATTCCTTGATCGCAACAAACCTGGGATTCGACGCCAGGGATTCGAAATCGGCGGGTCTCAAATCCGTGCCATAAGCCACCGGGTTGTTGTACAGCATGACGGGTAAGTCAGAAGCTGCCGCAACCTCTTCGAGGTAAGACAGGGTTTCGCGCTTGTCACTGGGATAGCGCATTGGCGGCAACAGCATGAAACCGTCTGCACCCAACGCCTGGGCCTGTTCTGCAAAATGACGGGCCTCGCGGGTGTCAGACTCAGCAATACACGCCAGTAGCGGTACGCGGCCATTAATTTCATTAACGAAGAACCCGGTTAAGCGCAGTTTCTCTTCCATACTCAGTGTCGGATTTTCACCCAGTGAGCCGAGAATGATCACACCGTGCACGCCGGCATCCAGTTGAAACTCGAGGTGGGAGGCCATCGCTTCCATATCCAGGCTGAAATCCGGCTTGAACTTGGTCGTTACCGCTGGATAGACCCCTCTCCATCTTGTTGTTTTCATCACTCAGCCCGCTTGGTTTGTTTACTAATATATTTGTGATATATCAAATAATGATTGTATCCACATGCAACCTGGAGATCAATTCAACAAATGAAACCAGTTTGGTCAATTCTGCTAAACCGGTCCGGGCATAAAAAAACCCGGCGGAGAAACTCCGCCGGGCCCTGGCTTACAAGTCTGAAAATCAGTTCTTACGAATTTTGATAGATCCGTTCACAGTATCGATATTCAACCTGGCGCTGCCGTTACCAATGCTGGCGTTCAGGTCACTGCCAACAAAACCCTTGTCTGCCTCAAGGTCGAAGTCCCGTCCATTGATGCCACCGTTAAGGGTGTCCGCACTGATCTTCACATCTGCGTCTTCAGGCAGGTTGATCGTCACGCGACCGTTTACGGTCTCCGCCTTGACCCTTTGATCTCCTCCCAGGCTGGCAAAAGTCGCTTCAATGCTGCCATTGACCGTGGAGAGATCGGTATCACCGGTCAAGTCTTCGACTTCAACGCCTCCATTTACAGACTCAGCAACGACACTGTTGGAAACGCCGCTGATAGCGACACCGCCATTGACTGTTTCGACGGAATCAAGCTCAGTATTGGCCGGAACGATGACTTCATAGGTAACATGTCCGCTGTTGTTTCCGCCCCACGAAAACCACTTGTCCGAGCTACCCAACTCGGTTTCAACCACGATCTCATCAGCAGAATGGGATATTTCAATTTTAATCTTGTCCAGGTCTTTCTGGTTGTCCGCCTTTTTCGTAGCGACAATTTCCACCGTTTCACCGCTACCGCCGGTAATGGTAATCGAACCATTCACATTGGAAATACTGAAACGCCCGCCATCATTCAGCGGAAAGGAAAATGTTTCCTCCTCAGTGACTTTGGCTAACAGGCCGCCACTGACAAGCAAGGCCAAAGCGAAAACACTCAATTTGAATTTCATGACAAGTCTCCTGTTTTACCTTCCGGTGCGGTGGGTATCAATCGCAGGACCTGCCGCAACGTAATTAACCTGGTGAACCATTATGCCCGCCCAGGCTTCATAATTCTTCCTACATAGCGTTTGATGCACCGGGCTGCAAAGAGGTTTAAAGTATATTTTAAGATTTAAGGGTTAAAACAGCCTTGTCGGCGACGGCAATGGACTCATCACCAATGACTCAATACGACGATACCAGGGCTATCACCATCCGGCAGATTGAAGCCGCAGACAATGCCGAGGTTGCCGGGATAATCCGGCTGGTTATGACTGAATTCGAGGCGGTCGGATGCGGCTATTCGATCAGTGATTCAGAAGTGGATGATATGCACAACGCCTACGCACCTGCAGGTAGCGCTTTTTTTGTTGTCGAACTTGACGGGCAGGTTTATGGCTGTGGCGGACTCGGGCCGCTTAGAGGCGCCGATGATGACACCTGCGAACTGCGCAAAATGTATTTCAAATCCGAGCTGCGGGGCCTCGGTGTTGGCGCTCAATTGCTGGAATTGTGCCTCGAGGAGGCGCACAAGGCCGGCTACAGGCGCTGTTACCTGGAAACCAAGGACAACATGCAACAGGCCCAGCACCTGTATGGTAAATTCGGTTTCGAATACCTCGATCAACCGATGGGAGACACCGGCCACAACAAGTGCGGGACCTGGATGGTACGCGAGTTATAAAAACAGCCTTTTCCTGGCTGCCAACGGCAATTTACTTCGGGAACATCAGTTGCAGTTGGAGCCTCAGTTGCCAATCGGCACCAAAATCCGGCCTCACTACATTGTAATAGACACTGGCCTGCATATTGACCGGTTGCTTGCCGAACCGCGTCACCTGGCCAATTCCGAGCCCGAGGGGAACGGTCCACTTGTTGCCGTTATCGGCTTTCCAGTTTGCCGTGATCAGGGGGGCGAATGTCAGGTAACGGCCGGGCTTGTCCGGGAAATTGTAATTAATAAACGGCTGAACCAGCATCTGGTTAACGTCATCGCGGTCAGTGGAAACGGACCAGACATTGTTAATCAGTCCACCCACCAGCCAGGGACCGAAGGTTTTCAGTGTCACCGCCGTGGGTCCGAGGCCCCAGGCCCCGGCGCCCAAACGGTCACTGGATGCTGTATCGAGCTGGGCAATCGCACCCACGCCCCAGATCCAGCCGTTGGCGGGGGGCGCACTCGGCGACAGGAAGGCGGAAACCTGGAGATCACCCAGCCCGTTCCTGCGGCCTTGACCGGGCATCAACGCGGGTTGCGAGATGACCGGGATGATCGTCCGCGTAATCACGTTCCACTGGTCATTCAATTCGATCGGCAGGACGGGCTGGATATTGAGGATGTTCTGGGTGCCCTCCTCGGGGCCGAAATTGAAGTTGGTATTGTTCTGAAACGGTACGCTGATCATGCTGGCAATTGGGTTCTGCGCCGCCTTGGCAAGGGCCTCGTTATCCTGTGCCGCAGCGGGAAACGCACAAAGCCAAATGCTGGCCAGGCAAAGGAGGCGGTAAGTCGGTTGGCTAAGAATCGTCATGAGTCGTGTCTCCTTGTTTTAACGCGTTGCGATGAACGTTTTTGGCAGGCGCCTTCGTCATTCTATCAATGTCCTGGAAAAAGACTTAGCGGCTTGATCTCGGCCATCATCTGCTGGCGGACCAACGGTATGGGCGGGCCACCGTAACTCAGAAATTCATCATGAAAATCACGCCAGGCTTTTCGGCCGCCTCGCGTGGCCGTCCAGTCGTCCCGCAGCCGCGTGATCATCAACTTACCCATCGTGTAATTCAAATAGGCGGGATCATAGGTGCCTCGGGCAGCCTGTTGAATGGCTGTTCCTTTGCTTTGGAAGGCCTCCTCCATGAAGAACCTTTCGGCCTCTTCCACCGACCAGCCATTGGTGTGCAAACCGATGCTCGCAAGGAAACGCGCGTTGCGCAACAGGGCATTGCTGATCTGGCCGATGCGGGCCTCGGGATCACCAGCCCGCAAGCCCGCTTCAAGCATCATCTCCTCGGTATAGTGCGCCCAACCCTCGGCGAAGGCGTAACCAACGAAAACGCGACCATAAAAGAAGTCGGCGCGGTTCGCATGCAGGAAATTCAGGAAGTGACCCGGCCAGACTTCATGCACAGAGGTAAATAAGAGGTCCGCTTCACCGGCAATATAGTCCGCCTGCACAGCTTCGGGCCAGGCCGGGTTGGGCGGGGATATGTAGTACACCGATGGCTGGTTCTTTTCCCATGCCCCCGGGATATTGATGTAGGCGAAATTCGACCGCGCATAAGGTGGCGCCTCGGCCACCTTCGCTTCTTCGTTTCCGGGTATGCTTACAAGTTCTTCCTGTTCGATAAACTTCCGGGTTTCCATGAGCTGGTCAGTGGCCGCATTCACGGAACCCTCCCTGGGCTTGCGGCTCGACATTTTTGCGAAACAGTCCCGTATCGTGGCGCCGGGTGCAAACTCCGCACAGGCGTCATTGAGACGCTGCAGGTTGCGCGCCATGTCGGCACGGCCAACGGCCTCGAGGTCATCGAGTGAAATATCGACGCGCTCGGTGTCCCAAAGCATCTCCTGGAATAACTGCTCACCAAGAGCATAATCCTCCGTTGCAGCAGGCAGGTTGGATTTCAGCCAGTCAGCCATGTCCTGCATGGCAAGAACAGCTTCGGCGTTGGCACGTGTGAAATCCCGCTGTAGCGCTTCATCTTCAACCGCCGCCCATACCGCCGGCACTTCGTCGCGAAAGTAGTCGGCATATCCTCCGAACCCGTCAATCCCCAGCTGCAGCCAGGTGCGCGGCATCGGCATGGCGAGATTATCCCTGATCTGCCTCACCGCCATGGGCACATTTTCCAGGTAACGGGTAAACGCGCGCATGCGCTGTTCAAGTGAATCATAGTTCAGGGTGATATAAACACTGGGATCCAGCGAATCAGTCAGCCAGCCGAAGTAATACTCCGGGCTACGAAACGGCAGTTTCGCCTTTTCAATCCAGAACAGGTCCTGGTCCACTCGCGCAAGAAGATACTCCCGCTGATATTGCTGTTCCGCGGTCAATTTGTCATCGCCAAATGCCACGGCCTCCTGACGCACCCGGTGCAGTCGCGCCGCCTCCCTCTCTATCCCTGCACGACTCCAGTCGGGCAGTTGCCCGTCATACTCGTGTCTTCCCTGCACCACCGCAAACTGCGGGTGGGCTTCCATGTGCTCTTCAATCTGCCGGGTGACAAACTGCTCCCACTTCTCAACCTGCGCGACGGGGCTTGCCGGCTTGGTGGAAATGGCTGGTTCTTCAGGTTTACTGCAAGCTGACAGGAACAGAATCGGCAACAGGAAAAATGGCAACGCGGCGCGTGCAAAGGATTTAGACATGAGATTGTTCCGAAAAATGAAGGCGATATGTTAACAGTTGGGCGATAAAAGAACAGGTGACAGGCTACTGCTGATAAAAGTGCAAATTTTAAGGCCGATATGGAATGAACCAGTCAGGTCAAAAAATCGTCTTCGTCGTCAAGGTGTTCAATGACAGCCTCGCTGTCGAGATGCAGATCAAACTTGTGGATCAACTCATCGATCTTTATCCACATTGCGTTGCTCATTTCAGCACCCGTCAGAGTTGCAATGATACTGATGAGAACGGCTTTTTCCTGCTCATCAAAATCGCCGTCAGCGCAACCGATATCAACGATTTCTTCCAGCTCGGAAACACTCAATTTGCCGTCTCTGCCGAAGGCTTCGAATGCGCGGCGCTTCATGTCTTTCCAGCTCGATTTCTCACCCATCGTCAACGACTCCTCCGTGGCCCGGGACCAAATAAGCCATTTTTATTAAACAGTTATAACAGATGATGAGGGAAGTCTGCCAGCTTGGGACGCTTTCCGGCTGAGTTGTAAGCACCTAAAAAAAGGCCCCGGCAAAATCCGGGGCCCTTTCATAACGGGGTAAAGGTCTATTTGACGCCGTGCATCAACTTGTTAATTACAGGTGCCAGCACGAGATAGATAACGCCGGTAATGAGACCGATCCAGAACAACTGCATATACACACCGGAGTATTGCTCCATCGTTGCTGAGACCATTGCCCCATGTGCGCCGTCGGTGGTCCCGCCGGAAGCAAGCGCTGCGATGATACCCGCCACATACTGAGCCATGGCAATAGAAAGGAACCAGCCACCCATGGCCAGCCCAACCTCTTTTTCATCTGCCAGTTTGGTTACCATGCTCAGGCCAATCGGCGAGAGACAGAGTTCACCGGTGGTGTGTAAGAGGTAAGTCATTGCCAGGAAAATCCATGGCACGAGTCCTGCTGCATTTGTCATATTGCCAATCGCGAAAACCAACAGGTAGAAGCCCAAAGCCACCTGGATCAGGCCGAGGGCAAATTTACGCGGTATCGACGGGTTCATGTTCATCAGGTCAAGTTTCGGCCAGAGCAGTGCAAACACCGGCGCAAAAATCAGGATGTATAACGGGTTAAGGGACTGGAAGATACCAAACCCTCCCGCCTGCCACGTTTCCATGGTGCCGTACATCGGCGTGACAAATTCACGCGCAAAGAAGTTCAGTGAACTGCCGGCCTGTTCAAACAGGGCCCAGAAACAGGCGTTGGCAGCAAACAGGATGATCATGGCTATATAGCGGTGCAACTGCACCTTATTCCTGGAGCGTATACCCGCGATAATGAAGTAGAGAATCAGGCACACCATGATGCCAACCAGCAAATAGCCCAGGATGGTGCTTTCCGACAACAGGAAGAAGACGATTCCGGCCAGTACCAGTGCACCGAAACCCACCGCAAAAAATCGTCCCCAACCTTCCTTGCCTTTTTCCGGCAAACCGACGTGACCAAGAGATTTTTTGGCAACTTCAAGAAATAGCGTTGACAGGATCATACCGATACCTGCGGCAAAGAAACCCCACTTGAGACCCCAGGTCGCGCCAATCCACGAAGCAGTAATGATCGGCGCAATCATCGCGCCAAGATTGATGCCCATGTAAAAAATCGTAAACCCGGAATCACGGCGGACATCACCGGGCGCGTAGAGTTTGCCGATCATGGTTGAAATGTTAGGTTTGAACAGTCCATTACCGGAAACGATCAGCGCGAGGCCGACGAGGAACCAGTTAATGTCCTCGATCAACAGAACGAATAAACCTGATGCCATGATAATGGCGCCGAGCAGGATCGACCTCTGGTAACCGAGAATACGGTCGGCAACATAACCACCCGCTATACCCGTCGCATAAACCAGGGCGGTATAACCGCCGTAAACGAGGCTGGCCTCGGCGTTAGCGCCTGCGCCGAGGTGCGCAAAAAAAGTCGTAGCAACGTATACCGCAAGCACTGCGCGCATACCGTAGTACGAGAAGCGCTCCCACATCTCGATGTTGAATAATTGCCACAGGGCCTTCGGGTGGCCCAGGAATTCTCCCGCAGGCAAGTCCGGCAGGTTGTTAGCACCTTCTGTTTGATTGGTCACGTTTGAAGCTCCAAATCTGTTTTGAATAATTTTTATATGAACCCGCAGACTTCCCCCGGGTCAAAAAGCACGGCAAGCATACCATTGACAGCAGGTAATCGCATTGATCAATATGACTGACCTGCTATACATGGTTTCATACTTGCATGCGATAATCAGGCAAACCAGTTCAACCAAACAGAGGCAAACTTAATGGATCAAAAAATTGCGCAGGACTTTATTGACGAAATGTGGATGGACTCTATCGTCCCCGAACTGGTTGAATATATAAAAATCCCCAATAAATCACCCCACTTCGATGCCGACTGGGCCGAACACGGCTACATGGAAGATGCTGTCCAGCAAATTTTTGCATGGTGCAAAGCGCAGGACGTTGCCGGCATGACGCTGGAAATCGTTCGGCTGGAAGGGCGCACACCGCTGATTTTCATGGAGATTCCAGCACAGGGAACAACAGATACAGAAGACACGATCCTGATGTACGGGCACTTGGACAAACAGCCGGAAATGACCGGCTGGGCCGATGACCTGGGTCCCTGGATTCCAGTCATCAAGGATGGCAAGCTTTATGGCCGCGGCGGTGCCGATGACGGTTATGCCGCCTACAGTTCACTGACCGCGATCATGGCGGTGCAAAGACAGGGCCTGCCACACGGTCGAATCGTCGTCATAATCGAAGCCTGCGAAGAGTCCGGCAGTTATGACCTGCCGTTTTATATCGATCATCTGAAAGAGCGGATCGGCACACCTTCACTGGTCATCTGCCTTGATTCGGGCGCCGGCAATTACGACCAGCTCTGGCTGACCGTTTCGCTGCGCGGCATGGCGGCCGGCACTCTCAGGGCCGATGTACTCCGGGAAGGGGTACATTCCGGTTACGCCTCCGGTGTCGTGCCATCCAGTTTCCGCGTACTGCGGCAACTGTTGAGCCGTCTCGAAGATGAATCCACCGGCAAGGTGCTGCCCGACTACCTGCACGCGCCCATACCCGAGCAGCGCCTGGAACAGACAAAAGCCATGGCTGAGGCGCTCGGCGATGAAATTTGGCAGGCCTATCCATTCGTCGATGGCGTTGAGCCCATGGCCGAAAACAACGTGGAGCGTATCCTCAACCGCACCTGGCGCCCGGCCCTGTCCTATACCGGCGTCGGCGGCATACCCGAGCTGGACTCGGCCGGCAACGTGCTGCGGCCCTATACGGCCCTGAAACTTTCGATGCGCCTGCCAGCGACCATCGACGGTGAAGCAGCCAGCCGCGGCCTGAAAGCAACCCTCGAGGCCAATCCGCCTTTCAACGCCACCGTCAGCTTCGAAGCGGACCACTCCGCATCCGGCTGGAATGCGCCGGAAATCGCACCGTGGCTGCATGCCTCCCTGGAAAAGGCCTCACAGGCCAGCTACGACCGGGGTGTCATGTACATGGGCGAGGGCGGCACGATACCTTTCATGGCCATGCTGGGTGACTTTTTCCCCGAAGCACAGTTCATGATCACCGGCGTGCTGGGCCCGCAGTCCAATGCCCACGGCCCGAACGAGTTCCTGCATATTCCGTTCGCCCGTAAACTCACAACCTGTGTCGCACACGTTCTCGTGGATCACGCCCAGCGCGATCAAGGGTAGTATTCAGCAGGGTGACGAATTAATAGTTGCCCTACCCGCCCCCCGGGGCGGGTTCGTTCCCTGCTTCTTCGGGCTGGTCCAGGTCCGCCTGCAAGACAGCTTCCAGGTCTTCAAGGTTTTGGCGAATACGCAAACCATATTCATGGTCATCACCCCAGACCTCGGATAACCTGAACATCCCTTCAGTATCGTGCTTGTCAAAACTCGCACCCATTCGCTTCGCACGGAATTCGCTCAAGCCCAATAGTTTCAGAGCCTCCTCACCCATCGCCAATGCCGAACCAAAGGTCTCACGGCTAATGAAATCCGCCCCGGCGTGGATGAGTTCATAGGCATGTGTGCGATCATATGCACGTGCGAGAATCTTCAAACCGGGAAACTGCATACGGGCGATATGGATCATCTCTATCGCTTTTTCCTTGTCATCGATCGCAATGACCAGCAGCCGGGCGCGCCCGGCGCCAGCAGCCCTGAGAAGGTCGCCATTCGCCGCGTCACCATAAAACACCTTGTATCCAAACCGACCCGTAAGTTCAATTTGGCCGGCGTCATGATCCAGCAGGGTTGCCTCGTACCCACTGGCCTTCAGAAAGCGGGAAACTATCTGTCCGAAACGGCCGTATCCTGCGATGATGACCGGGTTGTCATGATCATCGATCTCATCGGGCTCACGTTCAGCGCAGGTATTGATCAAGCGCGGTTGAATAACCCTTTCAAAAACCACAATGGCGATCGGGGTCAACACCATGGATATAACCACCACCATGATGATCTTGTTCGCCAGGTCAATATTCAGCGCATAACTCTGCAGAGCAAATGACACCAGCAGAAATGCAAACTCACCACCCTGCGCGAGGGTGAAGCTGAACAGCAGGCTGTCGGCATT
>JABDPJ010000259.1 GCA_013042835.1 Lysobacterales bacterium
CCCTTACCATGCACCCACGCATGGCTTGCCAGATGACCAACAAGCCCTCCCTGACCTTATGCGCATTTCGCCAGGCCTTTTCATTGGCAAGCATGATGTCGGCGATGCGCAGGCGATGCTTGGCACACAGGGATAACAGTTCATCACCACTGCTGAATGCGTAAGGCAGGCGGGTCTCGTCTCTAACCAGCCTGTCGCTAGCGGCTTCGTCCTCGTTAACCACGAATCCACCGCCAACCGAGTAATAGTCGCGCTGCAGCAGTAACTCCCGGCGATCATCATAGGCTTCAAAACGCATGCCATTGGGATGGTGGGGCAATTTTTTACGTTTGCTGAACAGCAGGTCTGATTTTTCGGTGAAGCCAATCTGGTGGTCACCTGGCAATTCGATTTGGCCGCTGTCCCGAATACCCCGCAATATTTCGTCGATGAGATCAGGATCTACCTGGTCGGGCAGGTTGCCTGCCAGCCCCAGCATAATGGCCTTGTCAGTTCCATGTCCGCGGCCGGTATGGGCCAGTGAACCAAACAGTGTCACCTGTATACGCGCAAGCTTCACCACCAGGTCTGAACGGTCCAGGCGCTTTACGAAAGTGAATGCCGCCCGCATCGGTCCCACGGTGTGCGAGCTTGAAGGTCCGATTCCAATTTTAAATAATTCAAATATGCTGACAGCCATGTCATGCTTCCGGCACGAAGTAGCGATAATTCTAACCTGAGAAAAGACCTGAGCGGGGACAAACTCGATGAGCCAGTTGATTCTTTATTACCAACCCGACTGCCACCTGTGTGATGAGGCAGAAGCCCTGATGACTGCAGCGGGCCTGGCTGAAAGTTATCAGAAAGTGGATATCGAATCCGACCTGGAACTGCTGAAACGCTATGGCATCCACGTTCCGGTACTCAAACACAGTGACAACGAGCAGGAGTTATTCTGGCCTTTTGACCGGGCAGGCCTGGCGGCTTTCCTGGCGGCAGTCACATAGCAGGAACGGCCGTTGCCGGAAGAGTGTTCCAGTGCTTGCCTGGCTAACTCAGAAATTGCGGTCCCGGTTGCCGTAATTGTTGCGATGATTGGAATCATCCCCACCGAAAATATCACCGAAACGGTTGCCCACCTTGTCGAGGAACTCACGGAACCAGATACCCAGGCCTTCAAACAGGCTCTTGGTGCGGCTTGAAGTCTCTTCCATGAACAGACCCAGGAGAACATAGGCGACGAGTGTGAAAGATGTATAGACAACACCCAGGACGATCGCGGCCAGCCTGATCAGCCAGACCTCCTGGTTCAAGCGCGCCGCCAGTGTTTTGCAGACACCGAGCACTATCGGTTGTCCGGGTTCACCGTTCAGGTTTCTCTTTACGCTTTCAAAAAATGTTTCGCCGGTCATGGTTTCCTCCTGTCGTGTCTATATTGTAACGATGCAGGTTCCATGCCAAATGTGCCATAAGGCCCGGTAAGGGTTTGCGGCGTGGTTGTGTCACCAGGCGTGTAAATTCTGCCAAAACACGGTATTTTTCGCCATCGGCCGCTACGTACGCACAGGTCGGGTTCAAAATTGCGAATGCGTGGTAGACTTTCGGCTGCACATTTTTAGCGGATTTTCTATCTTGACCAGGGCCATTGCTTACATTGATGCGAACCGCATGGTGAACGCCCTCAGCGCCGGGATCCGGCGCCTGTTCCAGCGCCGCGATTATATTGATCGGATCAATGTCTTTCCGGTGCCGGATGGTGACACCGGGACCAACATGGCCTTCAGTTTCAAGGTCATCTACGATGCAGTCCGCCACGAGCGTGACCTGGGCATGAAGCAGCTGATGCGCAAGATAGCGCACGCTTCACTGGATGGCGCCCGGGGCAACTCCGGGGCCATCATGGCCCAGTACTTTCACGGTTTTAGTGAATCACTCGGCAAGCAATCACAGATGTATGCCAGTGACATGGCCAGGGCCAGCCTGGCCGGCGCCAGGGCGTCCTGGACAGCAATGGCGGAACCCGTGGCCGGAACCTTGCCGACGGTGCTGGAAGATTTTTCAATCGCGCTGGATGAAAAGCATCGCCAGGGCGTCGAGGATATCAGGGAATTGCTCGAATACGGTTTGGTGCGTGCGCGGGAATCGCTGGCCGGTACACCCGACCTGTTACCGGTTTTGAAACAGGCTGGCGTAGTAGATGCAGGCGGACAGGGCTTTGTCGATCTGCTCGAAGGAATCTGGGCCTTTGTAGAGAGCGGCGAGGAAGAAGCTGACGCCATTGAAATCGGGGAGCTGTTATCGGCCGGCAGTACCAGCATGGAAATGGACGCCGATGCGCACCGCTTCTGCACCGAATGTGTCATAGAGGGTGAAACCCTGGACCGGGCCGCCATTATGCAACGGCTGGAAGAACTGGATTGCAGTTCACTGATGGTGGCCGGCGGCAACAGGCGCGTCCGCGTGCACATCCATGTCAATAACCCCGGAGAGGTTTACCTGGCCTGTGAGGAGTTCGGTGAACTGCACCAGCAAAAAGCCGATGACATGCACCGCCAGCACTCTTTGATGAACCAGGCCGGCAGGGTGGCCATCGTCACGGATTCCGGCGCGGACATTCCGCTCGAGGAGCAGGAGCGGCTGGGTATTCACATGGTTTCCGCACGGCTTAATTTTGGTGCAACTGAGTATATCGACTACGTTACACTGCAACCTGCGGATCTCTATGAAATGCTGAAAACGCGCGAAGAAGCACCCAAGACCTCGCAGCCGCCGGTGGGCGATTTTGTCCGTCAGTATGATTTGCTTACCGGTCACGGTTACGAGGTCATGTCCGTAGGCCTGTCCGAGGCAGTCAGTGGCACAACACAGGCAGCGCGTTCGGCGGCGGAGAGGTTTGACGGCCGCGTCCGGGTATTCGATTCCCAGACCGGCAGTTGTGGCGAAGGCCTGCTCGCAATCGTCGCTGCGGAGGCTGCTCAGCAGGGTATGTCAATGGATGAAATCGAGTCACTGTTGACCGAGTACAGGCCATTGAACCGCATCGTCGGCATGCCGGATGACCTGGGCTATATCGTCCGTGGCGGACGTGTCCCGGCAGCGTTGAAAAAACTGACCGATTTCTTCCACATCAGTCCGCTGTTGGTCGAAAAAGGCGGCCGATTCAAGCTGGGTGGGTTTACCACGGGGATTGGTGTCAAGCCGGCAGCGATGGGCAAGGCCGTATTGAGGAGAATGAAACAGGACGCGACATACCGTGTTTTAATTGCCCACGGGGCGAATCCGGCGGGCGCGCACGACTTGCGAAGGTATATACTGGAACGGCATACGAGGGTGCATTCCTGCCATATCACCGAGGCAGGTCCCGCACTGGGTGTGCACCTCGGGCCGGGCGGGCTCGTGGTGGGATACATGCCGCAGCCGGAACAACTCAACTGACGCCGGTGGGATGAAGATGGACAGTACAGCCAGATGATCGCGTTAATCGTAAAAATTGTTTTGGCTTACCTGCTGGGTTCCGTGTCCGGCAGCTTGCTGCTCGGCCGGCTGAAAAAGATCGATATCCGCGGCCAGGGCAGCGGTAACGCTGGCGGTACCAATGCCTTCCGCACCCAGGGCCTGGTGTTTGCGCTCGGTGTCGTGGTCATCGACGTCGGTAAGGGGTTTATCGCCGCGTGGCTCATACCGGCCCTCGATATTGGCGCGGCGCCCGGGTTGCTGGAGCGGGATTTACTGGTCATGCTCTGCGGCCTGGCGGCCGTTATCGGGCACTGCTATCCCGTTTGGCACGGTTTTCGCGGCGGCAAGGGCGCAGCCGCTGCGGTGGGCGCAATCATAGTCATCGAACCCTGGTTGTTGCTGCCCCTGGTGATCACATGGTTGGTCACACTGATCATGACCGGCTACGTCGGACTGTCCACCGTGCTCGCGGGGTTTAGCCTGGTGCCCGCATCGTGGGCGATGAATGACAATGGCCTGATGATTTTTTCGGCGGTCCTGGGGCTGTTCCTGCTGTTTACACACCGCGAGAATATGCGCAGGTTACGCGACGGTGAGGAATACCGATTTGAACGCATCTACCTGTTTTCCCGCAAACGCTGACGGTTCCGTTCAAGTATGAACTCCAACATGGTCCAGCGCCTGGCGCATTACCTGTCGGCGACGGAAACGCGCTCCGGTGAGGCCATCGGCAATGAGCTGGGTTGCAGCCGCGCGGCCGTCTGGAAACACATCGAGGTTCTGCGCAGCCTCGGGATTGAGATTCATGCGGTAGCGGGGCAGGGTTATCGGCTCAAGGAACCGCTTGAACTGCTGGACCGGGACACGATTCTTGCCAATCTTGATTCGCCCGGCAGTCGAAAGTTGAATACCCTGGTTATCGAAGGCTCGCTGGATTCAACCAATTCTGCCTTGCAGCGCCTGCCGCTCGCCGAACAGAACGCGACCGCCATCCTCGCCGAACACCAGTCGCAGGGCCGCGGCCGGAGGGGCCGGCAGTGGTATTCGCCTTACGGGAAAAACCTCTACCTGTCGCTCGGCTGGATGTTTGAGAAATCCCTGTCGGAACTCGGTTGCCTGCCGCTGGTTGTTGCGCTGGCAACCTCACAGGCTCTGCGGCGTGCCGGCCTTGAAGGCCACGGTGTGAAGTGGCCCAATGACCTGCTCATAGGCGGCAAGAAACTGTGTGGTTGCCTGGCGGAAGTGCAGGGCGATTCGCAGGGACCCTGTCATGCCGTTTTGGGCGTCGGCATCAACGTGCATATGCCCGTTTCCAGCCAGACGAAGCAAATCGATCAGCCATGGACCGATTTGCATTCCCACCTGCCGGGGTTTTCAAGGAATGCCCTGGCGGCATTATTGCTCGAGGAATTGGTCGGGCAGCTGTCGATGTTTGACCGGCAGGGGTTTGCGCCGTTCAGAGAGCATTGGGAGCAATTAGATATTCTGCATGGCAAACCGGTCGAGGTTCAGTCCGTTAGTGACTCAATCCGCGGAACAGCTTGTGGCATTGATGAACACGGCGCCCTGATGCTGGACACGGGTCAGGAAGTGCTGAAGCTGCATTCAGGGGAAGTCAGCTTGCACAAAACAAAGCTATAATCGCCTCATGTTGAGAATCTTTGTTATCAGCCTGGTTGTAGCAAATCTGCTGCTATTCGGTTTCCAGAGCAGTCAACCAACCGCCCCGGAGAAGACCCGGCCCAGCCAGGTCGCCGCGGTGGACGCTGAAATCCCGACTATTCACCTATTCAGTGAAATGCTGGAAGACCAGGAACTGATTGACGGTAAGCGCCGCTGTTTCAGCGTAGGCCCGTTTCACTCGATTGAAGAGCGGGACGCGATGTACGACGATTTAGTTGAAATTGCAGAGAATGTGAACGAGCGGCAGACACAGGCCCTGATCGAGAAGGGTTACTGGGTGTTTATGCCGCCTTATGATTCACGCCTGGAGGCTAACGAAGCACTTCTCTCGCTGCAGGCGCTGGGATTGCAGGACATCAGCGTTACTTACAGTGGCGCATGGGAAAATGCCATTTCGCTGGGTTATTTTATGCGCCAGGAAAATGCAACCAGGCGTCAACGGGATCTGGAGAAGCGGGGCTATAGCCCAATGGTGCGCGTGCAGCGCCTGTCCGAATCCCGCTACTGGCTGGATTACGAGCAGAGGCCCGGTTCCGGCTTGATTGCGCTGGATATGCAGGACCGGCCCAATGATTTTTCCAGCCGCCCAACGCCTTGTCCCGAGCAGGGATCCGTGGCCAGCAAAACTGATATCGCACAGAACGATAGCTCGCAGGTGCAGGTGCAGGCGTCAGCGAAAGAACAAACTTTGCCGCTTAGCCAGCAAGCGGGTGTGGAACCTGGGGATAGCAATGAGAATCTGCCGGCAGCGGAAGCTCCGGCAATCCAGGTTGAAGAGCCCGAAGAGACTCCTGTAGAGCAGGCTGAAGAAGAAAATGGTAGCGCCGCAGAAGGTGTGACAGATGAAAACAGCGGGCTTGAAGCAGGTGTTGCGGACGACCTTGAGGCAATACCCGAAGTGGAAATCGAAGTTCCGTTGAACGAGGACAGCGTGCCTGGAGAAGAAACCGGCGCTGAGGATGATATCGACGGTGAGTGAAATTTCCTTTTAAAAATATTGCGCTGACGGCATTCAACGCCTAAAATCCCACCCCCTGACATATCCCGTGCCGGTATAGCTCAGCTGGTAGAGCAACTGATTTGTAATCAGTAGGTCCCGAGTTCAAATCTTGGTGCCGGCACCATTATTTATCAGTTATATCAAATAGATATAAGCCCTTCACTTAACTGTTATATCAGATATCATCTAATTGGCAAACATAATGGCAAACTTGAAAGAGTATGCAGTGTTCACCAGTTTCTAATTTCCAATGGAAAGAACCTTTTTTACTCAGTAATTTTCCTACCAAAAATTTTGTGATTTGTGTGTTTTTTAACCTGAGCTTTTTCGGGTTTTGTGAAGTTTTTGGAAAATATCATATTGCGCGTACCGGTCGATGCTGATTTTCATATTAGCAATTCGACCGTGAGAACTCGAAATTAGGCATGTACAGGGAGCGGTCAGAGCGAAGGAGCCTTCGTCATCGTTGGGGATTTTAATATTCCTTGCCTTGTAGCTAATATCATTTGCCTCGGAACGCAGAGCGCCTTTGTTTTTAAAAATATCCATTTCGATAGCCAGAAAAACCAATCCGGGTCAGTGAATAATACTTGCGGGAACGTTTTGCTCTTGTGCTTTCAAAAACCCAGATTAGTCCATGACATGCTTGTTCTCCTTGAGTTTAATGTCTTAGAGACTTGGAAGAGTGTCTCATAAAAAGCGGTTCTTGGTTGTCCAAAAAGAGTATGTCATTGAGCAAGCCGTGATGCTGCGGTTCACGGCTTGCTTCCAGGGTTGCGATATTTCGACTCAGTGCACTCTAGTATGCATCGTCTACCGCGTCTTTCACCAATTGGCTTAGTTGTTTGTAACCAAAACTGGACATCGAACGCCCATTGACAAAAAACCCTGGAGTTGCCCGAACATTAAGAGCCTTTCCTGCCTCCATATCCAGCCGGATGACCT
>JABDPJ010000270.1 GCA_013042835.1 Lysobacterales bacterium
CAACACGGCGACCTCGGTGTCATTCAACCCGATGATGCCCTGTTGCTGATATCAAACTCAGGTAAAACCAGGGAAATACTTGAACTCGTCGAGTTGGCCGACAGGCTGCACAATAATCTGCCCCTGATCGTCATCACCTCCAAAACGGACTCAGGACTGGCGAAATCAGCCGATGTCTGCCTGCACAGCGGTGACCCGAAGGAAGTTTGCCCGTTGGGTTTGTCACCAACGACATCGACGACCGTCATGACCGTGATAGGCGACGCGCTGATCGTCCTGATGATGGAGAAGATCGGGTTTACCAGTGACGACTATTCAAAGCGCCATCACGGCGGCTATTTGGGCAGTAAATCGCGCCTACAGGCAAACGTCGATGATCCTTCGCAATAACGGTTAAGCCTTGGGGTCTCTGCCGGGCGGAATTTCACAATGAAAATCATCGTGGACAACAAAATACCCTATATCGAGGGCGTTTTTGAGCCCTATGCCGAGGTAGTGTACCTCCCTGGACACCTGACAACAGCGGAGGCTGTGAAGGACGCTGATGCCCTGGTGACCAGGACCCGGACACTTTGTAGCGAGGAGGTTCTGAGAGGATCGAAGGTCAAGTTTATCGCCACTGCCACCATTGGATTTGACCATATCGATATCGATTATTGCCGCCAGGCCGGTATTGAATGGGTCAATGCGCCTGGTTGTAATGCCGAGAGCGTCAACCAGTACATGGCCTCTGCATTATTCTCGTATGCACAACGTAAACAGCTTGCATTGAAAGGTAAAACCATCGGCATAGTCGGTGTCGGGCAGGTGGGTTCCAGGGTCGCGAAAACCTGTGAAATTCTTGGCATGGACGTTCTTCTGAATGACCCGCCGAGGGCGAGGCGGGAGGGCCCGTCGCAATTTGTTTCGCTGCAGACAATCCGCGAAAGCGCCGACATCGTCAGCTTTCATGTACCGTTGAATATGGCCGGTGTGGACCGGACTTTTCATATGGTTGACACTGCTTTCCTGCAGGGACTCAAACGACAGCCACTTATTATCAATACCTGCCGCGGCGAGGCCTTTGAGACCGGACCCGTCTGTGCTGCTCGCCTGGAGGGCTTGATTTCAGGCGTGATTGTCGATTGCTGGGAAAACGAACCTGGTCTGGACCTGGGTTTCCTGAATTTGACAGATTACGGCACGGCTCACATTGCCGGCTACTCAAAAGACGGTAAAGCCAATGGCACCCGCAGCAGCGTGCGGGCAATCAGCCGGTTTTTTGGCTTGGGCATTGATGCCTGGGAGCCAGGTGGAGTTGAGCGACCGGCGAAGCCTCGCATTGAAATCAGCGGGGCTGGCCTGGGTGAACAGGAGATTTTGGCCAGGGCGGTTCTGGCGACATATGAGATCGAAAATGACGACCGCCTGTTACGTGGCAATCCGCAATTATTTGAAAAACTGCGTGGTGATTATGCGCTGAGAAGAGAGTTTGACAGTTACCATGTCGTGGCAACCGGTATCGCCGATTCACCGCTGGAAAAGTTAAGGGGCATGGGTTTCAGAGTGGGTGACAAGTGAGCTCCACCGTTGATGTGGACGATGCGTAAATATAGGTAAAGACAGGTAAATATCACGCAAGCGCCCGGGCTCAAGCCGGTTTCGCTGCTAGACTTGGGTTGACCGAAACTCATTCACAGGTAGCGATTTGAATACCAGAGCAACCATTGCCGCCAACCGTTTTGGACTTGGCGCACGCCCCGGGGATCTCGAAGCCATCGGCAACCAGGCCGAATCCTGGTTGCTCGACCAGTTGCAGGGACCGACAAGGCCAGCCTCGCCGATCGCGAACCTGCCGGACTCGGCGAGCGTTCTTAACGAGGTTTTTAAAGCACGCGAGATGCAGCGGGAGGCCAAAAAGAAGGCGGCTGATGGCGTAGCTGTCAACAAGGAATACGCTGCGAAAGTGCGTCGGCTTTACCTGGAACAGGTCCTGGCAAGGTTTTCCAATGCCGCGCAAAGCGACTATCCGTTTCATGAGCGCCTGGTGCATTTCTGGTCGAATCATTTTGCGGTATCGGCCGATAAGCAACCGATACCCGCGGTTGCCGGTATTTTTGAAAAGGAAGCGATCAGGGCCAATCTCGGCGGCAGCTTTGCTGAACTGCTGTTGGTGGTCGAAAAGCATCCCGCCATGATTCTTTACCTGGACAATCAACGTTCGGCCGGTCCCAACGCCGAAATCGTAAAACGTGCCAACCGCAGGAAAAGGCCACAGAAAATCGGCCTCAACGAAAACCTGGCGCGCGAAATTCTCGAGTTGCACACGCTTGGCGTGGATGGCGGCTACCGGCAGAGCGATGTCACGGCTTTCGCAAAGGTCTTGACAGGCTGGTCCGTGGGTGGCGGTAAAGGTCGATTTAACCAGGGTGTTCCCGGTCGTTTCAGGTTTCGCCAGGAACTGCACGAACCAACCAGTCAGGTTGTTATGGGCCGGCGCTACCAGCAGTTCGGTGTCGACCAGGGCGAGGCAGTGTTGCGCGACCTGGCAGTTGATCCAAAGACCGCTGATCACATTGCAACCAAGCTGGTCCGGCATTTTGTCGCCGATCAACCTCCCGCAGACATGGTCGAATCGATCAGCAAGACATTTCAGCGCAGCGGGGGCGACCTGCCCGCAGTTCACCGGGCCCTGGTTGAGGCCGCGCAGCCATGGCAAAGCGTATTGGCCAAGTACAAGAGCCCGGAAGACTTCATCATTTCAGCTTACCGGGCGTTCAGGTTTGTACCCAGGGACGTGCGCGCCCTGTTTCGCACAATGGAGCAGTTGGGCCAGCCGACCTACCGCCCCGGGTCGCCTGCCGGATGGCCAGACACGGCCGGGCACTGGGGTGGGGCGGACGCGTTGTACAAGCGGATTGAATGGGCAAACCTGGCCAGTGAATACGCCAGCAGGGTGTCCAATCCCCTGGATGTCGGCAATCAGGTGCTGGGTGCTGCTTTTGGTGAAGATACCCGCAAAGCAGTCTCGCGTGCCGAGAGCCTTGTCCAGGGGACAACATTGCTGCTGGTATCGGCAGATTTTCAGAGGCGCTAGAAGATGTTGAACAGAAGAGATTTTTTGCAACGTGCCAGTCTGGCCCTGGTGGCGACGGGTCTGCCGCCCATGCTGCTGGCAAAGGCCGACACAGATGCGCGCCTGGTGGTTATCGTTTTGCGCGGCGCCATGGACGGAATGGCCATGCTGGCACCTTACGGTGACGGAAACTACCGGAAGCTGCGCGGTGAGTTGGCCCTGGCGAAGCCGGGTGGTGAGGAAGGGGTGCTGAAGCTGGATGGTCTGTTTGGCCTGCACCCGTCCATGGAGAACGTTTTCAAAATGTATTCGGCTGGGCATGCGCTGTTGCTGCATGCAGTCGCCAGCCCGTACCGGGCCCGTTCGCATTTCGATGGGCAGGACATCCTTGAAAACGGCGGGGCAACGGTGCATGGTCAGGATGATGGCTGGCTGAACCGGGCGCTCGCCCCGATGGGCGGCAGCCTTGGTAATGAACGCGCCATTGCCCTGTCGCAAATGACACCGCTGTTGTTACGCGGTGACCAGTCGGTAAGCAGTTGGTCAGATTCAAGGCTGCCGCACGCCGATGACGATACCCTGCAACGCATCCAGGCGATGTATGCGAACGACGAGTTCTTCTCCAGGCGGTTGGCCCAGGCCATGGAATCACAGCAAATTGCCGATGCCAATGGCGGCATGCAGGGCGGAAACAGGGGTGGAGCGGGAGCGCGCTTCAAGACCCAAATGCAGGCAGCCGCACGTTTTCTTAAAGCGCCGGCCGGCCCCAGGGTTGCAGTGCTGGAATCGGGAGGCTGGGATACCCATGCAAACC
>JABDPJ010000271.1 GCA_013042835.1 Lysobacterales bacterium
TGTTTTGGTCTATCATTGGTTCGTGCCAAAACCACAGTTTCGTTAGATAGCAGGCCCGTTAAAATGAGTGACAGGTACCCCATTCTCGATTTCGACAGTGATCGACCCGCGGTCGCTGAACCATCAAAACTGATCGCAAGAAATGAAGCAATGCCCGAACACTGCGTATTGTGTTTTTTTCAAAGCGCCATTGATGCATTGCTAGCTCGCAAGCAGATCACACTCATTACAAATCTCAGAAGCGAAATGGGCCATCACCCTGTCTATTTGTTAAATGATTCAGAGCCACCCGTTGCCCTGTTTCAGCCCGGGATAGGCGCGCCGCTGGCGGCCGCGCTGTTCGAGGAACTCATTGCGCTGGGCGGAACGAAGTTCATTGCCTGTGGCACAGCCGGTGTCTTGGATTCCTTCATCTCTGCGGGTCGGTTGTTGATTCCGGTTGAAGCAGTTCGCGATGAGGGTACGTCATACCACTATGTGCCGCCAGGCGAAGAGGTTCATCCGTCCGCCAATGCACTCAGAGCGATTGAAGCGACGTTAACGAGCGCTAAAGCATCATTTCAGAAGGTAAAAACGTGGACCACCGATGGAATCTACCGCGAAACAAGCGGAAAAATTGAGAAGCGAAAAAGCAGTGGCTGCAGTTGTGTGGATATGGAGGCCTCGGCATTGTTTGCGGTGGCCGAGTTCCGGGGCGTTGAATTCGGGCAGGTGCTGCTTGCCGCGGATGACGCCGGTGGTGAAAGCTGGGACCCGAGAGGCTGTTTTGGAATGGGAGGCGAAAAAGAGAAAGCCCTGCAGATGGCAATAGAAGCCTGCAAGCTGATTTAGTTCTGGTTGCCCGGACTTTTTCCAGCTCACTCATAGACATCGTAAAAAGTGGCAATCCGCTGTCAATTTCGCTAACAAGCAAGCAAGAATCATTCTCATTAACTATACAGTCAAGAAGTTCAATCCTTGGCGGGTCAGTAATTAGTCAGGGTCGGCTATTTGAATCCATAAAGAGCCAGGAACTCAAATATCACTTATTGCAGATGCCCGCACGGAGGACTCAAAACGTGAAGTTCAATAATGGGATTATTAGTATGGCGTTGACTGTCCATCGCAGGGAAATCAAGTGTTTCTCACCAGGCGCTGACTGTATCATTGGCTACGGGATTCATGCCCAAAACGGATGAGGAGATATTTGTCATGGCTTATGTCGATGACGTGCGCCTTGCTATAACGGCTTCCACCACGAAACTGGGTTACAGCGATATTGCATATTCATATGAACTGTATCCCAGCGAGTTGGATTGCAGCTTGAAGCGCGAGTACACCATCAGCGCGGTATTGTGTGGCAAAGACTTGATTGAAGATGATGTACTCGCATGGGGCAAGGATGAGCACAAGGCGAAGTTTGACGATTCCGGGCCGTGCGAGGCCATAAAGGTGGAAAGGGTTTTTAAAGCTACTTTTAGCCAAAGACTGTCAAATTTAACAGGTCACGATGAAATTCGGGTGATGTATAAATGCGTCCTCAAGGTATTTTTTTATCCTTGAACAGGGAAGTTCGTCGTCACCTGTGACGTAGCAGTGCCAACGACTGTTTACTGAAGGGCTGTTCCAACGGCAGCTGCAGAGGACGTTAGACCCAGGGAATTGGGTCGTACAGGAAAGTTATGAGCTTGGGGGACGAACATGGTCATAAAGCTTATGGAGTTAGGCGTTATGATCTGAGTTTGCAGTGCAGTGCAGTGGGCATTTTGGCGAAATCATTATGTTTCCACCTGGTACAGACCCGCTTTACGCGGGTCTTTTTTTGCCTGTAAGTAAAGCGAAAGATGGCATGGGTTATGATGGCCGCATCGAATTAATGGTTGCCGCAGTTAGTTTTACCGCCAATGTCTGAAACACGCCTGATCACCCCCCAGGGTGAATACGAGTTGCACCGTTACCCGGCCCGTAAACGGGAGCTTTTGCGCGCCTGGGATGCGGCCGACGAATACCTGCTGGACGAACTGTCCGGGTTTGGCCCAGATCAAAAAACAATCCTGATATTGAATGACAGCTTTGGCGCATTGGCCGTGGCCATGCATTTCCAGTCACCGGTAAGCTGGTCTGATTCCTGGCTGGCGCACCGGGCCTTGCATGACAACCTGGTGTGCAACGGCTGTGACCCCGCCTCAGCAAGACCGCTGCCCAGTACGGCGACGCCGGAAGGGCCGCTTGACCTGGTGCTGATCAAGGTTCCAAAGTCCCTGGCACTGTTCGAGGACCAGTTGATCCGATTGAAGCCGCTGTTGACAGAGGAAAGCCGGGTAGTGGTCGGGGGCATGGTGAAAACGATGCCTTCGTCTGTCTGGCAGACGCTGGAAAGGATCATCGGTACGACCCGTACCAGCCTGGCGAGAAAAAAGGCACGGCTGATCGCAGTATCCGTAGATCATCAGCTACCGTTACCGGAAAACCCGTATCCAAAGCACTGGTGTTTCGAAGGCTTGCCTTTTGAGATTATCAACCATGCCAACGTATTCTCCCGCGAGCGCCTCGATATCGGCACGCGTTTCCTGTTGCAGCATCTGCCCGCAACGCGGGGGGCACAGGAAATCATCGACCTTGGCTGCGGCAATGGCCTGCTTGGCCTGGTGGCCGCGCAGCAAAACCCCGAAGCGAGGCTGCATTTCGTCGATGAATCCTACATGGCGATAGCTTCCGCAAAAGCCAATTTCCAGCAACTTGATGGTGATCTGCAGCGTGCCGAATTTCACCTCGGTAATGGCCTGGCCGTATTCCACAAAAATGCAGCGGACGTGGTTTTGTGCAACCCGCCTTTTCACCAGTCCCATGCCCTCGGCGACACGCTGGCGCTGTCAATGTTCAGGGATTCTGCAAGGGTGCTGCGTGATGGCGGCGAACTCTGGGTTGTGGGCAACCGCCACCTCGGTTATCACGCCAGGTTAAAGCGCTACTTTGATGCGGTGGAGTTGGTGGCTTCCAACAGGAAGTTTGTCGTTTTAAAGTGCGGCAGGTGACAAGGGGTCTGTCAGTTCTCCATCGCAACCTCGATAGCATCGAGCGCCCGTTCGATGTCGTCCCCGGTGGTGCGGAAATTACTCAATGAAATTCGCATGACGCGCTTGCCCTGCCACTGGGTGGGGCCGAACCAGGCTTCGCCCGTGGCATTGATGCGCGCGATGACTTCGTCGGTGCGGGCATCATGGTCACCGCCGGGGTCAAGGAAGCGCACCAGGCCCTGGTTAATAATCGGTTGGGTCAGTACTTCCACACCCGGAAGTTTGCCCAGTTTCTCAACGAATTCCCGGGTCAGGTCGCAACTGCGCTCGATCATTTCAGCGACGCCATTGCGCCCTAGCGTTCTTAAAGCTGCGTATAGCGGAATACCGCGCGCGCGCCGCGACCACTCCGGACCCCATTCGATCTGGTCGCGGACGTTTTCAACTTCTACCTTGTAGGGCGCTGGAATAGTCATGGCGATCCTGTGTGATTCCGGGTCGGCCACGAACGCGATGCCGCTGTCATAGGGCACGTTGAGCCATTTGTGTGCATCGGTCGCCCAGGAATCCGCTCGTTCAAGGCCTTTTACCAGGTGGCGATAGCGCGGGCTTGAAGCTACCCACAAGCCGAAAGCCCCATCGATATGAACCCAGGCTTTGTGCGCATGCGCAATATCAATGACATCATCGAACGGGTCGAAGGCGCCCCGGTTCAGATCGCCAGCTGCGAGCGAGACGATGGTGGGCATATCCGGATCCTTTTCAATCTCGACTTTCAACGCGTCGACATTGATTGTGCCATCCCCGTCCAAATCAACCTGGACAACGGCATCCGTGCCGATGCCAAGATGCCGCAAAGCACGCAAAAGTGTTTCATGATGCTCGCCAACCAGAACACGGATCGGCGGGCTGCCCGCCAGCCCCTGTTG
>JABDPJ010000272.1 GCA_013042835.1 Lysobacterales bacterium
GGATGAAGACAGCTACCAGATACTGTTGACCGAACACTACGACAGAAACGGCGAATTGTGGCGCTTTTCAGAGGCCCATCCGATCGTGTTCTACGATGTTCCCACGTTGTGGACAACTATTGAAACCCACCACGACCTGCAATCGGGCCGCTATGTCTCCTACCGGCTGGATAACCGGGATGCGACAGCCAGGTTTGACCTGGAACTCTCAGCGGCGCAATTTTCACCGCAGGCGCTGCGGCGCAGAGGGCGTTAAGGAAACCCGGTGAATAGCAAGAAAGTGAAAATCACCCCCATTTCTGAAATCCGCGGCCCTGGCCTGTGGGCGCAAATGGCTGACCATTACGTCACCGTACGTGGTGTGGTTACCGGTGTGGCGCGACGCGGCTTCTTTATTCAGAACACGCGTTCGAGCGCAGCCCCGGGGGTATCGGACGCCATGTTTGTCTTCAGCCCCGAGTGGCGGGCGGACGAGGGCATGTTGCTGGAGGTCAGCGGCAAGGTGCTGGACTATGTCAGGGGTGAGAAGGGCAAGCCGGTCACGCAACTCAAGCTGGCTGATGTGCGCCTGGTCAAACGGCGTGGTCCGAAATTGAAACCCGTGGAACTGACTGCCCGCAACCTGCCCGCCGATAACGCCGAATTGGCGAAGTTCCTGAATGGCCTCGAAGGCATGCTGGTCAGTGTCGCGCCGGGCCAGACCTTTATCTCAGCCAGTAACCCCTACGGTGACTATGTGCTGTTGCTGGATGAGGGTGGTTCCGCCGGGGAAGAAACCAGGACCGGGCAGGGCGGGGTGCTGGTCGATCACGGCAACCCGTTGCGCTGGTATCCCGGGTTCCGGATGACCAACTACAGCGATGCCCCGCGCCTCAACGTCGGTTCAAAACTGTTGTCACGCATTACCGGTCCGCTGAATTACCGCGTGGAATCGTTTCAAATCATGATCAATCACAGGATCGATGTCGAACCGGCGCTGGTCACGCTGTACGCCAGTGCGCTCAAGCCGGAACCCGGCAGCCTGACCATCATGACCATGAACGGTTTCAACCTCGATACGCATATCGAATCCGCCCCCCTGGTGAAAAACCCGCAGCTCGATATTGACGACGACTGGGGTGACGGCAGATTCGATAGCCTGGCCCAGGCAGTCGTTTTGCAGGGTAACTCCCCCGATATCGTTGCCCTGCAGGAGATCCAGGACAATGATGGCGCCGAAATGACCGAGGTCACGGACGCCAGCCGTACCTACGAGGGCCTGATCGACACCATCAGGCAGCACAGCGGCATCGAGTATCAATGGGTGGACATCGCACCGGCGGTGGGTGCTGACGGCGGTCAGCCGGGCGGCAGTATCCGCAACGGCTATTTGTATGATCCCGCTCGCGTGGAATTGATGGCAGAAAAGACCCGCTCGATCGGCCTCGAGGAGCCGGCGTTCGAGGGTTCCAGGAAACCACTGGTCGCGCATTTCCGGGAAAGGGTGTCAGGCCGTGAGCTGGTCTGTGTCAACGTGCACCTGGCTTCAAAGCGCCACCAGTTGAGTATTTTTGCGCCCGAAAAGCCGGGCTATGACGCGCGCCAGCCTATCAGGGTACGGCAGGCTGAACTCATCAGGGCGGAGTTGGTGAATATACGGAAACAGGGGCTGAATTATTACGTCACCGGGGACTTCAACGATACCGAGGAAAGCGAGACACTGGCGGCGTTAACCGGTGAAGAGAGTTTCAACCTTGTCAAGTTACTGGAACCCGAGCAACGTTTTGACTATAACCACCGTGGTAAATTGCAGGTCCTGATGCACGGCATCGTACCCCGGGAACTGGCGGCTGAGCGGTCTGAATATGACATTATCCACGGTAACGAACTGCTGGGCGTGCAACCCGGCCGCAAGGGCGATAAGCCCAGCGACCACGCCTACGTAATGGCAAAAATCAGGCTGGCGTGAGCCGGGAAGCCCGCGCCCGCGTCCGCATGGAGAGTGCCAGACTTTTAACGGCAAAGGATGAAACATGAAAAACGCAGCTCATGTCCGCATTCTTATTGGCGCCTGGTTCGTGGCCATGTACATGCCTGCTGCGCAGGCGGCTGATCAAACCACCCTGGTTGGGCGCCTGGAGCAAACGCGGGCGGTCAACC
>JABDPJ010000274.1 GCA_013042835.1 Lysobacterales bacterium
GAGTATTACAGTGATGATTATGAACTGGAGCAGACTGGCTCCACGACCTGGAGCCTGTTACACCGCTCAGTCGCCTGTGCATTTTTTACCGAATGTATTCACTGATCTTCAGGGCAACGTTAGCCAATCCGGGTGATGACTACCTGGCAATGGCTGCGCGACTCAGGACGCGCGCATTTGAAAAGTACGGCTGCCTGGATTTCAGTTCAGTGACCGAAGGCGATCAGGAGATCGCGATCTCCTATTGGGAAACCGAGCAGCATATTCAAAACTGGCGGAATGACCCCGAGCACAAACTCGCCCAGGCAGCGGGCAGAGAAAAATGGTACCGCTCTTTCAGTGTGGAGGTGTGTGAAATAACCCGCTCTCGATAAGGCTACAAAAGTGCTTTGAAAATTCTGTGCTACATTTAAATCGTATAAATCTGCAGTGAGGCGCTGAATCTGATGAAAGATGAAACGACACATAAACGAACGGCTTACCGGGTCGAAACAGAACGTCTGGTTCTCAGGTGCTGGTCACCCGCGGATGCCCCGCTTTGCAGGCAGGTGCTGGACGAATGTGATGCGCACCTGCGCCCGTGGATACCGTTCATGAAGGAAGAACCGCGCAGCCTGCAACAAACCGCCCAATGGCTGCGGGGCCATCGGGCAGCCTTCGATCTCGACCAGATGTATCGCTTCGCAGTTTTTGACGCGGCCGAAGAGAACCTGCTGGGTGAGAACATGCTGCTGGCCCGCGTCGGTCCCGGCGGCCTCGAAATCGGCTACTGGACACACAAGGACTCAGTGGGAAAGGGCATCGCCAGCGAAGCGACCTGCGCCATGATCCGGATTGCGTTCGAGATTGAAAAAGTCGATCGCGTGGAAATCATGTGCGCTCCTGAAAACCAGGCCAGCGCAGCAATTCCCGCCAAGCTGGGTTTTACCCATGAGGCGACCCTGATGAAACGGGCCATGGATTCGGAAGGCGGGATTTGTGACCTGATGGTGTGGAGCCTGTTTGCTGCTGACTATCCGTTAAGCGTGGCCGCAGGGACCGGAATCAATGCCTTTGATTGCATGGGTATGCTCATCGATCGCCCGCCTGTATGACCTGGAGAGGCCCGTATCCTGGCCGAATTTGTAACAAAAGTTAATGGAAAACGCAGGGGATTGCGCTATATCATATGTATCCGGTCAGCGCTGGCCGGGTATTGGGAAGGGGAGAAATTGCGATGGCCGCTCAGTTTGTCGCGGCTGTTTTTAACATTAATTGCCAAAAGCAGGTGAAAATATGAAAAGAGCTATTTTTGCGGGACTCGTATTGACGGCGTCAATGACAGCAATGGCCCAGGATACGGTCATGGATGACGGCAGCGTGGTTGTTCTGCCCCTGGAAGCACAGGAGTGTGCACTGCCTTCAGCGCCTCCACCCATTCCTGAAGCGGCAGAAAAAGAAGACCTGCTGAAAGCACAGAAAAACGTCAAATCATTCCAGGCTGAGATGCAGTCTTATCGTGATTGCGTCAACCAGTATGCCGAGAGCCCGGACTCGACGATGGGCAACAAGCAGGCGATTTCCAACGCGCACAACTACTCAGTGGACATGGAAACCCGGGTGGCCGACATGTTCAACGAGGCGGTACGTGACTACAAGGCCCGCCAGGCTAACAAGTAAACGCTAACCGTGAGGGTTTTCTCAACCCTCACCTATCAGGAATTTCTTCAGAAACAGGAACGTGGCCTGTTGATACAGGTCACGGTTCTCTTTTCTACTGTAACCGTGACCCTCATTCAGGGCGTTCATGTACCAGACGGTCTGGCCGCGCTCGCGCAAGGCTTTGACCATCTGGTCTGACTCGGACTGCGGCACGATCGGGTCGTTTGCGCCCTGCTGAACGAATAGCGGTATCTTGATCTTGTCGACATTGTTCAGCGGGCTGATACGCTGCAGGAATGCCCGCATTTCCGGGTCGCGCTCGTCACCGTATTCGTAACGCCGTAACTCGCGGCGATAGTCCTGGGTGTTTTCCAGGAAAGTGACGAAGTTACTGATACCAACGCGATCAATGGCCGCCTTCAGGCGGTCGCTGTAATGCACGGCCGACGCCAGGGCGATGTAACCACCGTAACTGGCGCCAACCACGGCAACCCGGCTTGCATCGAGTTGTGGTTGCTCCGCTATCCAGTCGAGCAGGGCGCCGATGTCCTGAATGGCGGATTCTCGTTTGTAGCCATTGTCGAGGGTGATAAAAAGCGAACCATAGCCCAGGGAGCCACGGATATTCGGCGCCACGACGGCTGCGCCCAGCTGATCGATCCACATCTGGAAGTCGCTGTTAAAGCGGGGACGGAACTGGTTTTCAGGCCCGCCATGGGCATGGATGATGACCGGGAAAGGACCCTTGCCGGGTGGCAGGTAGACAAAGGCGGGGATTTGCAAAGGCTCTTCCCGCCCTTCCATGATTGATGGATATTGAACTGGTACCGGCTTTGAAAACTTGCGGGTATCGAGACCGCCAACCTCGCTGAATGTCCAGCGCGTCAATTTTTCAGCTTTCAGGGGCCGGCTGCCGAGGGTCAGCACGAAAGCGTCACTGGGGCTGTCTGAAGAGTTCAGTGTCATGCCGAGCTTTTTACTGTTGGGGCTGAAGCGCAAGCCGCTGATCAGGCCCAGTGGAACATTCTGCACGCGCCTGTGGTTCATGCGGGCCGGGTCAAACAGGTAGAGACGGCTGATACCGGCTTCGTTGGCCACGAAAGCACCGCGTTTGCGATCCGGGCTTAGCACGAACTGGGTAATATCCCAGTTGGCATTGCTGCGCACGAACTCGATAACCGGTTCCCCGGACAGGTTCACTTTGGCGAGTTCGGCGGCCCCTTCGCGCTGGTTGGTGACGAACAGGACAGTCTCGTCCTTGCGGTCAAAACCAGTGGCGATATTGCTTGCAGGATTTTCGGCGTCACCGGCGAGCAGGCGCATTTCACCGCTGCGCAGGTCCTTGATATAAATCCTAGAGTCCGCCACGCTGATAAACTGCTGGATCAGCAACATTCTCCCATCACGGCTGAAATCGACGGGCTTCCAGAGTGTGCCATCCTTCGATTCGACGACTATCTGTGCGCTTTGCGGGGAATCGACGTCCTGCATCCAGACATCATTTGAACGGCCGTTCCTGCGCGTGGAACGGTAGGCAAGGCGCTTCCCCTGGCGGTCCCATGCCATGCGGTTGTTAAGCGCGGTGCCGTCGGATAACAGTTGAATCAGGCCGTCTTCCGGGTTGAGCAGATAAATCTGGTCAAATTCGTCACCACCCTCATCACGCGTCATGGCCAGCATGTTGCTGGACGGTTGACGCAGCACTTCACCTACCGGTTCGTCACCGAAGGTCAACTGGAAACGGGCACCTGCAGGCTTGTTGACGCGGTGCAACTGGGTGACGAGGCCAAAGCGGGTCTTGATGAATATATTTTTACTGTTTTTCGTCCAGCCGGCGAATCTGGCGGAACGGATACTCTGGTAGCGGCTCAGTGTAGCGGGCAGCGATTCCGGAATGGGCGGAATATCCTCCATGATCAGTTGGCCATCATTGGCTGTCCGGCGCTCCACTTCGGCGGCAGCGACAGAACCTGCCAACAACAGCAGGCATAGCCCGGTTAAAAACTTACGCATTCATTCTCCTCGAAGCCGCAACACGGCTTTTAGCAAAGTACCCGGAAACTGCCCCGGTTTGAACCTGTTTCCGTCCGTATTCCTGCATAGTGCCTGCAGGGAGTTATCGGTATAATCACCGCTCAGAACAACTCGCAGAGACCATGCACAAACCGCTTCATATCATAATACTTGCCGCCGGTGCGGGAACCCGCATGAAGTCACAGGTGCCAAAAGTACTCCAAACTGTCGGTGGCCGTCCCATGATTATTCATGTTTTGGGCACCGCGATGCAACTTCAACCCGCAGGCGTTCACGTGGTTTTCAATCCGGATGTGCCCGAAGTGCCCGCCGCGTGTGCCGCGTATGACATTACCTGGGCTCCGCAAAAGCCGCAATTGGGCACCGGCCACGCGGTGCAGCAGGCGATGCCGGGAATTCCGGATGATGCCGATGTCCTGGTCCTTTACGGCGACATACCCCTGCTGGAAGGGGATGTCCTGCAGACGTTGATCGAGGCTCCCACAACGGGGCTCAAGGTATTGACCATGGATGTGGCTAATCCCCGCGGTTACGGACGCATTGTTCGCGATGGCAGCGATGGTGTGACAGGTATCGTCGAGGAACGCGACGCCACCGCGGCACAGAAAGCGATTACCGAGGTGAATTCGGGCGTCATACTGGGCCCGAGGAAGGTATTGGTGTCCTGTCTCGACAACCTGGCGAGCGATAATTCTCAAAGCGAGTATTATCTGACCGACATATTTTCCATTGCCTACATGAAAGGCATTGAAACCATTGGCGTCGTTGCACCCGTTGCGGACGACCTGGAGGGTGCCAATGACCGGATTCAACTGGCAGAACTGGAGCGGCGGTACCGTATGAAAAAAGCGGCAGAACTGATGCGTGAGGGTGTGCAGCTGGCCGATCCGCAACGCGTTGACGTGCGCGGCAGCGTGATGGCAGGCAGCGATGTGTATATCGATATCAATGTGATCCTGGAAGGTGATGTCAGCCTCGGGGACGGCGTACACATAGGCCCGGGTTGCGTGTTGACGAACTGCCAGCTGGCAGCGGGGACCCGCGTGCATGCCTACAGCGTGCTGGAAGGCATGCGCACGACAGGAGCCTGCGAGATCGGGCCATTTGCACGTGTGCGGCCCGGCACGGAATTGATGCAGGGCAGCAAGGTAGGCAATTTCGTCGAGGCCAAGAACACTTCCCTGGGCAGGAACAGCAAGGCCAGCCACCTCAGCTACCTCGGTGACAGCAGTATCGGCGACGGGGTCAACATCGGCGCTGGCACCATTACCTGTAACTACGATGGCGCTAACAAACACCGTACCGTGATCGAAGACGATGTTTTTATTGGCTCGGATACCCAGCTGGTGGCGCCTGTAACCATTGGCGAAGGTGCTGATATCGGCGCCGGTAGCACCATCACCAAGGATGCTCCCGCCGGCAAACTCACCGTTAGCCGCGCCAGGCAGGTGACGATCCGCAGCTGGAAAAGGCCGGAGAAGAAATAGCCGTGTGTGGCATCGTCGCAGCCTCCGCGAGGCGTAATGTCCGGGACATCCTGATCAACGGGCTGCACACGCTTGAATATCGTGGTTACGATTCAGCCGGCATAGCTATCCAGCAGGATGGGTACCTGGCCAGGGAGCGGTCTGCCGGCAAGGTCAGGGACCTCGAGACACTGCTCGAACAACGGCCCATTGACGGCCATTGCGGCATTTCCCATACACGCTGGGCTACCCATGGAGTTCCCAACACGGAGAACGCCCATCCGCATGCCTCCGGTGACCAGTTGGCGCTGGTGCACAACGGCATTATCGAAAACCATGAGGAACTGCGGCAGGAATTACAGCTGGCCGGCTGCCGGTTCAGCTCCGATACCGACACCGAGGTCATGGTGCACCTGATTGCCGGGCTCATGGATACCGGCCTGGACCTTCATTCCGCCGTGCGTAAAGCCGTTGAACGTTTGCGCGGCGCCTTTGCCATTGCCGTGGTCAGTGCGGCAGAGCCGGGTGTGGTGGTCGGCGCGCGCAGCGGTAGTCCGCTGGTGCTGGGTGTTGGTAACGGCGAGAATTTCCTGGCTTCAGATGTGTACCCCTTGCTGAATGAGACCGACCGCTTCGTGTTCCTCGAGGAGGGGGACGCAGTCAGGTTAAATCATGCGGGTTACGAGATCGTTGACGCCCATGATGAATTGGTGGAACGGCCGGTCAAGCGGGTGGAAACCCGGGCCGACGCGGTGCAGCGCGGTGATTATCCCCACTACATGCTGAAAGAGATCTTCGAGCAACCGCAGGCAGTGGCCGAAACCCTGGAGGGCAGGCTGAGTGCGAAGGCCGTGTTGCCGAATATATTTGGTGTTGGTGCCGAAGACATTTTAAAGCGGGTCAGGAATGTGCATATCGTCGCCTGCGGCACCGCCTACCACGCGGGGCTGGTTGCCAGGTACCAGTTGGAGCAACTGGCGGGCATCCCCTGCCATGCAGAAATCGCCAGTGAATACCGTTACCGCAAACCCGTGGTGCCGGAAAACACACTGTTTATCGCCGTTTCACAATCCGGGGAAACCGCGGATACCCTGGCAGCGCTCAAACATGCCGGGCAGGCGGGATATCTTTCCACCCTGGCGATCTGTAATGTCGCCGAGAGTTCCGTGGTGCGGGAAGCTGAACTGGTTTTGATGACCCGCGCGGGTCCCGAGATCGGTGTTGCATCGACCAAGGCATTTACCACGCAGTTGGTGGCATTGCAGTTGCTGGTGCTGGAGCTGTCGCGCCTGAACGGCATGCAAAAGGCTGAGTACGAAGGCTATGTCGCCGACCTCAACCACTTGCCGGAACTGCTGAACGAGGCGCTCAGCCTTGACAGCGAGTTTGGCAGGCTTGCGGGCGCTTTCATGGATAAAAACCATGCCCTGTTCCTGGGACGCGGCAGCCATTATCCGATTGCCATGGAGGGTGCGCTCAAGCTCAAGGAAATCTCCTATATCCATGCCGAGTCCTATGCGGCCGGCGAACTGAAGCATGGCCCGCTGGCCCTGGTGGATGCCGAGATGCCGGTATTTGCGGTAGCTCCGAACAACATTTTGCTGGAAAAACTGATCAGCAATATAGAAGAGGTCAGCACCAGGGGCGGCGAGCTGTACGTGATTGCGGATACCAAGGTGATGTCCAGCTTCCAGCAGCGCCACGGCCACATTATCGGACTGGATACCGGTGGCGCGCTGCTGTCTCCGGTTGTCATGACCATACCCTTGCAACTGTTGGCGTATCATGTAGCCGTACAACGCGGTACCGATGTCGACCAACCGCGCAACCTGGCCAAATCCGTAACAGTGGAATGACTCAAAACGGCGAACGGAGGCAAAGGTTTTCATGGAATACGTCGCAATACTTTTTGCCTTTCGGGCTGGCAGTCCGCCACGAGGTTAAGTAAGCTGTGCCTCCGGCCGGTATAAGCGGCCAGGAAGGATTTTTACAGAGGGTTGTTGAATGCGCAGAAAAAACCGGGCAATTGATGAAGCCGAGATCAACATCACGCCGATGTTGGATATCGTCTTTATCATGCTTATTTTCTTTATCGTGACAACTTCCTTCGTTAAGGAAAAGGGCCTTGAGGTATCAAGGCCGTCCAATGCGCCACCCAAGGAAGTCAAGAAAAACAAGGGGCCGATTGTCGTCAAGATCGATTCCAACAGTAACATCTCGATGCAGGGCCGTATCCTTGAGCGCAAGGCCGTGGAGGCCAACCTGGAGCGTGAAAAGGCCGAAAAGCCGGACTCACCGTTGATTATCGCAGCTCATCCGGACGCGGAAACGGATGCGCTGGTGACCATACTGGATGCCGCAGAAGCAGTCGGTGTGGGCAGCGTGAGCGTGGCTACGACCCAGAGATAAATATCGTTCTACCGCCTGCAGAGAAGCCGCCATGTGCGGCTTTTTTTTGGTGTACTCACTATGCGGGTAAATCCAGCAGGCCGGTTTCATCCTCCTGCGGGGGCATCTGCAGGTGATAGCCCTGCTCAGCCAGGTTTTTCATGACTTCATTGACATCCTCATAAGCGAGTTTTCGATCAGGGTGGAGGTCAAGTTCCAGCACCGCCTCAGGTGTGCCAAAGGTGTTTTTAAGAGCGCTGGGCAAGTCATCGAAGTCCTGCTCTTCGGCCAGGTAGATATAGGTATAGTCTTTTAAACTCGAGCGGACAACCGAGCATTTCATGACAAACTCCCTGATTCCATGTGACGATTCTTTGTAAAGGTGGAGTATATCTACTGCGGCCCTGAAACGGTAAAGCCGCGATGCCAACGCCGAGATATTGTATGCTATTGGCCAAAGCACGGGATGCTAAGCAGTAAACCGGGATATGCTGGGAAATAGCGTGTAAAGTTCCGGTTCCGATTTTCAGCAGGGTGCAAAAGTAGCCGGTGACGGATAAATATAAATATAAAGCCTTTGTCAGCTATAGCCATCGTGATGAGCGCTGGGCCAGGTGGCTGCACCGGTCATTGGAATCCTATCGCCTGCCACGTAAACTGGTCGGCAGCAGCACGACCGTGGGCGAGGTTCCGGCCCGGATCAAGCCGGTTTTCAGGGACCGGGATGAATTGTCCTCTGCGGGCGACCTGGGCAGCACGGTACAGCAAGCGCTGCAAGACTCCGAAAACCTGATCGTCGTTTGCTCCCCCGCCTCGGCCGCTTCGCACTGGGTCAATGAAGAAATACGTTATTTTGCCGGTCTCGGTCGCCTGGAACGTATTTTCTGTGTCATCGTCGATGGTGAGCCCGGTGGATCCGGAACGGAGGCCACCTGTTTTCCCGCGGCGCTAAAAGAGGTCGGCTTGACCGAGCCCCTTGCCGCCGATGTGCGCAAATGGGCTGATGGCAAGCGCCTTTCGAGGCTGAAACTGGTCGCCGGCATGCTCGGCCTGTCGCTTGACCAGTTACGCCGCAGGGATTTGCAGAAACGCCAGCGGGCCTGGGGGCTGGCAAGCGTTGCGGCCATTGCCCTGGCGGTCGTGCTGGTAACCGCGGTTACCGCCAGGATCGCCGCCGAGCAACGGCGCGATTCCGGTGAGTCGCTGGTCGCGTACAAGCTCAGCGAATTGCGCACCATGCTGAACGTAACCGAGGATCCGGAGAGCTTGTCCCGCCTGCAGGAATGGAATCCGCAGGATCTGCGGCGGTTGATTGATGAAAGCGGGCAGGACGTTGAAGCCTACATGGCTGCTGCCATGACATTGCGGGAGCAGGGCATCTCGAACTGGTACGGCGGAGTCTTATCGGACGCGATGGAAAAGTTCCAGCAATCCTGGGCCTTGTTGGCCGAGATTTATCGACGCGACCGCGGCAACTGGCAGGTGTTTTTTGAGCTGGGCCAGGCGGAATACTGGATCGGCCAGACGGACATGGATCTCGGCAACCTGCCCGAGGCCGAAAAGGCCTGGATGTCTTATGCAGAGATTACCCGCAGATTGATCCTGCAAGAACCTGAAAACGCCGAGTGGGTAATGGAAATGGCTTATGCCTTGACCAATCTCGGCAGCCTGCAGGAGTCCAGCAATGCCGACAACCCCGAGCGCACGTTGCAATTCATGCAGTCTTCGCTCGAGTACAACCAAATTGCATTGGTGCTTGACCCTACCAACGACTATTACCGTTCCGAGCTCGGCCAGTCACACGCTTTTCTTGCTGATGCGCAACTGGATGTCTGTGATGTCGAGGGCGCGTTTATCACACGGCGGGAGCACCTTGCGTTGGAAACCGGCCTGCTCGATGCAGACCCGGATAATGCCAGCAGGGTAAGGCTGATGGCTTTTGCGTTGACCGGTTATGCTGCAGTTGAAGAGGTTCGTGGCAACATTGACACGGCAAGGGAACACCTTGAAACAGCGATTCAGCTGCTCGAGGACAACTTGCTCCGCGGCGCAGAGGTAAGGGACACCATGGTCAATGTCCTGCTAAGGCAGCGTCGGCTGGTGAGGATGGTCGCCTACAAAGGCGATATGGTGCAGGCCTGGTCCATGTCCAACGAAATGTCGGAAAAATGGATGGAACTGGAAGGTATCGGTGCGGAAGATATGCGCACTGCACTGATCTATATTGATTTTCTGATTGATCGCGCATGGCTTGCCGCGGCCAATGGTGATAGCGAACTGGCGCGGCAGTTGCTGACCGACATCCAGTTGCATCTGGTAGCGGCACGGAGCAATATGGCCTTCAGGCGCAAGGTTGGCAACTTGCTGGTACGGGCGGTTTTTCAGCAGTGGGAGCTTGACCGCACGTTGCCGCCGGCCAATGTATTTTCAGTTCTGCCGGACTTCGTATATGGCAACGGCCGTTCGAGGTCGTGCCTTGATGCGAGCAGTGCAGTGAAGAAGGCCGTGATGTTCAACCAGGTCGGACAGGCGCGTAAATTTACCGAGTATTTGCTGGGCAAAGGTTATCGGGAAGCGGACTTCATGCGGGTCTGCAGGCAGTATTTTTTGTGTCCCGGGCAGTGAAGCGTAGAATGACCGGCAATGAACAACTTTAACGATCCATTACTGATTAGAATAACAACAGGAGAAAATGATGAACAAGTTCTTAGGAAAAACCATGTTACTCAGAGTCCTGGCCGGCCTGGCTTTAATGGGTATGTTTTCAGCGGCACAGGCACAAACGGACAATGTCAATGTTCAGCTAGGCGTCAACAGCAGCCAGACTATGCTCGATATAACCACCCGGGGCAATTGCAGCGATAATAACCAGAACGGTTGTGTCCAGGTTGGCAAGAACAAAAAGGCCAGGATCAATTTCTCATTCACCGGCGGGCGCAAATGCGACCTGCAGGAAGGGGCGAGGTGGAACCTGGACGAAGTTTACCTGGGTGGTAAAAACAGTCCGAGCAAGCCCGGTATCTGGGGCAACCTGGACTCGGAAGTGCAGGCTGATTTCGACGTGGCCGATGCAACCAGCGGGCTGCTGAACAAGGAAACCGGCTCTAATGATCAGTCCATCATCATTTTCGACCAGAACAACTACGCTTACGATATCTGGTACCTGGTAACTGCCGTTTGCAAGGGCACTGACGGATCACGCCTGGCGGTGATCGAATCAGATCCGCGTATCAAAAATGGCGGCGCTGACTGAATTCCGTTACCAGATATACGTCTGGCCAAAGCTGTTGAACGGATTAGCTGAGTCATGCACCTGACCGTCGGCGTCACCGGCCATCGTGACTTGGTGGCCGACGAAGTACCGTTGTTGAAACAGGCGGTCAGGAACTTCTTTTTGCGACTCAAGAGAGAGTTCCCGGACCTCGATATACAGTTGATTACGCCGCTGGCTGAAGGCAGTGATCAATTGGTCACCGAGGTGGCGCTGGAGCTGGATATAGCGTTGATTGTACCGCTGCCGATGCCACAGGCTGAGTATGAGAAGGATTTCTCGTCGGATGCCGCCGTCGAAACCTTCAGGCGTTCATTGGCCAGGGCGCGCATCATTTATCTTCGCACCCTGCCAGTGGCCAATGAGGGCCCGGTGACCATGGCGGATCGCGATCGCCAGTACGCCCAGTTGGGTATTTTCATTTCGAACCACAGCCAGGTGCTGTTGACCATTTGGGACGGCAAGCCGTCAGATGCCGTCGGCGGCACCGCGAGTGTCGTCAACTACCACCTGACTGCGGTTATGCCGGGTTATTCATTTGCCGAAGACTCTCCTAACCTGCTGGCCGACAATGAGAACGACCTGGCATATCACATCGTCTGTTCCAGGGACCAGTTCGATGGCAAACCTAGGGAAGGTTTTGAGCCGTTGCAAGCCTCCTGGGTCACGGCGCACTTCACGCAGCAATCAGGTGAGCACATGCCGCTGGATTACGAAGTGATGATGCACCGCCTGCAGGATTTTAGCCGTGATGCAATCAAGTACGAGGCGCTGATCAAGGAGGAAGGGGCCAACCTGCTCGAAAACGCACCGGACCTCGAACTTCCGGAGGGTACCCAAACGATCAACGAGCGGCACAAGGTCGCCGACTGGCTGGCGATACATTTCCAGAAGCGGATTTCTCTTGGCCTGATTACCGTGCACAGCATTGCCGTGCTTATCGGTTTGATTTTCATCGTTTATTCGGAGTTTGACGGTTTCGATTTCCTGCTGAAATTTTTCCTGGTCGCCTTCCTGGCAGGATTGCTGCTGTATAAAATTGGTGAACGACGGCAGTGGCACCGTAAACACCTGGACTACCGGGCGCTGGCAGAGGGTTTGCGGGTCCAGTTTTACTGGAGCCTGGCCGGGGTCATCGATGTCCAATCGGCCGAGTTTGCCTACGATAACTTCCTCCAGAAACAGGATGTGGACCTCGGCTGGATCCGTCACGTCATGCGTAATGTCAGCCTGGCGCGCAGTCGCCACCAGGTACCGCCGGAAGAATGGGTGGATTGGGTGGTTGAGCAATGGGTGGGTGACGAGTCCAGCCAGACGGGACAACTTGCCTACTACAAGCGCAAGGAAATGGAGAAAACAAGGCGCTTCAGACGCACGACCAACCTCGGCAGAATTGCCCTGTGGGCGGGTATCCTGATTGCCATCGTGCTGATGATTTGGGGCGGGGATATGTCTGATTACCAGCAGAACCTGCTGCTGGTCCTGGCAGGTATTTTGCCCCTGATGGCGGGTGTCCGGGATGCGTATTCGCACAAGAAAGCAGAGAAGGAGCTTATCAAGCAATACCGGTTCATGGGTGGTATTTTGGCGAATGCGAGGCGGTTGCTGGATGGTTCCGAGGATGTGGAGTTTCGTCGCCGGGTGTTGAAGGCGTTGGGGAATGCGGCGCTCGAGGAGGATGCGGAGTGGATATTGATGCATCGGGAGAGGCCGTTGGAGCATACGGGGATTTAGGGGAATTTTTTGGCCTGCCGGCCGGGGGGGTTGATGTCCTTGCGGACGGAGGGGCGCCCTGGCGGGTGGAGGGGGTTTTTTTATTGGTGAAGGGTGGGGTTCGCGCCTTATGCGCGAGTCACTTTTCTTTGCTTGCACAAAGAAAAGTAACCAAAAGAAAGTGCACCCTGGCGGATGGCCCTTTGGGCTTCCCTCATCGGTCGTTGCTTTGTGTCACCCCTCGGCACAGCGCTTCCTGCGCTGGGCCTCGCTGAAATGGCCATCCATGGCCATTTCTGACAGTCGCTCCTCTCTCCTCGGCATCCTTTAAGGGGATGGGTAGAGCAAGAGCAGAGCAAGAGCAAGAGCAAGAGCGCAGCAGGGTGGGGGCTGGTTTTTTTTTGGGTTTGGGAATAAAAAAACCGTGCACGCCGGGGGGGGCGTGCACGGTTGGGTGCCGGGTTAGCGGTTCATGCGGCCTTCTACCAGGTTTTCTACTACTTCTGGTTCGGCCAGGGTTGAGGTGTCGCCCAGGTTGGAATAGTCGTTTTCGGCGATCTTGCGCAGGATGCGGCGCATGATTTTGCCGGAACGGGTCTTTGGCAGGCCCGGAGCCCACTGGATCAGGTCGGGGGTGGCGATGGGGCCGATTTCCTTGCGGACCCAGTTGCGTAGTTCGGTGCGCAATTCATCGCTCGGTTCCGCACCAGCGACCAGGGTTACGTAGACATAGATGCCCTGGCCCTTGATGTCGTGGGGGTAACCCACCACGGCGGATTCTGATACCAGCGGATGGGATACCAGGGCGCTTTCTACCTCGGCGGTTCCCATGCGGTGACCGGAAATGTTCAGCACGTCATCGACGCGGCCGGTAATCCAGTAGTAGCCGTCTTCATCGCGTCGGCAGCCGTCGCCGGTGAAGTACATGCCGTCGAAGGTAGAAAAGTAGGTATCAATGAAACGCTGGTGATCGCCATAGACGGTGCGCATCTGGCCTGGCCAGCTAGCGGTAATGACCAACTGGCCTTCAACGGCGCCGTCAAGCTTGTTGCCTTCATTATCAACTATATCGAGCATGATGCCGGGCAGCGGGAATGTGGCTGAACCGGGTTTCAGATCGGTCGCACCCGGTAACGGGCTGATCATGATGCCGCCGGTCTCCGTTTGCCACCAGGTGTCACGATGGGGCAGCGGCCTTCGCCGACCACGTGGTAGTACCATTCCCAGGCTTCCGGGTTGATGGGCTCACCCACGCTACCCAACAAGCGTAGTGATTTTCTGGATGTACGCTTCACGGGTTCGTCACCGTCGCGCATCAATGCGCGGATTGCGGTGGGAGCGGTGTAGCAGATGTTGACGTCGTGTTTGTCGCATACCTGCCAGAAGCGGCTGGTGTCCGGATAGTTGGGCACGCCTTCAAACATCAACGTGGTCGCGCCATTGGCCAGCGGGCCATAAACGATGTAGCTGTGGCCTGTTACCCAGCCGACATCCGCGGTACACCAGTAGATATCGCCATCCTGGTAATCAAATACCAGTTCATGGGTAAACGAGGCATAAACCATGTAACCGCCGGTGGTGTGCAGGACGCCCTTGGGTTTGCCGGTGGAGCCGGATGTGTAAAGAATGAACAGGGGGTCTTCGGCGCCCATTTCCTCACAGGGGCAATCATCGGAGACGTTGGCTTCGATGTCATGCAGGTAGACGTCGCGGCCTGCGGTCATGGCAACGTCTTTGCCGGTGTTTTCAATGACCAGCACTTTTTCCAAAACGTCCATAACACCATCTCGCTCGCAGGCGGCATCGACATTCTTCTTCAATGGAATTGACTTGCCGCCGCGCAGGCCTTCATCCGCGGTGACGAGAATATTGGACTGGCAGTCGACAATGCGGCCGGCCAGTGCGTCCGGTGAAAAACCGCCGAAGACGACTGAATGGACAGCGCCGATACGGGCGCAGGCCAGCATCGCAACTGCAGCCTCTGGAATCATCGGCATGTAAAGCGTGACGCGATCACCGCGCTTGGTGCCGAGTTCCTTGAGTGCGTTAGCCATGCGGCAGACGCGCTGATGCAGTTCCTTGTAGGTGATGTGCAGGTCACGGGTTGGATCATCACCTTCCCAGATAATGGCAGTCTGGTCGCCACGCGTTTCAAGGTGGCGGTCAATGCAGTTGTAACAGGCGTTCAGCGTGCCATCTTCGTACCAGCGGATGAAAACGTCTTTCCTGTCCCAGGAAACGTCCTTGACCTTGCTGAAAGGTTTGATCCAGTTGATACGACGTGCCTGTTCAGACCAGAATTCGACGTTATCGTCAACGGACTGCGTGTACATGTCCTGATAACGTGCCTGGTCTACGTGAGTACGTTCCCTTGCCGCAGGGATAACGGGATATGTTTTGCTCATTGTCTCTCTCTACTTTCTTGGTTGTTAAAGGGGGACTAATTCCAGGTCATGCCCGGCCGCCAGCCCCAACGCCATAATAATCCGGCACCGAACACCAGGCCGCCCAGGTGTGCATAGTGCGCCACCTGCGGCATGGCGCCGGTAACGCCGAAAATCAGTTCGGCACCGCCATAGATCAGGACGAACCATTTCGCCTTGATGGGTACCGGGAAAAAAATAAGGAACAGCTTGTTGTTTGGCCACATTACACCATAGGCCAGCAATAATCCGAAAACTGCACCGGAGGCGCCAATGGTGGGATAGACATTGCCGCTGATGTACTGGACCAGTAATTGAATCAGCCCGGCGCCGAGTACGCAGACGAAATAATACTCGACGAATTTTCGGCTTCCCCAGATCCTCTCCACCGGCAAGCCAAACATCCACAGGGCGAACATATTGAAAAACAGGTGGTTGAAACCACCGTGCAGAAAAGCGTAAGTGATCAGTTGCCAGGGCTGGAAGTAACCGCTGTAAAGGGGCCACAATGCCAGTTGGGCCGAGACGTTGTGCAGCAGGAATATTATGACGCAGGCGATGATTATGCCGATAGAAACCGGCAG
>JABDPJ010000276.1 GCA_013042835.1 Lysobacterales bacterium
GGATCATCAGCGGGCCGGACGATAGGCCTGTCGTGGTGCAGATAACCGTCAGCGACATGTGACAACCGCTGTTCTATATCCGCATTTTCCGTCAACACGGGCTCGCCACTCAGATTGGCGGAGGTCGCAACCAGCGGTGCCCCAAAATCTCTCAGCAGCGTATGGTGCAACGGGCTGTATGGGAGCATCGCACCGATTTCATTCAATCCCGGGGCGATGCCGGGTGACAGGTCGGTGCCCGGTTTTTTGCGGACCAGGACGATGGGCCGTGCCGGCGAAACCAGCAGTTGTGCTTCTGGTTCACTCGGTGACAGGTAGCTCTCAATGACATTGAGTTCGTCACCCGGTGCGGCTGGAAACATGACTGCCAATGGCTTATGCGGGCGTGGTTTTCTTTCCCGCAACTGGTTGACTGCTTCACAGCAACGCGCATCGCATACCAGGTGATAGCCGCCGATACCCTTGATGGCCAGTATCTTTCCGGCGGCCAATGCTTCGATTGTGGCTTGTAAGGAAGGTTCGTTGCCGAAAACCGGGTTCTTGCCTTCCTCATTGAAGGTCAGTGCCGGACCGCATTGTGCACAGGCCACCGGCTCGGCGTGATAGCGCCGGTTGAGCGGGTCGCTATATTCCTCGTTACACAGCTTGCACAGGGGGAACCCTGCCATGCTGGTGTTGGGGCGGTCGTAGGGTAGCGCCTCGATCAGCGTGTAGCGTGGCCCGCATTGGGTACAGTTGATAAACGGGTAGCGGAAGCGGCGGTCTGCCGGGTCATTCAGTTCCTGCAGACAGTCCACGCAGGTAAAGAGGTCTGCGGGCAGATGAATGTCAGCGTCTGAATCGGCGTGACTGGTCAATATGCGGAACCCGACGGATTCGGCACAATCGGCTTGTATGACAGACTCGAGAACCGGTCGTGAGAGCGGCGGCGCGCCATCGATAAGTGTGTCGAGAAACTGCTGAAGTCGTTCGGGTTTTCCCTGCACGAACACTTCAACCCGCCCGGATGAGTTACGCACCCAGCCATGCAGCTTGCAGTCGAGGGCATGACGGTAAATGAACGGCCGGAAACCAACGCCCTGGACCACACCTGTCAGGATGATTGTTTTGGCCTCCTGCTGCCGTTCCATTCTCATCGATGAGCGGGCTAGCTGTTAGCCTGCCGTTTTTTCAGATTGACCTGCTCACGTATACCGTTGGCCCACCAGATCCGGCAAGCGCCCTCATCCGAAACCATGCAGGGCCCGATGGGATTGCGCGGAACGCAGGCCTTGCCGTACAAACGGCACTCATTGGGGTAGATTCTGCCGAGCACCACGCCTGCGCAATCACAGCCCGGCGGCATCTCCCCTGCGCGCTTGCGCGCGTCGTCGGCGTAACCCGGGAATCTTTTGCGTGCGTCATGCCGCACGTATTCAGAAGAGATGAAGTAGCCCGAATTGGCAATGCTGCCGACACCGCGCCAGTTGGCGTCACCGACGTCAAATGCCCTGGCCAGTTGCCTGCGCGCAGATGGATTGCCGCCTTCGCGCACCAGGTCCGGGTAACAGTTGTCCAGGAAATACCGGGCATCGCTCAATTGACGCAGGACCGAGTACATCGCCGATAGCAGGCTTTCGCTGGTAAAACCGGCAATGGCCGCCGGCAGGTTGTGCCTGTCCACCACGAACTGCCACTCTTCCGGCCCCATGACGGTTGCGACGTGCCCGGGTGCAATCAATGCATCAAACCCGGCTTCGCCGGAATCCAGCAGCATGGCAACGGCTGGCCAGGTCAGGCGGCCGGACAACAACAGGAACAGGTTGTCCGGGACACCTTCAACCAGCATGGAGGCCACCGGCGCCGTGGTGGTCTCGAACCCCGCCGCAAAAAACACTACGGGTGTAGCGGGATTTTCCCGCGCTGTCTTGACCGCTTCGGTGGGTGTTGCGATCGGGCGGATATCGGCACCCTGGGCCCTGGCTTCAGCGAGTGTGCGAGGCTCGGATTTGCCGACATTGACCGGTACGCGCAGCATGTCGCCGAAAGCAACCAGGATGAGGTCTTCCTTCAATGCCAGCTGGATTGCTTCATAGACATCCTCTTCAGGACAGATACAGACCGGGCAACCAGGTCCCGGAATCAATTCGATATTGGCGGGCAGGGCGCTTCTCAAACCGGCCATGCTGATCGAGCGCTCATGTCCGCCACAGACATTCATGATTTTGATCGTGTCCTGCAGCGGCAACTCACGAATGCGTTGGAGCCACTGTGCGGCAGTTGCGGTCATCGAAACTACGCTTGGGAAATATCTGGACCGTGATGCTGTTCGGCATCATGATCATGCGAGTGATGGTGCCCGGACCGGGCGGCTGGCTCAGACTGCAAATCCTGACGGTGTTGGTCGATGGTTTCACGCAGCCATTGCGCCCAGTCAGCCATTCCGCTTCCGGATTTGGCCGAGACATGCACCATCGGAGCTGGGTTGGCCAGGTTTCGCAAATATGCTTCGGCGCGTGCCGGGCTGAAGTCTTCCAGTACCGGCAGCAGGTCGGCCTTGCTCAGCATGACCATGTCAGCGGTGCGGAACATCACCGGGTATTTGGCCGGTTTGTCATCGCCTTCCGGTACCGACAACAGGACAACATTGTTGTGTTGGCCCAGGTCAAAGCTGGCCGGGCAAACCAGGTTGCCGACATTTTCGATAAAGACGATATCAAATGCAGACAGGTCGAGTCCGTGGAGCGCATCATGCACCATGTGCGCATCCAGGTGACAGGCGCTGCCGGTGGTGATCTGGATGGCCGTCACACCGTGTTTGCGAATCCGTTCCGCGTCGTTTTCAGTTTCCAGGTCGCCTTCGATAACCGCCATGCGAAACTCATCGCCCAGTTCCTTGATGGTGGCCTCCAGCAAAGCCGTCTTGCCGGCGCCGGGTGAGGACATCAGGTTCACGGCCAGGACGCCATGTGCGTTGAAATGATCACGGTTGTGTCGTGCCGTGTGGTCGTTCTCGTCGAGCAGGCCGTGTAAAACGGTGATTGCCTCACGTCCATCCGCGGTCTTTTCAAGCCTGCCGCCGGCAGATACCAGGTGTTCGTTGCCCTGGGTAATGTTGCATCCGCAGGTATCACACATCTTTAGCTCCGTTTATCGTATCTCTGTTGTTCAATTGCCTGTCGTTAACGCGTCTAATCTGCCGCCAGCATCTGGTCATATAGTTCCCAGGCCGTCTGTGCTTCCTGCGGGCTGATTTTCTGGATTGCATAGCCGACATGGACAACGACAAAGTCATCTATATCGAGGGCTTCGTCCTGCAGCATGAACAGGCTGACGTCACGCTGCACGCCCTTGGCCTCGCAGCTGGCGTTGAAGCCATCGATTTTGCGTATTTGCATGGGAATGCCAAGGCACATGGTCGTTCTTTCCTCTTTAATCAAAGCCAATTAAAACATAAAAAATATGCCATAACGAGGGCGACAAAACACATTCACGGACGCTTGCCTTGTGAGCGGCCGGCGACCCCGTCACGCACCGGTGAGCAAGCCCTGAACAATCCCAAGTTCATAAATCAATTTGCCGCCAAGCCCGATGGTGACAAATCCGACTGCGGCCTTGAGGCCGTTATGGGCCCATGTCAGGCCGCGCGGTGAGTACCTCAACGGCAGGCTGATCACCGCTGCGAGTATGGCCATACCCAGGATGGATCCGATACCGAAAAGGGCGATGTACAGTATACCCTGGGCCATGGATGTCACACTGTTCAGGGCCAGGATGATCAGGGCCGCAGAGCCAGCCATGCCGTGCATCATGCCGACCAGCATGGCGCGCAATGGAAACCTTTGCGGATGTTCGTGTTGGTGCGGATCGTCTTCGTGCGCCCCCCCGCCGGCGTGGGAATGGGCGTGGAAGTGAACCGTGCTGTCGTGCCGATGCAGGTGAAAATGAATACGGTCCCGAAGCAGCCGGCGCAATACGTCCGTGCCGAGCAAAACCAGCATGAAACCGACTGCAAGCTCCAATCCCTGGGCAAAGTGTTCCGGCACCAGTGTGTCCATGGCCAGCACGAAACCACCAAACAGGAAAAGCGTTAGCGCATGTCCCGCACCCCAGGCGGCGCCCTGTCTCGCGGTGGACCCGATGGAACGGCTTTGCGTTGCCAGGGACGCCACGGCGGCGACGTGGTCAGCCTCCATCGCGTGCTGCATGCCGATCAGGAAACCTAAAAAAATGACGCTAAACACGTACACTCCACCGGTTGGTTAAGACCATTCGCGACACCGAGATAATCGCGTTCAAATGCAATATAACCCTATATTAGATTTACTTAACATATCTTGATCTGCGTCAATTTGTCGCATCACGCGTTGCCCTATGATTAGAATCAGAATAATAGAGCAATCAATTTTGAAGATTCCCAATACGCTCATACTTGGTATCGGCAATTCCCTCCTCACCGATGAGGGGGCGGGAATCCACGCCCTGAACTTGTTGCAATCATACCATCCACACCCGGCAAACCTTACTTATATCGACGGCGGAACCTTAAGTTTTACGCTCGCTGCATATATTGAGGATTGCGACAACCTCATCGTCTTTGATGCAGCTGAATTGAAAGCGCCTGCGGGAACCGTGAGAACCATGGCGGGCGGGCAAATGGATGCATTTCTGGGTGCCGCCAGGCGCAGTCCCCATGAAGTCGGCCTGCTCGATTTGTTTGACATTGCACGCCTGACCGAATCCCTGCCGGCCAATCGCGCGCTGATCGGTATTCAGCCCGATCGTATCGACTGGGGAATGTCGCCAACACCGGCTGTGGAGCAGGCTTTAGCCGTCGCCGTTGAACAAGCGGTTGAATTGCTCAGCCAATGGCACCCGGCGGAATTTTCTGCTGCAACCCTGCAACGGGCCATGGTCAATACGGACACGCGTGATGGGCACGCGTCAGGAGTGGCGCTGTGAGTTCGGTTGGCATCACGCAGTTCAATATCCAAATGGGTGATGAACTGACCCAGAATGTTCAACCCCTGTTACACGAGATACGCCATGCACTGGCGGCGCTGCTGGAAAGCGGCAAGGCCAGCATCATCGATTTGCGCAGTATTCCGCTCGCCCCGGGCGAAGAAGAGGCCATTATCGAGGCCCTGGGAAAAGGTGAAATCAACGCCCGCCTGGAGGCGCTTGGGCCGAGTGATATTTACGAGACCCGTTTTGCCGGTGTCTGGTTGACCAGTCATTACAACGAAGACCACGTGGTCGTCAGCCGCTTCATCGAAATAACAGAATTGCCGGCCATCCTCAGGTCACAGCGTGAGGATATGGCCGGCGCACTGGAAACATTGAACGAAGAGTTACAAAAACAAGCTACGTCATAAACGCGGAGACGGAAACATGAAGAAGGATTTACTTCTGAAAGATGGAAACCCCCAACAGGGTAACCCGCTTGGTGGAACCCTCGGAGAATCGTTACGCAGCCAGGGGGTTTCCCGGCGCAGTTTCATGAAGTTCTGTGCCACCACGGCATCGATGATGGCGCTGCCGCCCTCGATGATTCCGATGATTGCCAATGCCCTGGAAAACGCCAGGCGGCCTTCGGTCATCTGGTTGTCTTTCCAGGAATGCACAGGCTGCACTGAATCGTTGACACGGGCCCATACATCCACCGTGGAGAGCCTGATTTTCGATGCCATTTCCCTTGATTATCACCATACGCTTCAAGCAGCTTCCGGCCATGCGGCGGAGGCAGCGCGTGAGGTTGCGATGGAAGAGAACTTCGGCAACTACCTGCTGGTGGTAGACGGTTCCATTCCGCTGGATAACCCGGGGTATTCAACCATCGCCGGTATCAGCAACCTGGACATGCTGACCGAGAGTGCAAAGGGTGCAGCCGCGATTGTTGCAGTCGGCACATGCGCCACCTACGGCGGTATCCCGCATGCCAATCCGAATCCGACTGGCGCGGTCTCGGTGAAGGACATCATCAAGGATAAACCCATCATCAACGTACCGGGCTGTCCCCCCATCCCTGTCGTAATTACCGGTGTGCTGGCGCATTACCTGACGTTTGGCGCGATTCCGGAGCTTGACCATATTGGCCGGCCCAAAGTTTTCTATGGCCAGAGCATTCATGACCGCTGCTACCGGCGGCCGTTTTATGACAAGGGTCAGTTTGCAGAGACCTTCGATGATGAAGGCGCCAAGAAAGGCTGGTGTCTGTACAAGCTGGGTTGCAAAGGACCGACGACTTACAACGCCTGCGCGACAACCAAGTGGAATAACGGCACCAGTTTCCCGATCGAATCCGGACACCCGTGTATCGGCTGCTCGGAGCCCGACTTCTGGGATGGCGGCGGTTTCTACAAGGCCCTGTCCTTGCCGACCGAGGACCTTTCGAAAACGGCAGTCTATGCGGCCGCCGGCGCGGCAGCAGCAGGTGTTGCGGTCAGTGCATTGAACCGTGGCAAGAAAAATGCCAGCAACAAGATTCATATCAAGACCACTATTGATGATCTGACACAAGAATGAGCGGTAGTGGAACTTGATGAGCAAGGAAAAGTGAGGAAGAGACAATGACGGAAATCGAGCTTCTGAGTTGGGCGCGTGGACCTGGACTGCAGATTGCAACCATCATCTTTGTTGCCGGTGTCGTGATCCGGGTATTGGAGATATTGTTGTTGGGCAGAAAAGCCAACCTTGCCGAGGCCAAGGGGGGCGAAATGTCCAGCGGATTGAAGACAATGATCACGCGAACCGTGCCGGACAGGACGACGTTCAAACGCTCCAGTGTCACCATCGTCTCCGGTTATGCTTTCCACATCGGCCTGTTCGTGGTCTGCTTTCTCTCGGCCCCGCATATCCTGTTTTTGAAAGACATCATAGGCTTTGGCTGGCCATCGGCGCCGACGGCAGTGATCGATGCCTTCGCCGTCATCACCATTATTGCCATGCTGGTAACCCTGGTGAACCGGCTGACCAACAGGGTGATGCGGTACCTGACCAATTTCGAAGACCTGTTGACCTGGTTTGTGACCTTCCTGCCGGTGATAACGGGCTACATCGCTTTCCATCGTATTGGCATGACAGCGCCGACTTTGCTGGCGGTGCACATATTGAGTGTTGAATTATTGCTGGTGGTTTTTCCCTTCACCAAGCTGATGCACGCTTTTACGTTGTTCATCGCGCGCTGGTATAACGGCGCAATTTCAGGCTACAGGGGGGTTGCATCATGAGCGCTTCCATCGAAAAAGGCATCAATGCATTCAAAAGGCAGGTGGATTCGAGTGTTGCCGCCTTCTTTAGCAGTTGCGTTCATTGCGGTTTATGTTCGGAGGCTTGCCTGTTCTACACCGAGACGGGTGACCCCAAGAGAACACCGATCAACAAGACCGAACCATTGCGCCGTATCTGGAAATCCGAATTCACATTGATGGGCCGCCTCGGCAAGATGGTTGGCCTGACGAAGAAAGTCGACGATGCCCTTCTGGAGGAATGGCAGGAATTGGTCTATGACAGTTGCACGCTGTGTGGACGATGTTCAATGGTCTGTCCGGTAGGCAACGACATTGCCTTGATGATACGCAAAACCCGCGAGGGGATGGCAGCCGCGGGCCAGGCGCCCGAGGGATTGATTGGCGCCACCAACCGTTCAGTGACCATCGGCAGCCCAATGGGTGTCAGGTGGCCGGCGTTGCGCGCCCAGATCAAGCATGTCGAGGAAGATACCGGTTTAAAAATCCCCGTCGATGTAGAGGACGTGGAATACATGCTGCTGTTGTCGTCGATGGAAATCATGAACTTTCCTGAATTCATCGAGGCGGTGGCGAAAATATTTGCAAAGGCGGGTGTCACCTGGACAATATCATCAGAAGCTTTTGAAGCCACTAATAGCGGGATCCAGATCGGCGTTTCCGATATTGCGGCCGAACTGGTCCAGCGGATTGTCGATGTTGCTGACAAGCTCAGGGTCAAAACAGTCATCAGCCCCGAGTGCGGCCACGCCTATATGGCGATCCGCTGGGACGGCCCCAACCTGGTCGGCAAGCCTTTTAACTTCAAAGTCCGGCACATCCTGGAAGTACTGGATGAGTTGCGCAAGGATGGCCGGTTGAAACTCTCCGGCAAGGAATCTCAAAAACTCACCTACCACGACCCGTGCCAGATTTCGCGCCGCGGCGGCGTGATCGATGAACCACGCAAACTGATAGACATGTTCGCGGAGGATTTTGTCGAGATGCCGGATGGCGGCAAGATGAACTGGTGCTGCGGAGCCGGTGGCGGCGTCAGTGCAAACGAACGGGCTGATGAGATTCGCCTGAAGGTGTTTGACCGGAAAAAGGCCCAGTTGGAAGAAATCAGACCGGACGGGATTATCAGCGCATGTTCCAACTGCCGCATCCACCTCGAAGACGGGCTTGAGGAACACAACATGGATATTCCCCTGTTAAGCCTGACCGAAACGATCGCGGAACACCTGGCTGAAGATTGACTGTGAAGGAGCAGGATGAAATGAGTCGTATAAACAATGAAGCGGATTTCAAAAAGGTTCTCGAGTCCCTCGGTGATGTTCAACAAAGGCAGGTAGCGGCATTGTTCGTTAAACACGTTCTGCATCTGAGCGATGACAAACGGCTGGAGCGTGTCATCAAGGCCGCAGGCGACCCGGACGCCACGCAGGAAGAACTCGCAGCGGCCCATAAAATCGCCCACGCGGTCACCTTTGACAGCCACGCACGCTGCGGGGCGGAGGGGCACTGGACCGACCAGGCAGGATACTTCGTGGCGCGCGCCGCAGTCGCCGCGACGACCTCGCCTGACCATGCGAGAGTCGGCGGTCCGGCCTGGCAGGCGGCCATGAGCGCACGTATGGCCTACACAAGCATGCTGATTGATGACGATTCCGAGCAACATTCGGCGCATACGGAATGTGAGTGGCAGTGGCAGGCATTGACCGACTATCTGAAAGCATAAGCAGAGAGAAAATAATATGAGCGAACGCATCGTAGTTGACCCGATCACCCGAATTGAAGGCCATTTGCGGGTAGAGGCTCAAATGGAAGGCGACAGGATCGCCAAGGCATATTCATCCGGCACCATGGTGCGTGGTATCGAAGTGATTCTCCAGGGCCGGGACCCGAGGGATGCCTGGGCATTTGCACAGCGGATATGCGGCGTATGCACGCTGGTGCATGGGCTGGCCTCGATTCGCTCGGTGGAAAACGCCCTGAGCTATCAAATACCCCGGAATGCGGATCTGATTCGCAACCTGATGGCGGGAGCCCAGTATATCCATGATCATGTGATGCATTTCTATCACCTGCATGCCCTGGACTGGGTGGATGTTGTTTCCGCCCTGGGCGCCGATCCGAAGGCAACCTCGGAGCTGGCCCAGTCACTGAGCAGTTATCCGAAGTCATCACCCGGTTACTTTGCCGATATGCAGAAAAAACTGAAGGGTTTCGTTGAAGCCGGGCAGTTGGGCATATTCGCCAAGGCGTATTGGGGGCACCCGGCCTATAAACTGCCGGCGGAGGCCAACCTGATGGCCGTTTCGCACTATCTCGAGGCCTTGTCCTGGCAGCGTGATGTCGCGCGCCTGCATACGATTTTTGGAGGTAAAAACCCGCATCCCAATTTTGTCGTTGGCGGGGTTCCCTGCGCGATCGATCTGAATTCCGACTCGGCGATCAATGCGAAAAAGCTTTCACAGGTCCAGGATATCATCAACCAGATGAAAGTGTTCGTCGAGCAGGTATACGTTCCGGATACACTCGCGATCGCGAGTTTCTACAAGGACTGGGGAAGCAGGGGGGAAGGCCTGGGTAACTTCATGACCTATGGTGATTTTCCATCCAACGGCATGGAAGACCCAAGCGGCTTCATGATCCCGGCCGGTGCAATCCTCAACCGCGATTTGAGCACCATTCACGAGGTTGACATGAACGCGGCGGATGAAATCCAGGAATACGTCTCGCATTCCTGGTATGACTATAAAGACGGAAAAGACGCCGGGCTGCATCCCTACGAGGGAGAGACCAGCCTGAATTACACCGGCCCCCAGCCGCCCTATGAACACCTGGATGTTGAACAGTCCTATTCGTGGCTGAAGTCACCCCGCTGGAAAGGCCATGCGATGGAAGTCGGGCCGCTGGCACGGGTACTGATGCTCTATGCCAGCGGACATGAGCAGACCCAGGAGTTGGTCAACATGACGCTCAGCACGTTGGACATCCCCGTCGATGCCCTGTTCTCGACGCTGGGCCGGACCGCGGCACGCACGCTTGAGACCAAGGTATTCGCGGACGCCATGCAGGGCTGGTTTGACGACCTGGTGGTGAACGTCAAGGCAGGGGATACACGCACTTTCAATGAAGTGCTTTGGGAGCCCTCGAGCTGGCCGAAGAAAGCGCAGGGCGTTGGTTTCATGGAGGCGCCGCGTGGTGGCCTGGCTCATTGGATCGTTATTGAAGACGAAACCATCAAGAACTACCAGGCCGTGGTTCCGAGCACCTGGAACGCGGGTCCCCGGGACTCCACCGGACAACCGGGTGCCTATGAAGCCGCGTTGGAAGACAATCACCAACTACATGATGTCAAACAACCCGTAGAGATTCTTCGCACGATCCACAGTTTTGATCCCTGCATCGCTTGCGCCGTTCACTTGAGCGACGAGAACGGGGAAGAAATCATCAAGGTCAAAGTGCGTTAATTCCTGTAGCCCCCACGGATTCCTCTGT